>DKAR01000043.1 GCA_002450895.1 Proteobacteria bacterium UBA6921
CATGATTCCGCCGCCCAATGTGACGGGTAGCCTGCACATGGGGCACGCATTCAACAACACCGTCATGGACAGCCTGACCCGTTATCACCGAATGCGCGGCGATAACACGTTGTGGCAGCCAGGAACCGACCATGCGGGTATTGCGACACAAATGGTCGTCGAGCGTCAGCTCAATGGTGAGGGCAAGACGCGCCACGATTTGGGTCGCGAGGAATTCATCAAACGGGTCTGGTCCTGGCGAGCCGAGTCCGGCGGGAACATCACCCGACAATTGCGACGCATGGGAGCCTCGCTCGACTGGTCGCGTGAGCGCTTTACGATGGATGATGGTCTGTCACGTGCCGTCAGCGAGGTTTTCGTAAGGCTGTTCGAGGAAGGACTGATCTATCGCGGCAAGCGCCTGGTGAACTGGGACCCGGTGTTGCACACAGCCGTATCCGACTTGGAAGTCATTTCCGAGGAAGAAAGCGGCTCACTTTGGCACCTACGCTACCCGCTGGTCGATGCGCCCGGCCATCTCATTGTTGCGACCACGCGACCGGAAACCATGCTCGGCGATACTGCCGTGGCAGTGCATCCCGAGGATGATCGATACAAACACCTGATCGGGAAATCCGTGCGAATCCCGCTGTGTAACCGCCACGTCCCGATCATTGCGGATGAAATGGTGGATCGTGAATTCGGAACCGGATGTGTGAAGATCACGCCGGCACACGATTTCAACGATTACGCAACCGGACAGCGCCACAAGCTGCCCATGATCAACGTGTTCACGATTGACGCGAAGATGAATGGCAACGCTCCCAAGGCCTATCAGGGACTGGATCGATTTGATGCCCGCAAGCGCGTGATCGCAGACCTGGAAAAGGAAGGGCTGCTTGAAAAAATCGATCCGCACAAACTCATGGTGCCGCGTGGCGATCGCAGCGGCGCAGTGATCGAACCACTGCTCACCGATCAGTGGTTCGTCAAAGCCGAACCGCTCGCCAAACCGGCACTCGAGGCCGTTGAGACCGGCCGAATCCGTTTTGTGCCGGACAACTGGAAGAACACCNNCAACATTCAGGACTGGTGCATCTCGCGGCAAATTTGGTGGGGGCATCGGATCCCTGCCTGGTATGACGGCAGCGGAAAAGTATATGTCGGGCGCAGCGAGTCCGAAGTGCGCGCGAAACATTCATTGGGTGCCGACGTCGCGCTGCGCCAGGACGAGGATGTGCTAGACACATGGTTCTCCTCCGCTCTCTGGCCGTTCTCAACATTAGGCTGGCCGGACAAGACACCTGAACTGAAGATGTTCTATCCAACATCGGTGCTCGTAACCGGCTTCGACATCATCTTCTTCTGGGTCGCACGCATGGTGATGATGGGCCTGAAATTCATGGGCGATGTCCCATTTCGCGATGTCTACATTCACGGTCTGGTGCGTGATGCGCACGGACAAAAGATGTCAAAGTCCAAGGGGAATGTACTGGACCCGATCGATCTGATCGATGGTATTGAATTGGAAGCGCTGGTGAAAAAACGTACCAGCGGCATGATGCAACCCCAGCTCGCGCAGAAAATTGAGAAAGCCACACGCGCGGAATATCCGGGCGGAATTCCGGCCCATGGGACCGATGCCCTGCGCTTTACGTTTGCCTCATTGGCGTCGACTGGGCGCGACATCAATTTCGACCTGGGCCGCATCGAGGGCTATCGAAACTTCTGCAACAAGCTTTGGAACGCCGCGCGATACGTGCTGATGAGCACCGAAGGTCAGGACTGTGGCGCCGATGGCGGCGAAAAAACGTTGAGCCTACCTGATCGCTGGATCCTCGCTCGCCTGCAGCACACTACAAACCAAATTGAATCGGCCGTTGCGCAATACCGTCTCGACCTCGCCGCGCAGGCAATTTACGAGTTCATATGGAATGAGTACTGCGACTGGTATCTTGAGCTGACCAAGCCCATTCTGAATGATCCACAATCGACCGCCGCTCACCTGCGTGGAACTCGAAACACGCTCGTTTCCGTGCTGGAAACGGCCCTGCGTCTGGCTCATCCCATCATGCCGTTCATCACCGAAGAAGTCTGGCAGCGTGTGGCACCGATGGTGGGTATCCATGGCGCAACAATCATGAATCAACCCTACCCGATTGCGAATGCCCAGTTGGAAGACGCTCAGGCAATCGCCGACATGGAGTGGGTACAAAGCTTTGTCCTGGGTGTGCGAAAAATTCGCTCGGGCATGAACATCGATCCAAGAAAGCCGCTACCGGTAATGCTGCAAAACACGAGTTCGCAGGATCGTCTTCGTGGCGAAGCCAACGCTCGCCTGCTTCAATCGCTTGCACGCGTAGAGACTATTCGCTGGCTGGCCGGAGATGAAACTGCACCCGAGTCTGCAACGTCGCTGGTTGGCGAGATGAAGCTTTTGATTCCAATGGCAGGATTGATTGACAAGACAGCTGAATTGGCCCGCCTGGCGAAGGAAATCGAAAAGCTCGCAAAAGACGTGGACCGTGTCGAGGCCAAGCTCTCAAATGCCAGCTTTGTAGACAAGGCCCCTGCGGCTGTGGTGGACAAGGAACGCGGCAAGCTTGCCGAAATGAAATCCGCGCTCGACAAACTGCGAGAACAACGCAATCGAATCGAAAAAATGTAACTGCGCGGCTTACTTCTTTTCTTTGACCTGTTTTACCGTTCGGATGCGCTCCACGTAGCGACTCAATACGTGTGAAAACAGGCGCTGCCGATCGGACATTTTCAGCGATGGAAAACGAATCCCGATTCGGTACGGCAAGTCCGGGTTTTGGCTATCGCGGTCGCAGTACACCACATCCCCGTAAGTGGAAAACTTCAGGTCATAGTCCGGGGCCGCGATCCGCATTGCCAGGCGCGAGCCGATTTCCAGGGACATCGAAGAACGAAATCCAAGCCCACCGGCGCTGATGTTGACGCGCCGGGTGAAGCGTACCGCGCGATCGTCTCGTTTTTTCGATACCGCGCTGGCCAGAAGATCCAGTTTCTTGTTAATAGCCGCCAGGCAGCGTGCCGTATGAATGTCAGACGCGCGAACCTTCGTGAGCAAACTTCGAATGAGGCCGTTGAGTTCCACAAGCTGATCTCGGCGCGCCGAGCGTACTGCAGGCAGCGGAGGGCGGGGCTTTCCGGCACGCGCGCGATCGCGAACGACAAAGAACTCCATGAAGACGTTTTCGTCTATTCGCGAAAAGTTGCGTTTTTCACGGCGTACATTAGGTAAATCTGTTGGATCGAGCATCATTTCCCCTTCTTCGTAAAAATGGCCCGATTGCAGGGTCGCTTGCGGCAGCGAAACCCGAGCCTCCCATGACCTATATTTGCCGCAAAACACGTTAAAACCAAGTTATTTCCCGGTGCAGTGCCAGCACGAAATCGGCTGAATTAGCAGATCCGCTCGAATACCGTTTACCCCGGTGCCCCGCTCGCAAACGTGATGGTGCGCACAATCTGCAGTTCGATCGGAATTTTGGCCTTTGTTCCACGCCAGCGCCGGTCAAAGGCGCGTTCGCGACGGCCGATAAACAACGTGGAATCTCCATCGAATGTTGTACTTACGCCAATGAGCGCTCCACAACCGGCACCCGCGGGTACCGCGAACAAACGCTTTAATGTCGTCATTACCGGTGCCATTCGGCCCGGTTTTGATATGGAACAGGTGCGGAAAGCGCTCGCCCAGATTGCTCACATCGATCTCGCAAAAGCTGCGGAATTGCTGAACGGCAAGCCCAGAATTATCAAGTCCAATGTCGATCAAAGTACCGCGACCCAGTTTCAGCTGAGATTTGAAGCGATCGGAATCAAATGTGCCGTAAGACCTGTCCAGAGTGGCGGCGTCGAGACTAAACAGGTCACAGCACCCAAGGTTGCCACCCGCCAGCATGCGCCCCTGACCATACAAACACTCCATCCGGCGTTTGATGGTGAAGTGAAGCGTCATCAGCCTGATTCGCGCTACAGAATGGGTATTGCCGCGGTCGCCATTGCGATGGTGCTCCTTCCTGCCTTCTACGTCGCCTTGGTCATTTCTCTCGGGTACGCATCCGTCTGGCACGCCTTCAACGATTTCGGTTGGCTGGGAAAACGGCCGGTGGGCCTCTGGGTTACCCTCTACCTCGGGCTTGCCGTTGGCGGCCTCGTCGCCGCCGCATTCATGCTCAAACCCGTTTTTGCGCCTTCTCGTCCATCCGGATGGCCCATCAAACTTGCAAGGCTTGATGACCCCCTGTTTTTTGCCTTTGTCGATGAGATTGCCGAACGGGTCGGCGCACCGTCACCGATCGAAATTCACATCGATTGCCATGTAAATGCTTCCGCCAGTGCGAATGGCGGCTTCCTCGGCTTGATGAAAAATGAGCTGATCCTGACTGTCGGATTGCCGCTGATTGGAGGTCTCACGGCGCGCC
The DNA here is from genome assembly GCA_002450895.1 of Proteobacteria bacterium UBA6921. Lineage (GTDB taxonomy): Bacteria > Pseudomonadota > Gammaproteobacteria > SG8-11 > SG8-11 > UBA6921. The sequence goes on from DKAR01000043.1 coordinate 4,431, forward strand.
AGCTTGCCGGCGTCGTCGCCCACGAGCTTGGCCATTTCTCGCAATCTTCCGGCATGCGGTTTGGATACATCGTTGATTCAATCAATCACTGGCTCGCACGCTGTGTTTATGAGCGCGACGCGTGGGATGATCGCCTGGAAAATCTCGCAAACGAATATGACGACTTTCGCGGCCAGTTGCTTCGCATGTCAAAGGGAATTGTCTGGCTCAGCCGAAAATCCCTCAGCGGCGCTATGTATCTTGGTGTGCTTATCAGCCGGTACATGTCGCGGCAAATGGAGTTCGATGCGGATCGCTACGCCGTGCAAGTCGCCGGCTCGATTGTCCAGCAAGTCATACTTGAACGGGTGCAGGAATTTGATGCTGCCCGCGAGGTGGTATTTCGTCGACTGTCCTACAACTGGAACGATGCAAGACTGTCCGACAATTTTCCACGGATGATCATCGAAGAGTCAACAAAATTGCCCGAACGCTACCGCGACGCCATTCGTTCCGAAATGGAGCAGGAAGAGGCATCGCTTTGGTCGACGCATCCCACGCCACGCGAACGCATCGCCAAAGCAACCGAACTCAATGCGCCAGGCATTTTTGCTTCAGAGTTGGCGGCAACGGTCTTGTTGCCGCGTTACGAGCGCCTCTGCAAACAGGCGAGCCTGTTCCACTATCGCCACGTTTTTGGGCTGGCGGTCACCGCCGAGCAACTCGTGAATAGCACCCCCCCTCCGCAGGCCGATCAGGCTTCGGCGGACGAGGAACACTTTTCCAAATACTTCGGGTCGCACTTTTCCGAATTGCGATTTATTACCATCAAACGGCAAGCGGCATTTGCCGTACCGGATCTCAAGGAGACCCGAAATCGAATCGAGGCCATGCTGCGAGATTTGCAGCCAATTCTCAAAGAGCACGAAGTGGCAATAAAGAAATACGCCTCGGCTCACGACAACATGCTTTGTGGTTTGGCTGCGTCGCAACTGGCCTCAGACGGGACATCCTTTGATCCCTATGCGCTTCGCGTCGCAGCGGCCTCAAAGGAAGCCGCTGAGGAGGCTCTGGCCAGCGCCAGGCAGGATATTGCAGCGTTGGAACCTGCGCTGAGCCGGTTTGAGAACCTGATGGGCCAGCGCATGGAAGCGGCATTCGGGACCCGCCTTGATTCAGCGACTCAGAATACGCTGACGCAATTGATCCAGGCGATGGCAACGCTAATGAATGCGAAGGATGCTCAGACTCACCTGCGCAGTCACGTGCGCATGCTTGAAGCATTGAACCCCACTGGCAATGAACTTACCGATACTGCGTGGGATCGCTACGCAACGCTCTGCATCTCGAACTACGACAAACTACTGGCGTCGCTCGGCGCCACTCCGTACCCATTTGTACTTCCCGAGGGCCCGCAGACGATTGCCGACGTGGTGCAAAAACAGTGTGGTACATCGGACTCACTACGAGAACTGCGCGGGGGATTTGTTCAAAAAGCCAAGGAGGCGTCGGAAATACTCGACGATCTTCATCGGCGCATCGTTGCGCGTCTGAGCGCGATCGCTACTCACGCAGAAGCTGAACTTGGCGTCAGCACTAATAGTAGTGATCGCCCGCCCGTTCCGGCGGCAGCACCGGTCGATCCGGATGTTCCGGATGACAAGCTTCCTTACTGAGAAAATATTTTCCGGTACAAGATCGACGTCAATATCGATGAGACATGAAACAGCGCGTCAGCGCTATCCTTGTTTTCCGTGTTTCGCAAGAAGTTCCCGGTACTGAAGCAGCGTCTTCTTATAGCGGTCATTCCCCGGCGCAACGCGCATGACGCGTTCAAGGAATTGCTCGATCTGTTGTGACGGCTTTTCGGAGATTCCGTTTTTCTGCATAAACGCGATCAAAGATAGAGCTGCATTCAGATTGATCGTGACATTTTCCGGCATCGCGCGGGCCGCCTGCATGAATAAACCAATCGAATCGTCAATCTTCCCCTGCTTGATCATTTCCACGCCCTTATTATTCGTGGAAATGACCTCTGCGCACGTTGTCTCGACGATATTTGCGAGACTTGCGTCTTGGGTCTTTTTGCAGAGTTCCTTCACTTTTTCGAGAATGGCGGTGTCCTCGTGATTATTGCGCACAACATGCTTGATCAACTCACTGCCATGATTTCCTTTTCCTAGCGCATAACTCGCTTCGGCCAACTCCATCGCCGTTGCTGTTGGAAGATTACTTGGGTTTTGTGCATACAGCGCCATTACTTTATCGAGAGCCTTCGCACTATCTGCCTCGTTCCCCGTATCCTTGTAAACCAGCGCTTGAATTACTGCGGTCTGCAACTGAACCGCGCTATCGCCCTTTTGGAATTCGCTGCTCATTGCCGCCACAACCTTGTTGGCTTCGCCGGTGTTTTCCTTTTTCAGATACACTTTTGCCAATCCGCCATAATCGCTCGGGCTTCGATAAACCGAGTTTTTCCCTTCGCGTACGACGTTCTTGAATGCCTTCTCAGCGATATCGAACTCTTCGTTTTCCAGCGCGGTTTCTGCCAGCGCTCGCTGGCGCAGGATCGCTTTCGGCGAAATCGCGACGGCGTCCGTAAGGAGTTGGATCGCAATCTTGTGATCCCCGAGAGCTTTTTGCACTCTGGCCAGCCAATCGTAGGCGGGAACAAATTTGTTGTTGTTTCCAAGCAGTTCTTCAAAAGTCAGCCGTGCCTGCTGATATTCCTTGAGGTGAAATAGCGCCTGCCCCAATCCAAACCGGGCCCAGGTGAACTCGCGCGCCTCGAGCGCCTTCTGATACAACGCGCGTGCGCCAGAAAAATCGCCGGTTCGCAACAGCAATTCACCTTTAAGCTTTACCAATTCAGAAATATTTTTGGCACCACTCGACAGCTGCCGGTCGCACAGATCGATTGCGAGATGATATTTCTTGGAATCCAGTGCCAGTGCGATTTGTTTCAATCCTTCTTTGCGTTCCTGCACCTTCCGTATACGCGCCTGCAAAACGGTTTTTGTAAATGGCTTGATAAGGTATTCGTCCGGCTGGTACTCCATTGCGCCCATAACCATATTGGAGGTGTTTTCGGCAGTCACGAGAATGAAAATCGATGAGTACGGCAGGAGATTTCTCTCTTTTGCCTCTTCCATGACCTGTTGACCGTCTTTGCCGTTTCCGAGGCTGTAGTCGCACATGACGATGTCCATCGTCTGCTTTTCCATCGCATCGACGGCCTCCTGTCCACTGCGTGCTTCCGTCAGCTTATTTGCCCCAAAGGGAATGAGCATGGAACGCATCATGGCCCGCATTTCGGGGAAGTCGTCGACGATCAGGATGTTTTGATCTTTAAGCGTCCAAAGTGCCATTTTCGTTTGCCGATTTCGTGGGCGTAACTACATGGCCGGTATCGGCGATTTAAGGCACTTCTTTATTTCAGGTCAGACGTGCCGTTATCGTTCTCACCGGGGTTGACCTCCGGAATGCTTGCGGAGCACTTTCAATGGCACAGAAACCTTCTCTGGATTTCTCGACAATTCTGGCGAGTTCAGTCCACGACATGAAAAATTCAATCAGCATGCTTCTGGCCACGTTGGACGAATTGGCGACGTCGTGCGGGCATACTTGTCCGGAATCTGCAAAACTCTCGCAACTTCGCTATCAAGGGCAGCGCCTGAACAATGACCTTGTGCAAATGCTGTCCATCTACAAAATAGAAAATAAGCAGTTCACACCCAATATTGACGAGCACAGCATGGAGGAGTTTCTGGCTGAGTGCGTGGATACCCACGAGCCACTTCTCAAGGCACGGGGAATCAGTATCGAATCCACCTGTCCCAAGGGCCTGATTGGTTTTTTCGATCGCGAAATGGTGCTGGGGGTTGTTAACAATGTGATCAACAACGCGTACAAATATTCAAAAGATCGCATCCGTCTCGAAGCGAGCACGCTGGACGGCTTTGTGGCGATACAAATTTCCGATAATGGATCCGGCTATCCGCCCGGCATGTTGCACGAGAATGGCCGTGATGCCCGCCCGACCAACTTCCGTACCGGAAGCACGTCATTGGGTTTGTATTTCGCCGCACTGATCGCAGACCTTCATACCAACCGCGACAATCGCGGCTACATCGAATTAACCAACCAGGGAATGAACGGCGGCGGCAGATTTACGATCTATCTGCCATAGACGGTTCGCCACTGGCGCCGCGTCACGCTGAACAGAAACACCAAAATCACCAGCCACGCGATATCGAGCGAGCCTGCGGCGGCTGATTTTTCGTTATCCGAGTTCACAGCGATAATTTCAATTTTGCTCAATCCGCTGAATTCGGAATCATCCGACACGGGCGCCGCCAGAATCANNCTCGGCCGACAACCGTCACACTTTGCGGCTGCTCCGCATTTTCGGGCGTAAAAACGAGTTGGCGCACATTGATACGCGCTTCGGCACTATTACTTGTAGAAAGCCGAATGGTGACGTCAGCGGTCGGTGCCTTTGATAGCCTGACAGTGAATGTAGCGGCGCCCCCATCCTCTGTCGTTTTCAAACGGCTCGCACCGGCGACGATGACTTGCGCGCTGGTCCGAGTGGGTTGCGCATTTGAAGCTGATTCATTGTCCGTGTTGGTGACCACAACAGCGGACAGTCGGCGTCCATTGTAATTTGGATCCGCACTTACACTCGGGGTGAATACGATGGCGTAGCTGATATCACCATCGGCGAGCGAATCGTCGACACCAGTCACTGTAACGATCGCAGGCTGGTTCCAGTTGTCTGTGGTAAAGACCAACGTTGATGGCGACACGGTTCCCTCCGTGGTCCGGTTGGAACTCAAACCCAACGTCACATCAGCCGTAGGGCGCGTGGTCAGTACAACAGTGAAGGTTGCCTTTCCGCCCGCCTCCGTTGTGATCAAGCTGTCGGTGGAGCTGAGTACAATATTTGGCGACTCGTTATCCTGATTTGTGACACTGATATCCGAGGGATTCAGTCCCGAATATTTCGTGTCCGTACTAACCGCAGGGTCGGTGATGATTGTGTAGGTCACGTTGCCATCCGCTACCACATCGTCTACTCCGGTCACTGTAACCACAACGGCTTGCGACCAGTTTGTTGGGGTAAATGTGACCGATGCAGGCGAGACCGTACCTTCGTTCGTATTGCTCGATCGCAACGAAACTGAGACATTCGCCATAGGTTGCGTTCCAATCTGCATGACAAACGTTGCCGTTGCGCCACCCTCGGAAGTGATGAGGCCCCCGTTGGGCGCAACAATGATCGCTGCCGCGTCATTGTCCCTATTCACTACCGTGAGTGTCGAGACAGGAATTCCGTTGTACTTTGCGTCAACACTGGCGGCCGTCGTGGTAATTGAATAGGTAATGTCGCCATCTTCGATGTCATCGTTGACGCCGGTAATCGTGACAACTTTTGGAGTATTCCAATCCAGTGGGCTGAATGAAATGCTGGCGGGTGAGACAGTTCCCTCTGTTGTATCGCCACTCACCAACGACAATGTCACCGTCGAAACAGGTTCGCTGGCCAATCGAACGTCGGTTTGCACGGCGGTTCCAGATTCAAGTGTCGTCAATCCCGAGGTCTTGCTATAGACGACTCCTGCCGTGTCATTATCCAGCGTGGTACCGGTAACATCCGGCGCATTAAATCCGTTGTACACCGCGTCGGCGCTTACCGCAGGCGCAGTGATGATCGTAAACGGGACGTTATCGTCGTCGATTGCATCGTCGACTCCGGCAATCGTTACCGTTTGAGCGACATTCCAATTCGTTGGAGTGAATACCAAGGCAGCCGGAGAAACCGTCGCCTCGGTTGTGTCACTGCTCGACAGGTTTATGGTCACGTTTGAAGTCGGCGCACTCTTCAGCACGACTGTAAAAGTTGCGCTGCCTTGTGCCTCGCTCACCTGAATACCGCTGGTCGGGGTTACCGTGGCGCCGGCCACGAGAACGGCACAATTGAAGATTGAGACGTTGTCGATCCACCATCCGGGTGCCGCAACCGTGCTGTCGGTTCCACTTCGAAAACGGAACAGGATATTTTGACCCGCCAGGGAATTCAGGTCCGCGCGTGTGACCGCATAACTCGTCGCACTGCCTGAAAACGCGATACGCCCACCGATGGCATTTCCAAGACCATTGGCCAATCCCGCATCGTAACCTCGTCCAGATTTGAACAAGGGCGACGCATCAACCCAAGTCGAGCCATTGTTCGTACTGTATTCAACAATCCCACCGTCAATGCCAGGTTCAAACTCATACTTGCTTTCAAATTGCAGATACGTATTTGCAGGAAGAGAAGCGATTGGCTGGGACATGATGACGTAAGCGTTACCCGCAGCACTACCGGTTGTTGCATGCAACGAATACGTCCCGTTTGCCGCGCCACCGGTGAAATAGATTGCCGGGGTCCCTACGCCGCCGACCCAATGATTGACGCCGCCGAGAGTTGCCGTGGTCCATTTTCCAGATGTCGTATTTTCAAAATCATCCTGAAACAGATTTACGGGAGACTGTCCGGAAGGACACTGCGCTCCTGCCACGGCTAGCGGCGCCGGCGCGGATGGCGGTGCGGCCGGCGGCGTTGCCGTTGAACACGGTTTGGTGCTCATCTCGACGGAAAGCACGGCCTTCTTCACCTGCGCGCAGTCGTCGGGCGAAATTCCGCTGACGCCGATCAAGTCGTTGCACGACTGGATCAATGCGTTGAAATCGTCAAGGTAGGTGCTGAATTCCTTGAGGTACACGGTCATCGAGCGATAGTGAATTTTCGCCGCTTTGGTTAATCCAATGCCGGATACGGTGTATCCGTTGTAAGTCCCACCGTCCGTCATCAAGGCGAAAGCATGGTTGGAAACGCCACTGTTGGTATGGACGCCTCCGTTATCGAGCGTGCCGCAGTAGTAAGTCGCATCTTTGATTCGCGCCGGGTCCGAGTAACTCGACGGTGTCATCAGGTTACGGATACCGCCGTTGACCCCCGGAAGATCTTCACCGACATACCAGCGCTGATTCGCAGCATCCCCACCCTTGCCGTTGCCAAGGTCAATGGTCTCGCCAAAAATATCCGCATACGACTCGTTCAACGCGCCAGATTCGTTTTCGTAAAACAGCACAGCGCTGTAGTCAATAACGGCATGTGTCAATTCATGGGCGACAACATCATCTGCCGTGAACCCTGTTCCGAACGTCACACGAATTCCGTTCCAGAAAGCATTTCGATAAGGACACGTCGTTCCCGTTGGGCAGAAGCGCACCACGGAATCAATCGTCGCACCTTTGCCATCGAAGCTGTCGCGCCCGTGCTCGGTCAAGTAGTAGTTGTAAAAGTCTCCCGCATAGTCGTGTGCGCGATCGACATCCGTGATCCCCGTGTTGCCCTGGTTCTCCGTACGCGTGGGCGCCGTCGGGATGCTTGCTGTGCCGTTAGCATCAAATGTGCGCCGATTTCTTGCTTCGGTAAGACGCGGTTGGATTTTCAATACGACACCGTTGTAAGCATCGATCCAAATCTGTTCACGCAAGACGTCGCTGACTGCTTCGAAATACCAGGCCAGACTGGGCACCGCCGTTTCGTCGCGGCCCAGCTGCAGGTTGAGAAACTCCAGGTGTGCCGGAGAAATCTCTGCTGCGACGGGCCCATATTTTTCCGACAACGCGGACAATGCGGCGGACTGCGCCCGACCCGCCGTAATGACCGGAATCGCACTGGGCAGGTAGAGTGGTGAGGCGAGTGTTGAGCTAATTGCAGTTATTGCGCTGGCAGTCAGCGCGACGTCAACCACGGCACCGCGTACAGGAATTCCCGAAATACTCTGCTGAAAGCGGACGCGCCCGATACCATTGGGCCCAGTTTCTTCGACTGACGTTGCTTGAAGTTCCAGCGGAATGCTATCGGCAATCAAAAGCGAACGATATGAAGACACAGCACCCCGAGCCCGCGTTTCCGTGGAAGCGGCGGGAATTGATTCAGGCAGCGGTGACTGTAAGGTGGCGCCCAACAGCGACACACGCCCGCTGTCTCGCCGGGAAACGGTAGCAAACGACTCTGGATCGGCTTTCAAGGCAACAACAGATGGAGCCACAGCCCCCACTGCCGCGAGGCTTGCGTGAACGAACGTCAAGAAAAATCCACAGACCCCCGCAGTCGTGGCTACGCGTTTCATCAAATCAACCCCTACGCTCGCGCGGCGCAATCACTGCGCCCTCGTGTTCCATCCAAAACAACTTTTTTGTAAGGAAAACAACGCTCCAACTGCGGCGCTGCAGCGCGATCCCACACGCGTCTGATCGTTCTTACTTATTATTGTGTTGGCACCCTCGGAGACGGCACGCCAGCACGGCGTTAAGTTACCACATTGTCGAAGGCGCCGACCACTTGCCCGCTCAGGCGCTCGCGGGCCGCGCAGGCAGTTTCATAAGCGCTAACAATGCCCCGCCTAAGACAAACAGGATAATTATAGAAAGTACCCCATAGCGCGGGCTCCCGGTCACCACTCCGACCCAACCCACCAAGATCGGCCCGATCACAGTCGCGAATTTTCCGAGCATGTTGTAAAAGCCGAAGAACTCTGCTGATTTGTCGCTTGGGATGAGACGACTATAGAGCGAGCGGCTCAGCGCCTGCACACCGCCTTGCACGAGTCCCACAACGGCGGCAAGTCCGTAGAACTCGGCCACATTGTCCATTGAATAGGCCCACACCGTTACCGCGATGTAAATTACGATCCCGGACAAAATACCCGCGCGGGTTCCCAGCTTTTCTCCGATCTTTCCAAAGACGATCGCCGCAGGAAAACCGATGGGNNAAAACTGCCCACCATACGGCAACAGTAATAAATGAAATCCGCACCGCGGCGCCGGCGTCCGATAATCCGAACGTCTCCGGCTTTAAAGTCATCCAGACGTTGACCGCAAACAGCAATCCACCGCCCAGGTAGCCCATTGCATAACCGAGTGCCGACACCACATCGCGTTTTTCTTCCGGCGACACAACGACGAGGAGCGAATCGTAAAAAACGTTGCCCCCCAGAAAGCCCAACGACGCCAGGACGTACAGCGCAATCGCAGTGCTCCAATCTCCCCGCTCCACAAAATAGAGCGAGCCGGTCATCACGATACCCAGCGCTGCAAAAACGAAGAGAAATTTCTTGCGCGCCCCCGCGCCGTCGGCAATTGCTCCAAGAATGGGCGAAATGGCCGCAACAACGATGCTGGCGAGTGAATTAGCGATACCAAGTGAAAACGTACTCTGGGTAACGTCTGCGCCCGCGCTCCAATATTGCTTGAAGAACACCGGAAAAAATCCGGCCATGACGGTAGTCGCATAGGCAGAATTCGCCCAATCGTAAAAAGCCCAAGCGAGCCGCTGGCGCATAGTTTTCAAACGATTTGGGCCTGGTTCACACCTGTCTTAAGCAAAACGACGACAACATCGCAGCTCTGAATCATAGGTATTGATCCCCCGGGGTTTTTCTCGTTTAATCCGGACAGTCTTCCACGGTCCTCCGAGAATAGACGCAAATGAAACCTTTTGCCGCTCAACCCCAACTTTTACGCTCTGCATCCCTCTTGCTTGTGCTTGCCACTACTACCGCCTCCTACGCGGCCGATGTGACCACACCAATGCCTGAAGAAATGCCGCCGGTAACAGAAGCCCCAGCTCCCGATGTAACCGATGTAGTCGGAAGTGAGAACGCAAGCGCAGAGGTCAACACACCCGCTCCCGAAGCGGAAGTCACCGAACCTACTCTTCCAGCGGAATACGGCCCAACCAAGAAAGGCGATGCAATCATGGGCATCGCAAAGCGCTTGGCAGCTGAGGGTCCCATTACCGCAGACCAGCTGGCGTGGGCAATGTATCAGTCGAACAAGGCGGCCTTCGAGGCGGCCGACATCACCCGCCTTCGCGCCGGCCAAACGCTGGCCATACCGGCGCTAGACGAAATCCAAGCCACCGAGTCCGACGCGGCCAAGAGCGAAATCGAGAAACTTTTGCAGGCGTCAAGAAACCGCCCCGCACCAAAGCCAAAAGACCCCGTTGTTGCCAAATTGCGCTCACAAATCGCGGAGACCAAGCGAGATTCAGAAGAAAACGCCAAAGAGCAGGCCCTTCTGAAGCGCCGTTTGCAGGAAATTGAAAAGGAAATCCAGAAGTTGCTTAAGGCTAACGCTGAGCGGGATGTCGCGCTTCGCAAACAAGCCAGCGCTGCCAAGTAGTCGTTACGTAGTGAAATAGCCGTTCTTCAAAAGTCATACAGTCCTGCAGTTCGCCAACGTCTTGGCGTGGCCGCTCCTCCTGCGGCTGCCTTGGCGGCGCGATGGATTATGTTAATATCCAAACCAATCGCCTCAGCTATTCAACAAGCGCAGATTTTAAGGCGCGAGGCACAGATGGGTTGCTGCAAGGGGTACGGTCTATGGCTATCGCTAACAAGCATCACTCCTCGATGCGCGTTGCAGTCGTTTCGGCATCACGAGCACAGCGCGAATCACTCAAGTCCCTGATCGAAGACAATGGCCCCAAGGTCGTCACCGTAACGACGATGACCGACTATCTGGCCCGTCCGGAAAGCGTAAAATCCGACGTCCTTCTGATAGACCTCGCGCAGGCCACGGACTTCGAGCTGGAGCATGTCTCCGACCTTGTTGCTTCCGCAAAAATTCCGGTGCTTTTAAATGAAAGCCCGAACATACCCACGATGCCCGGCCCCTATCGCGACGACTGGGCCAACAATCTCATCGGCAAACTGGTTGACCTTGCAGAACAAGGTGGCGCCCCTAAGGCTCGCGGAATTCTAGATCGACCGCGATATGTGCAAAATTCCAGTTATCGATTGCCCAAAGTAATGATTCTGTCTCGGTCCAAGACGCGCCGACGCGTTCTTGAACTGATCCTCATAAACCAGGGATTTCAGGAGACGCACGAAGCAAACTACGACAAGAAATACGCTCTGACACGCCCTGGTGCCGTCGACATCTTTGTGCTCGATGAACACAACCTCGGCCCCGATGAGAAACCGGCATTTGATGCCATTGTCGCGCAGACCAACGTTCCGGTGACCCAATGCAACAGCTCACAAATTCCGACCGATGCAGGCGAGCGTCGTCAATGGGGTCAAAAGTTTGCAGCGCAACTCATACAACTGCACAAGAAGCAGCACCCGATTTCGGATGCCCTTCGGTCCAGATCGGACGACAATCTTTCCGCAGTTTGGGCGCAAGAAACGTCAAGCGATGCTATTGATCACGCTGCCGCGCAAAGCGACTGGGGTGATCGTATGGCAGCGAAATTGGCGCGAATTCGCATGAGCATCAAATCCAATCGCGACGACTTTATGGCTGAAACTCGGACCCACACGTTCGGGAAGAGTAGCTCGGAAGTCGCCACCATCGAGGAACAACCCGAACGGGCAAAGATTGTTCCAATTACAGAGCAGGTCTCCGCCAGCATTGCGGAGGCGAAACGCGAAAGTGCCGAATTGCAACAACGCATCGCGAAAGAGCTCGAACGTGATCTCAAATATTTGCGCCCGGAGACTGCGGCGGCTTTGCGAAAGGTCAAAGACAATGAGCTTCATGCGCAAACAGACACTGCGGGTCATGAAATTCCAAATGAAAAGGCAAAGACGCTGACACCGACAACCACGGAACTTGAACTCGTCGACGCCAGCAATCTTGAGAACCTGCCGCGCACGCCTCATCCCGGAGAACATCCCGCCGCCGCACGATCGTCAGCAAGTGCAGATCAGCAAGCCGCCGAGATCGCGCGCGTTTTTGATTTAAACGATCAGATGAACCGCGCGGATGAGGCCCTCATAAACAAGGCCAAAAAGGACGCTGCTGAATTCAGTTTTTCGAAACTCGAAATCGTCGATGACGGAGGCAATCCGTTTGTTCGCAAGCCGTCGGGTGCCAAGAAACTTTCACCGAAAGCGCCTGCAGCCAAAAAAGTCTCGAAGGCGTACCGGAGCAAGAGCCCATTGGCGCGTATTATCAATACGATTCACGACATCCAGAAGAAAATGCCGAAGATCTTCAATTGAAACCGGAAGCCTCTATTTTCCAGCCTTAACCAAAACGTCGGCGTTGGGCTTTTGCATCAGGAGCGCCTTCGCTTCGGGTACAACGAATGCCCACGCGGCGAGTTTGTTGACTCCCTCTACGGTTTTCTTTGCGTCTTCGGCGGAGCCGGGGTTTTCCGCGATTGAAGCGCTGTAGCTCACGATCCATTTGTCTTCGTGCTGAGACAATTTCGACTTTACCGTAACACCATCGAAAGTTTGGTATTCGCCAAACGACGTTCCCTTCTCTTCAAACAGGCTCGGTGCGTTGGCCAGCACATCGTCCGGGACAACATGCTCCAAGGCAGATGCCATGTCGTCGAGTCGCGCCTGCGAACGAATGGTAAAACCCGCCGGGAGCGGACGATATTGGAAGCCCTTGTCATCCGGCTTGTCGCGAAAAATCAGATATTGCTCACCCGATGCCAGAACGAATTTCATGCTCTTGACGCGGGAACGGAAGATATCAACGACCCGCGCCTTGTCGATAAAAGCTGAGGTCTCCGTGGGAACTGTCAACGTGCCCTGCACCAGCCAGGATTGCTGTTCGTTCAATCGACGGACATACAACATGGGTTTTGTCGCATCCGCTCCCTCATAAGTGTTCCCAACAACCAACGACGCGCGCACCGCGCCATCCGGTCCTTTCAGCGTAACGCCCACACCGGTGGCTTCGGGTCCTGCAGGATCTTCCACGCCGATTTTTTCGTATTGATCCTGGCGCGATGTTTTGCTTTCAACCGCTTTCAGCTCTACAAGCGCGAATACCAGATTTCGGATGGCATCGACGTTCGCCGGAAAATTAGCGCGCTCAGCAATGACCCACTGCTCTCCCTGACGAAGCAGCGTGATCTTTGTGCTGCCCTTGATAATCTCTACCGTTGAAATGTCGTTAGCCTGTTGGCTTAACGTCGGAAAGAATGCCTCACCCAGGACGGTGTCGCTCACTGTCTTCGATTGATGCATATTGATCGCCAAAGCGCCAACCAGAATCAGAAGTGTTGCAGCTCCCAGTAACCCGATCGTTTTCGAATTCATCATCGATATCCTCAGGCCTGAATCCGCCGCTGGCGCATCCAACCGATGACCAGCGCAAGAATGATGACGATAACCGGGACGAGCCCGATATTGATGAATTTCAACTGCGATCCCAGCGACTCAATGTTCTTGCGCAATTCGTGCTGCACGCCACGCAGATCCTTGCGGATACGAACCTGTTCAGCCCTGAAGTTTTCCATCTCCTGCCGCTGTTCGCTACTGAGAAGAACTGCATTGCCTGCCTGCTTCTGCGTCTGCAATTCCTTGATCTTGCGTTCGGTATCTTCCAATTTCGCCCGCAGTTCTTTTTCCTTGTCCAGGTAGCGCTGTTCTGCTTCGCGCTGCAGCTCCTTCACTTTCTCGAAAGGTCGTGAGAACACGCCGCGGCTGCGAAGTCCGATCAGATCTGAACTCCCGCTGAGATTATCGAGAGCGTTTACGACGAACGTGCCGTTATTGGCCCGGGGAATGGCGACGCGCTGACCGAAGAAGTTGCGGACGTCCACCCAAAAGCGGTCAGCCAGCATATCGACGTCGGCAACTACTACAACGTTGATGGTGTCCTTCGCTTCTGCAAGGTGTGCTGGCGCTGAATCAACCTTCACCGGCGCGTGTGGGAACGCCGATTTAGCCTTCCCTGAAATACGCGCGGCCAGCATGAGTTTTGATCCACCGGACTTGTATGTCTTGAGCAATTCCATCGGATTCGGCGACTGGAATAGCGCGTTGCTCACCAGTGCTGCACGATCGCTCGTTTCAATCAGCGGAGTGACGGTCAACCCGGTTCCTTCCTTCTTTTTAAGTGCTCCGGGCGTCGCCATGTTGATCTGGTCCAATCCGCCGGCAATAAAATCCTCGCGGTTGAAATTGGAGGGCTTCAGCGACAACCACGCAACATAGTCGACGGATTGTGGCTGCAATCCGCCGGATACAGTCACACGCGTCGCGGATTGGATATCCGTAACAATGTTTTCACCGTCCATCTCGACGCCCCATGCGTCCAGAAGCAGTCTCGGATTGGACTCGGAAGGTCCGCCGGACTGACGGGCCATCATGTCTTCCTCTGCAAGCGGATCAACAAACATCAGGACGCGGCCACCCCGCAGAGCAAACTGATCGATAGCGTACAGGGTCTTGTCGGACAAACCGCGCGGATGAACCACCATGATCACTTCAATATCTTCGGGAACCTGATCCACGTCGGTGCCAAGAAAACGCAGTGAAAACGTCTGGCGCATGACGTTCAGTACCGCCCATTCCGTTGCCGGTCGCATCGGCATTCCCGCGCCGGGGGGCATGCCCTCAATCGGAAGCGTGCTGATAATGCCGACAGGTTTCTTTTCCGGACGCGACAGGTTGTAAATCAATCGCGTAATGTCATATTCCAGCGATTGTTCACGGTCGATCTGAAAGAACGGAATGATTTCCTTCTCGTCGGTGCCACCGGATCCCACCAGTCCGAAATAAACCAACGTTCCTGCGCTGTCGATGGGCACACCCTGCAGCCGGTTCTGGACGGCCTGATCTTCCTCATCGGAGAACGGTTCCGGATCCGCGACCAGCAACTTAATCTTGCCATTCGAGTTGGACTCGAACTCTTCAAGCAGATCGCGCACGCGATTGGCGTAGTTCGTCAGCGAAGGCGAATTCACCGCAAGCTTGTCCGAGAAGAAAAACCTTAGCGTGATGGTCTCGGGAAGATTCTTCAGAATGTTTTTCGTGCCGTCCGCCAGCGTATAAAACTTGGACGACGTCATGTCAATTCGCGATGACGTGAACAACGCACTTGCCAACGCATTGATCGCCAGCAGGAGCACCACGATAAAGATCAAACCCAGGGCCGAATAGAGGCGCTTATTCATGGGACTAGTCCGCCTTCTTCATTTCAACGAGGATCACATTGGCGAACAGCCAGCATGCGATAAACGAACCGAAAAAGATCACGTCACGCAAATCGATGACCCCTTTGGTGATGGAATCGAAATGTGTCCAGAAACTCAGATACGCAATCGACATAACGACGCCGTGCGGCAGCCAGCCACGGAAGAAATCGAGCACCAGCGGAAAGCCGCTGAGAATAAAGCCGAAGCACAGCACCACCGTGATGACAAAGGCAATCACCTGATTACGCGTCAGCGACGAAATCGCAGCGCCTACTGCCAGAAACGCTCCCGCCATCAGCAGGCTGCCCAAATATCCGGCCAGGATGACCGGATTGTCCGGATCGCCGAGATAGTTCACGGTGATCCAGATTGGGAACGTGAGAAACAGCGCGATGGTTGTGAATGCCCAGGCCGCCAGGAATTTTCCCAGCACCGCCTGCCATGTCGAAATCGGCAAGGTCATCAGCAATTCGATGGTTCCCGCTTTGCGTTCCTCCGACCATAAGCGCATCGAAAGCGCCGGAATCAGGAACAGATAAAGCCAGGGATGATAGAGAAAGAACGGTTGCAGATCCGCCTGCCCACGCTCATAGAAACCGCCCAGATAAAACGTGAACACGCCGGTGAGTGCAAGGAAGATCACGATAAAAACATAAGCGACCGGTGTGGCGAAGTAATTCGCCAGTTCGCGCCGCGCGATGGCCATGATGTTGTTCATGTCAGCACCTCCCGGCCGGACTCGCTGGTTCCGGACGTGATGGCGCGGAACACTTCGTCCAGACGGCCGGTTTCAACGCTGATTTCATCAAGCTCCCACTTCTGCGCGCGCACAAGCTGGCTGATATCCCCGATAACGGACGCCCCACTCTCCGGGAACGCGACAACGTGCATTCGTCCGTCTGCGCCGGCCGATACTTCGACGCGGGCAACATTGGTCACCTTGCGCAGTGCATCGGCGATGGTATCCGTTGATGCGCCTCCGCTAACTGTGAGCGTAACGGCGTTGTGATACGCAGAACGTTGCTCCAGGTCGGCGGGCGTGCCGTCAAACAACAGCTTTCCCTGGGCAATAATAATCGCCCGCGTACATAGCGCGTTCACTTCCTCGAGAATATGCGTCGACACGATGATGGCCTTGTTTTTTGCCATTTCGGAAATCAATAAACGCATCTCGTGTTTTTGGTTGGGATCGAGGCCGTCCGTGGGTTCGTCCATGATCAGCACCGGCGGATCATGCAGGATTGCCTGCGCAATTCCGACGCGCCGCTTGAATCCCTTGGATAGCGTATCGATGTTCTTGTGGGCCACGCTGCGCAGGTTGGCCCGGTCGATGGCCGCATCGACCTTCTGCATCAATTCGTTTCCGGAATACCCGCGCACACGCGCGACGAAAATAAGGAACTCGACCGGCGTCATGTCCGGGTAGGCCGGCGCACCCTCGGCGAGGTAGCCGATGGCCTGCTTGGCGGCGATCGGCGATGCCTCCACGTCATGCCCGCTCACCTTCACGCTTCCCGCGCTGGGGGTGAGAAAGCCGGTAATCATCTTCATGGTGGTGGATTTTCCGGCCCCATTCGGCCCCAAAAACCCCAACACCTCTCCGCTGCGTACGGCAAATGAAACGTCATTTACGGCGGTAAACGCCCCGAAACGCTTCACCAGGTTTCTGACTTCGATCATTGGATCCATGGATTGCGTTTGTCCTTGTCGAAAGGCCGAATGGAACGCGCAAAATTATCGCTGTCTGAGAAGAGGTGTCAACTTCGCAGCGTGCGGAAAAGACAAGCAAAAAACCCTAAAGAGACACCGCACACTGCGTAGAAGTTCACAGTTGGCCGTCGTGGAACAGCAACTGGGCGCTCGCCGAGGGGTGGTGGCCGGTAACCCGGATACGCGTCAGGCAGGCGTTGGGAACGTGGATTCGAAACATACTGTGTAGCGGAATTTCCAGGGTGTGGCACAGAACCATGCGCATCACCCCGGCATGGCCGACGATCAGGACGTGCTTGCCACGGTGGCGCGCCAGTACGGATTCCCAGGCCTGCGCGATACGGGCTCGAAACTCCGCGAGCGGCTCCGCCCCGGGTGGTCGGTGCAAAACCGGATCGGCGTAAAAGCGCGCAAAAGCCTCCGCATTTTCCGCCTGCAACTGCGCGGCGGTCCGCCCTTCCCAGGCGCCAAAACCAATTTCCTTAAAGCGTGCGTCGAACTCCAAGGGTAAATCGTGGCGTTGCGCCAGTTCCTGGGCAAATTCTGAGCAACGCAAGAGTGTGGAGCTGACGATCTGGTCCCAAGGCCGCTGATCACCCACGGCCCCGCGCATTTGTCCCCAGCCTTTTTCGCTGAGCGGATCGTCACGCTGGCCACGATACATTTTTCCACCCACGGGTTCGCCGTGGCGGATGAGATCGATGACTGTGCCTTCGTCGGCCGCTACGCTCATGGTGAACTGGCCTGCTGCAGCCAGTCGAACCAGGTTGAATAAATATTTGCCTCCAATGCGGCGACCGCGGAGCGATCGGAATAACGGCCGTCGAATACCGGCTGTCCCTCGAGCGTCGACGAGCGCCCGCCCGCTTCATCGAGAATCAACGTGCCTGCCGCGTAGTCCCAAATTTTTTGTTTGCCATGCAAGTAAACATGGCCGCGACCTGCCGCGATCCAACACCAGTCCAGCGCCACGGAACCAAAACTGCGCTGAGAGGCATACGGAGGCTGAACGGCCAATTTGTGCGCGAGCCCGGGTGCAAGTCGCTTGAAATCAACAAGCCCCACGCCGAGCTTAAGGCCGATACTCGGCCCGCTGGCGCGGGCCGCAAGGCGTTGACCATTCAATGTCGCGCCCTCGCCCTGCTTCGCGAAAAATAGTTCATCGCGCTGTGGATCGTAAATCGCCCCAACAATCGCCCGGCGTTCGTGAATCAGCGCGAGTGAAACGGCGTAGAAGGGTACGCCACTTGCGAAGTTCGTTGTCCCATCCAAAGGATCCAGACACCAAAAGGTGGCGTCGTCCGCCGCCATCAGCGCGCGCGTTTCATCCACACTCGACTCTTCACCCAGCAGCGGAATGCCGGGAGTCACTCGTCGCATGGCGTCGGCGATGTGCCGTTGAGCACCCCGATCCGCCTCCGAAACCAGGCTGCCATCGCTTTTTACTTCTTGCTGCACGCGATTGAACCGCGGCAGAAGTTCCACCTGCGCCGCTTCCGACAATACGGAATGGATCGTATCGATACCTGGGACTTCACGGCTCAGTGACATTGATCTTCCTGCGACTTCATGTGTTCGACGCTATGCTTGGGAAAAGCCCAAGTCGGCCATCTTACACGCGGAGACGGACTCTATGGAAAAGCGCGTTGCAATTATCACCGGGGCCAGTCGCGGATTGGGCTTTTCCACCGGTTGTGAACTGGCCCGGCGCGGTTATCTCGCGATTTTCACCGCTCGTGATGGCGTTGCACTCAATCACGCCGCAAAGGCTATTCCGGCGGGTACAGACATTCACCTCATGTCCCTGGATGTCACGCGCCAGGCCGACGTCGATTCACTGGCCCGATTTGTAACGTCCCATTGCGGTCGCGCTGATGTATTGGTGAACAATGCCGGAATCCTTATTGAGTCAAGCATCGACTCGGCCGGACCGGACCCCAGCGCGTTTATTGTGGCACCCGAAATGGTTCTCAAGACATTTGAAATAAACACGCTCGGTGCTTACCGAATGTGTCAGGCATTTCTTCCGATGATGAAGAAGAATAATTATGGTCGAGTCGTAAACATTTCGTCCGGCATGGGCCAATTGACTGACATGGGCGCCGACTGGCCCGCCTATCGCGTATCGAAAACCGCACTCAACGCCCTCACGCGCATCTTCGCGGCCGAACTTTCGGGAACCAATGTCAAAGTTAATTCCGTATGTCCAGGCTGGGTGCGTACGCGCATGGGTGGCAAGAGTGCGACGCGCACGCTTGAGCAAGGAACCAAAGGCATCGTGTGGGCGGCAACGCTGGACGACATGGGTCCCACCGGAGGATTTTTTCGCGATGGAACGCCGATCGACTGGTAATCGCGGCGCGACGTTCGCGTTGGGCGCACCCGAAACAATTCCATGCAAATGCACTCAACCACAGCAACGCCCGGCGGAATTATTACCCGGCACCTTTTCCAGCGGCGCTCCCACTTGTCGAACTTTAGCAATCGCGATTAAATGCGAGTCGCGGCCCATACTTGGGCGTGAACTCGGGAAACAACGTGAAGATCTTGATTGCCGACGATCACCCACTCATCCGTGATGCGTTTCGGCACCTGCTGAGCGCGCTCTCCCCCGGCGCTAGCATTTTTGAAGCCGGCGACTGCGATAAGACACGCGCGCATGTCGCCGAACACCCGGACCTGGATCTCATCCTGCTGGATCTGCGCCTGCCCGGCCCCGGGGGGCTCGTTCTGCTCGATGAACTGCGCCGCGAAAATCCTACACTCCCGATCGTCGTCGTTTCCGCCGTCGAAGACCCCAATGTAATTCGCGAGGTGTTCGCGCGCGGCGCCATGGGATTCATCCCGAAATCCTCTACACACGATGTCATGGAAAACGCCCTGCGGCTGGTTTTGTCCGGCAATCGATACATGCCGCCGGAATTATTGACGTCAAACGGGGCGCCTGCACCGGGCCCGTCTTCCGCCGCGCAGGTTCACCTGACCGACCGGCAACGCGAAGTCCTGGGCCTGATCGTGCAGGGCAAATCCAACAAACAGATTTGCCGAGACCTCGATCTGGCGGAAGCCACCGTCAAGATTCACGTCACTGCCATCCTGCGGGCGTTAAACGTGAGCAGTCGTGCACAAGCGATCGTCGCCGCGGGTCGTCTCGGAATCGGGGCGGGCTCGGGACTAGAACTGGGGCACGACTNNCCGGCAGTCGGAAGCGATTCACCTAGCCGATAGCACGAACTGCACTTTTCGATTGGGCAACGAGATATTCGAGCAAAGCCCTTAGTCGCGCGGGCTGAACCGGCTTGTGCAGCAGCGGAACTCCACTCTGTTTCGCTTCAGCGATACGCTGAGGATCGGTATCCCCGGTAATCAATGCCGCCGGGATCAACTGCCCGGTGCTGTCACGCAGCCGCTGAATGACCATGCTGCCATTTTCGTTTTCCGGTAGGCGGTAATCACACAAAATGGCGTCAGGCAATTGGCCCTTTTCGCGTAACGACTCCATTGCCGCGCTTCCCCGTGCAGCGACGATGACCGCACATCCCCACTGCTGCAGCAGACCGGACAATGCTTCGCGCACCAGCGCATCATCATCAACGATCATGATGAGTGACCCGATGAGCGGATTTTTCGTTGTCGTTTGGGATTGTATCGCCTGGGCCACGTGCGCAGGATCGCCGCGGGGAACTTCAACCGCAAACACCGATCCCTTGCCCGGCCAGGATTTCACATCAATGCGCCCACCGAGCAAACGCGCGAGTCTGGCGGCAATGGAAAGACCCAGTCCCAGGCCCTTCTTTCGATCGCGCTCCGGATTGGCGATTTGATAGAACTCCTGGAAAATCGCCTCCTGCTGTTCCGCCGCAATTCCGATCCCGGTATCCCAGACTTCGATACGCACGCGATCTCCACGGTGCCGGCACCCCACGACAATACCGCCGGTGGTTGTATAACGAAGTGCGTTGGCCACCAGATTGATGACGATTCTTTCAAGCAGAATCGGGTCGCTGCGCAAAACGCAGCGGCTGGGGATGACGCGAAATCGCAGTTCCTTGGCATCGGCCTCGGCACCAAACGCGTTCTCAATACGACCCAACAGCGAGCTCGCTGAAAAATCGGCGATGTTCGGGCTGATGACGCCGGCATCGAGGCGTGAAACGTCCAGCAGCGCATCAAGCAACCCTTGCAACGCGGTAACCGCAGTCTCCACGCGCAGAATCAGCGGCAGTGCTTCTGATTTTTGGCTTTGTTCTTTAAGTTGAGTCACGAATAGCCCAAGCGCATGCATCGGCTGGCGCAGATCGTGACTGGCCGCAGCCAGAAACCGCGACTTGGCCTGGTTGGCAGCGGCAAGCTCGCGTGTGCGGTCTTCGACCTTCCGTTCGAGTCCGGCGTACGATTCACGCAGACGGCCGGCCATGCGATTGAACTCCTCTGCCAGAGCTTCCAGCTCGTCACCCGTGTGCACGTCAATGC
>DKAR01000210.1 GCA_002450895.1 Proteobacteria bacterium UBA6921
CCCGCCACACTCACCCCGCCCACTCCACCGAATACACCCCTTCCTTCACATACCGATGAAACGTCGAATGCGGCCAATCACTCACGCGCCGTACCAGGCCATGTTTCACCGGGTTGTAATGCACGTAATCCACGTGATGGCGCAAATCCCGTTCATCGCGAATCGTGTGTTCCCAAAACCGGCGCTGCCATACATCGCACTCGCCCTTCTCATTCCGTGCAAGCTCAACGCCCGCGCGTTTCAACGCTTTCGTAAACCGCGCCTTGATCGCACGCCAGCGCCCGGAATAATCCGCGTCGCCTTCCGGCCAGCGTCCACACCGCATGCAGGTGATCCGGCAACACCACCCATGCATCAATCCGAAACGGCGCCTCGTTCATCACCGCGCGCACCGCAGCGCGCAATTCATCGATCCGATCCACCAACACCGCCGACGCCCGATACCGCAACGCCACGGTAAAAAAATACGTCCCACCTTCCACCCGGCTGCGCCGATACAACACCATCGCTCACACGCCCCACCAACCCAAACCCAAATTCAAAACCCAATTTCCGTAGCCCGGATGCAGCGCAGCNNCTGTCAATAAAGCCAAAATTGCGAAACGAGAGCTCAATCCAAACGTCCTTGTCAAATTGAATAAAGTGCCTATAAACACCTTTATCCTGAACTGAAAATTCGTGCGTCAATAGGTCAACCGATTTCGTAGCCCAAAAACTTGGCGAAAGTGAACAACCGAAGCTAATGACGTCAACGTAGGAGAGCCTCACACACGATAGATGGTCACTTAAAAGTAGACTGACACTTACGTTCGTTTGAACGTTACTCTTCGGCCCATAATCTTTTGAAACCTCGAGGGCGGTTAACCACGCATCATGTAGCGTTTGATTTCCGTTCAGTTCATAACGCTTTGCATCACCCGCAAACTGAAACAACGTTGCGGGCATTTCATTCGAAACGGACTTTAGATAATCGAAATACCTATCGAATTTTGTGTTTCCGTCCTGATCTTCGTAGATGTATCTAAAATTTTTCTTCATAGACAAATGTCTGCATTTGGATATATCTCACAGGCTCTTTCTGGCGAAGGCTTCGTAATTTCAATCAACGGACCAAGGAGAGGTAATCTCTTAAAAAACTTCTTCCATCGATCCCCCTTGATATTCGCCCATCCTTGATCCGGAATCTTCCCCATTCGACGACCAATATCGACCGCCTTTCCTTTGCATTGGGCTTCGACACTGTCTGGAATACCTTCGGGTTTTCCAGATACACCATGCTTATCGAACCACCCTTCCGGCCCATACATTCCAACCAAATCACCATTTGAATCGTAGACGTGAATTTCAAAACCCGATTCACCGTTAACGGGAAAAGTATCAATCGCCCCTGAATAACCTTCACCTAACTTTACCCATTTGCGAGCAAGCCCGGCAGGATCAACCCATTTGAACGGATTCTGTCCGACGTATCCAAATGTATTTAAACCACCGAGCAACCCAATCGGATCACTCTGCACATACCTCCCCGTCGCCGGGTTGTACGTCCTGAAGTAGTTGTAATGCAGCCCCGACTCCTGGTCATACACCTGCCCCGGAAATCGCAGGTTGTACACAAACTTCTCGCCGTCGCTGTCCGGATCTTCGTTCGCTGCGGTCGATCCAAACGGATCGGAGTTCCACGTCCAGACAACCTTCTGGTTCTTGTCCGTGATGATGCGCGGTGTATTGAGATGGTCAGCGTGGATATAGAACACGCCGCGGCGGTTGAGGGTCGCCACCGGAATGTCACCCAGCCACACAGTCTCCTGAATTAAGCCGCCACTGGCGTCGTACTCACCGATCAGATGGCCCGCTTCATCGTAAGCGTAGTTCGTTTTGGTGCTCGCGTAATTGATTGTGCTGGTCTGGGAGACGTTGTTGATGCACAGCGTGTCCTTGGTGTTCACGGCACCGTCGTTGTTGCAGTCCGGATTGCCGGGCGCGTTGCGGCGCTGCAGCAACTGGTCGTTCAGCAGGTAAACGTCTTCGCGTGAAACACGGCCGTCGTGGTTGGCGTCGCCCGGTTGCGCGGGCTGGATGCCGAGCTTGGCGACGCGCTGGCCGAGCGCGTTCATCACGTAACGCAATTCGTTCTGCGTTCCGGCATCGATCACGGTCAGGCGATTGCGCTGGTCGTATTGATAGGTGTGCGTGCCGTCGTTGAGCGTATTGCCCGCGGCGTCGTAGCTGAGGGTGGCGGCGTCGATGGCGCGCAGGATGTTGCTGGCCGGATCGACCACATAATCCTTCGTCGTGCCGCCCAGCGTTTCGCTTTCGCGGTTGCCGTTGGCGTCGTACGTCCACGCTTCTGCACTTCCCGACACGGGATTGAACGCAGACAGGCGATTGAGCGCGTCGTAACCGTAGGCGCGGTTGGTCGCGGGCTGCACGGTGTTCGTAATGCCGGTGAGTCGTCCGGCATAGTCGTACGCCAGATAATTCATGTCGCTGTATACGTACGTCGCCTTTGAATAACTGAAATAGCTGACCAGTCGCCCATCTGGCGTATATCCACGCCCGAGTCGCTCGTTATTTGCAAACGTCCATAGGTTGGGAGCGCCCCCAAACGGCAGGTATTCAATAGCGCTGGCGATTGGGCCTCGGCTGCTATCGATTGCCGTGATTTGTCCGCGTTGGGTCGGATTGCCGTAATACGAGACGAGGTAACTCGGCGTAATCACCAGCCCGGAGGGATACGTTACCGACGCGAGTCGGCCCACGGCGTCATAGGCATAGTTCGTCGTAAGAGTGACACCGCCAGACGACTGCGTCTTGCTGGCGACGTTTCCGTAGCTCGTCACAGCCGTAGGTTGGGCTGAGCTGCGCGAAGCCCAACGTCACGGAACGCTCAGTTTGGTGACGGCAGCGAGCTATGCACGATGTGGAAGTTTTTGGACGTAGTTCTTTCGGTTTTCAGAAACATGGGCCTCGCGGAGCGAGGCCCAATCTTGCGTTAACTGGGAATTCCCGTTTCGGTTTGAGAGGCGATGTTGGGGTTCGCTTCGCTCACCCCAACCTACGTAACTACGTTGTTACTGGGACTTCTAGACTTCGTCGATGAACTCGGCGCGTGGGCGGCGCAGCGGGGCGTTGCCGTCTTTTGCACTGAAATCACGACGCGGCTTTACATTATTCGGACGACGCTCACCACGGGGTGCGCGCTGATCCGGGCGACTGGCCGTCTTGTATTCGATGCGCGGCGCGGGACGCGCAGGCTTTTCGGGCATTCGAAAATCGCTGCGCGGTTCTTCGCGACGATCGAACTGCATGGCTGCACGCCGTGCGGCGCGGTTCGGCCGATTTTCGGTTGGACGTTGCACTCGATCGTTACGAAATTCCGGACGGGACTCTGTTCGCTCTACGCGATTGCCACGAAAGTCGTTTTGCGAGTCCTGGCGGAATTCACGACGCGGCTTGGCGCGTGATTCGTCGCGCGACTCAAAGCGCGGCGTAAACGGTCGTTCGCCACGGGACTCATTGCGACGGTGCCCATGATTGCCGCCCTCTTTGTTAAAACGCGGACGCTGACCGCGATGCCCATCTTCCTGATGATTGCGATGCCCGTCTTCCTGACGATTGTGGGGGCGTTGCGATTCAAACCGCGGACGGTCATTGGAATGTGAATGCGAGTCGGCGCGATTACCGAAATCACGGCCGCGCTTGTGGTGCGGGCGCTGACCGCCATTGTTGCGATGATGCGGCGGGCGCTTTGACGACGAGCCCCGATCAAAGCGCGGTTCAGGACGCGTCGGCTCCAGGCCTTCGATCACGTGGCGATCCAGCTTCTGCCCGATCAGGCGCTCAATGCGCTTGAGGTGCATCCAATCATCCGGACCGACCAGCGACATCGCGGTACCGGTGGCGCCGCCGCGGCCGGTGCGGCCGATGCGATGCACATAATCTTCAGGCACATTCGGCAACTCGAAATTGACCACGTGCGGTAACTGATCAATGTCGAGACCTCGCGCCGCGATATCGGTTGCCACCAGCACCCGTACCGCCCCCTGCTTGAAATCAGCCAGTGCGCGGGTGCGCGCACCCTGGCTCTTGTTGCC
>DKAR01000110.1 GCA_002450895.1 Proteobacteria bacterium UBA6921
CCTCGCCTTTGCATGACCCTGGCGCGCCGCTTCCGTATACCAGTGGCGGGCCGCCTGCGGACTCTGCTTTACGCCCCAACCCAGGCGATACAAATCACCCAATCGAAATTGCGCTTCGGCGTTTCCGAGTCGTGCTGCGCGTGAATACCAGGCTGCGGCTTCCGACAGATCTCCGTCAACGTCGGTGCCACGCGTGTAGGCCTCTCCGAGATACATCTGCGCGTTGACGTTGTCCTGCTCTGCAGCGCGCCGCATCCAGTAAAGCGCCTGACGCGCGTCACGCGGTACCGGATCACCTTTGAACAACATCAAAGCAAACTCGTATTGAGCGTTGGCATCACCAGAAGTCGCCGCCTGAAAAAACGGCTGCGTCGCAGAATTCTTCAGGTTCGCCAATGCGTCAATTCCGTTGCCGTTCTCATCGCGCGCGATATCCCTGAGCGTCACCCGGGCACGCAACAGTCCCTGGCCGGCGGCACGCTCCAGCCACTGCTTGGCCATCTTTAAATTGCGTGTCGCGCCATTGCCATCGAGATAAGCAAGTCCGAGTTCATACGCAGCCTCGGCATTGTCCTGCTCTGCCGCCTGCTGAAACCATTTAACCGCTTCGACCGGATCCGCGCCGACGGGTTCTTTACCGCGCTGATACCAGAGCGCAAGTTCATACTGTGCCTTTGGATCGCCGCGAAATGCGTTTGCTCGAACGCTGGTGAATTCGCCCGAGGCTTGCGCATCCTGCAATGCGCCAATGGCGCGCGCGGCACCGGAGTGACCGGAAGACGCGGCAATGCGAAACCAGGTTTCGGATAGACGCGCATCCCGGGCGATGTATTGTCCGTCGCGGTACAGAACGCCCAGCTGATAAGCGGCACTTGGAATGCCTGCATCGGCGGCGGAACGCATCCAGCGCATCGCGGAATTGATGTCCATG
This sequence comes from Proteobacteria bacterium UBA6921, assembly GCA_002450895.1. Lineage (GTDB taxonomy): Bacteria > Pseudomonadota > Gammaproteobacteria > SG8-11 > SG8-11 > UBA6921. The sequence continues at coordinate 932 of DKAR01000110.1, forward strand.
GGCACGCCGGCACCCTGGAAGTAACGCATCGCAAGGCGATACTGCGCGTGCGCGTCGCCATTGCGCGCGGCCTTCTCGAGTTCGACCGGGTCGGTCGGAATCGGTCCATGCGAAACCGCCGGAGACGGGTCGCCAGAATCAGCGATTCGCCAGGCGTCCTGCGCTTGAACGTGATTGAAGAAAAAAAACAGTACAACACAACAGCCAGCGAACAACTTCCCCCTCATACGGCGACACTCCGTCAATTTCGTTTTCGTTCGAATGCTTTCGCACGAACAGCCGATTGACCACCGCTTACACGCGGCCGTAATGCCATGGCACGGGTTTTCGTTGACGCTCGCGTGAACTCCATTTCAGAGGCGAGTCTTTTTTCGTGTCGGCGCAATTGCACGCCGTGAATGCAACCATCGTCGAAATGACGTTAAGGTAACGTGAAGAACATTGCGACGTACAGCAGAGTGATTTGCTCGGAAAATTGCGGCGCAACAAGCACGCCGCAACAATCAGACAGGAAGTTTTTGCACCAGTGAACGGCCATCGCGCTCCCAACGCAAATGACGTCGATGCAATTCGGCAATCAGGAACAACAGGCGCACGCGCAGTTTCAGACTCCACAGGTAACGCCAGTCAAACAGATCCGCCGCCAGTACGGACGTGATTGCGGAGCGCAGGCCCATGAAATTGCGCGGATAGAAAAACAAATCCACAAACGCGGGATCGTACCAGCCACGAATGAAGCGAAAGAAAATTTTCTGCGCCGCGCGGATGCGTCGCTCGTAACTTCTGAAATGGCTCGCCGAGTAACTTTTGCGGCGATGACATTTCAATATCACCTTCGACGCCACCTGTGCGGATTTCATGGAAAGGAATACGCCCGTCGAAAATACCGGATCGAGAAATGCACCCGCATCGCCAAGCACAACAAAACCATCACCGGCGTACCGATCCATGACATAGGAAAAATTCGCAATGGACCGCGCGGGCCAGCGCTGCTTAGCGTTCTTCATCCGGACAGCGACGTAGTCAGTTTCTTCGATCGCTTCCCGGAGGAAAACATCGTTGACTGGCTCGATATAGCCGGCGACCGCATTGTTGGAACCATCATGTTCGCCGGTCGCCTTGGCGCGCCGGTCGGAAATGATTTCGGCATGGCGACGCTTCAGATATTCATCGGTCACCACCACGCCCACGCTGGTCACGTTGCCCTTGAAGGGAATCATCCAGAACCAGCCGTGCGGGAATGCGACCACCTGGATGTCGCCTTCACGATCACCGGGTTCACGCTGTACATCTTCGAAATGGGAGAAAAACGCGGTTCGCGTCTGGAATGAAAGATCTCGCTTCATTCCCAGGCGACTGCCGATAAACGCGCTGCGGCCCGAAGCGTCGACCACCATCGGCGCCATGACGGTAAGCGAGCTGGTTCCATCCGCCGAGGCAGCGCGCACACCGACGGCACGATCGCCTTCAAATAGAACCTCGCGCACAGCCCACTCCATATACACTTTCGCACCCTTGCGCGCGGCGTTGTTGAGCAACAGCTGGTCGAATTCAGCACGATCAACTTCGTAGGCATGCGCGTGGCTCTTGTTGATGCCACGTGCAAAAGGATAACGGGCGGTGCGACTGCCAGTACGATCCGCAAAGTTCGCAGCGTACTTTTTGATGAAGCGCTCCTCCATTTCGTCGGCAACGCCGAGATCACGCAGGATGGGCAGGTTCAGCGGCAGCAGAGATTCACCAATGCGGAAACGCGGAAACTTCTCGCGCTCGAAAACAACGACATTCAGCCCTTCGCGCGCCAGATACGTTGCCATTGCCGCTCCGGCGGGACCACCGCCGATGATGGCAACGTCGGCACGAATTGTTTCGGCGATTGGCATCGCCTCGGACTTCACGGAACCCATCGGTAATTCTCCCTCACCCGCACGGCTGGGTCGACGCACCGGATTTTAATCGCGTCGCCACTGATCGCCATTCTCCGGCCTGCGACCGCGACGCCGCCGGCAACATGGTCTCTAATATAGGTTTCGAACAATAAACCGCGCCGCGACCAAAATCGAGTCCGTCGCAAAATTTTAGTGGCCCTGGCCGAGCTGATTCGTCGGAATTTGCAACCCAAAAAAAGAGGGCACGAAGCCCTCTTCTTGATGCGCGGCAATTAGATCAATACCTCATCAGATTTTCAATGCGGTGGTCGCTTGCGGAGCTGCTTCGACCGGCGGCGCCTGCGTTTTAGCTGCGGGAGCAGACTCGTCCTTTTCCACATCCTGGGATTGAATCCATGTGTGGACATCCTTGCCATCCTGGGACATGGCGGCCGACATATCCTTGTGGGCGCCTTTCGATGGGCAGTTGTCGCCAGCCAGCGCGACACTTGAAACGATCGAAACGAAGGTGACTGCTGCTAACTGCATCAGGCGGATTTTCATCAATACGTCTCCCGAGTAAGAAAACCAATACGCAAACCCGACTCGATCATCCCGAACCGTACGGTGATGGTCAACCCCGTTCAATTTGTGGGACACCGCACTTCCTCACCCTTTGCGCCATTCGTAGTTGCGCCACTATTCGCCACACGCACGGCGCGACACACTGATCAGACCAAAGCGACATTCGCGCCGCGCCAGAAATCATCGTGCTGCTCAATATTGCGATGGCAAAACACCAGAAAGGATGTCCGGTCCAATGGAGGGATTGTGAATAAAATCAGGATTTACCCGCTGCTCGCGGGGATGGCATTGGCGTTTTCGACTTCCACGTTTGCACTGCAGTTTCCCGTTCAGAAAGTCGTGCTGGGGAAGCTGGTGAAAGTCGAAGGCAAGGATACTTTGGTGGTTGAGGAGCGCACCGGAGGGGTTCACAAATACCAGACTACTGCAAAAACGGAAAAAGTCGGTGGTGATCCGGAAGTCGGATCAACCGTCGAACTCTATCTGCGCGAGGACGGGAAAGTCGACAAGCTGGAGTGGATGAAATAAATCCTGCGTCGCAGCGCTATCGGCCCGGCTCAAACGCATCGTACTGTGGCAGCTCATCGCAAATCGTGTCCCACGACGCACGTGAGGATGCGAAGATGTGGGCGGCTGGCCGCTCGCTGATTTCCGACTCGATTGTACCCAGCCGGATGCGAACCATCTCCGGCTGTCGGGTGTTGCGCCCGATGATGGGTGACCCGCAGGTCTTGCAGAAGGATTTGATGATGCCGGGCGCGATTTCGTAGCCAGTAAGGTGGTCTTCGCCGGACACGAACTTGAAGAATTTGCTCTCCACACCCGCATTCGACGCGAACGGCGTGCCGTGCAGTTTGCGGCACTGCGAACAGTGGCAATACACAACGTTTCGCAGCGGCCCGGTGATTTCAAATCGCACCGCTCCGCACATGCATCCACCCTTGTACATTCCACCGCTCCTCTAAAGAACAAACGTTCCGCCGAACGTCACGCCTTTTTGTAAACCTGCGCACCCTGCTTGACGAACTCCACCGCCTTCTCCTGCATTCCCTGTTTCAACGCATCCGTGTCACTGAGCTGATGCGATTGCGCATAGTCGCGCACGTCCTGCGTAATTTTCATCGAACAGAAATGCGGCCCGCACATGGAACAGAAGTGCGCGGCCTTGTGCGCCTCCTTCGGCAATGTTTCATCGTGGAATTCGCGTGCCTTTTCCGGATCGAGACCGAGGTTGAACTGGTCCTCCCAACGGAATTCAAAACGCGCCTTGCTGAGCGCATTGTCACGAAGCTGTGCGCCCGGATGTCCCTTGGCGAGATCGGCCGCGTGCGCAGCGATCTTGTAGGCGATGATGCCGTCGCGCACATCCTGCTTGTTCGGCAAACCGAGATGTTCTTTCGGCGTGACGTAACACAGCATNNCGGTCCCAGGGTGTAGAACGGCGCTTCAAAGCAATCGCGCAATTCCTTGTCCATGTTCTCCTTGATCAGCTGCATCGGCACATGGCCCGGGCCTTCGATCATCGTCTGCACGTCGTGCTTCCATGCGATCTTCGTCAACTCGCCCAGTGTTTCGAGTTCGCCAAACTGCGCCGCGTCATTCGCATCCGCGAGGCAACCCGGACGCAGGCCGTCGCCAAGCGAAAAGCTCACGTCGTAGGCTTTCATGATTTCGCAGATTTCTTCGAAGTGCGTATACAG
>DKAR01000104.1 GCA_002450895.1 Proteobacteria bacterium UBA6921
TAATAGCTGACTAAATACGCAAGTTCGGGTCGCTCAGGTTCGCGAAGGGAAAGTCGGATACCGCTCCGCTTCTTCACGGGTTTCAAAGAAGTGGATGCCCTTAGCGCCTTCGATCCGAATGTCGTCATTGAATCCGTTGGGGCGAACGGTTTCGCCCACCACGTAGCGCGTCACGCTATCGTATATGCTCACGCCTTCTTCCGCGCCATGTACAGCTTTTACTACCGCAAATTCCGCTCGGCAGCTCCGACCGACAAGAGATGCCGTCCTGTCGGCATCCGCCGGGACGGTGAGTTCAACAAGCGCGCCGCCACGGCATTTCTTCCAGCCGGTAAAAGCCGTCCCGATGGGAGGAATATCGACTTTTACAGCCGGTAACTTCGCGCCGGTCAAGATCGCGCCGCGCAAGATCGCGTAGCGAAACTCTGCGCCGCTCAAGTCCGCGTAGCGAAAGTCCGCGCCGCTCAAGTACGCGCCGAGAAAGTCCGTGTCGCGCAAGATCGCGAAGCGAAAGTCTGCGCCGCTCAAGTCCTTGCCGCTCAAGTCCTTGCCGCTCAAGTCCTTGCCGCTCAAGTCCGCGCCGGGTTTGATTTCGTAGCCGTTGATGGTCTTCATGGTCTCTCTCCTGTCTCCGGTTCGCGCCAATCGCTAACCATGAATACAGTCTAGCCTCATACCCAATAACGGTCAAGCCCTTTTTCAAAATATTTTCACCAGCGTTATGCCCCGTCGCCCGGCGGCCTGAGTTTGTGCCGCCGACGCAGGGCATCCTCGATCAACTGCGCCGCTGGTACGTCCTGCTCGCGCAGCCAATCCACTAGCCAGCGGGGCAGCTTGTACCCCACTGGCACCTTGACCATGCGCCGGTCAATTGGGGGCCTTCCGGCCCCCTCCCGCTTGCCTCCGCTCATTTGGATACACCGTAGCATTTCATGAAATCGTGTTGGCTTGCGTAGGTTTCGCTTCTTTCGCTGTCAATTACACCAACCGTGACAACGCCATCTGGTCCTTCATGGACACGCACCCCGCCAACGTCCGCAGCGATGCGGCCATTCACGTTATTCAGAGCGCAAATTGCATCCGCCACTGCGCTGGCTTGGTGTTGGTTTAAGATTTTGCTCATGGTCTCTCTCCTGTCTGACGCCGTGCCGGCGCCGCTGACTTTTGCGTTAGACACCATCAAAGTGGTATACCCATTTTTGCAAAGGGTAAATTTCCTTGAACAAATCAATGCCGCATTTGGCCTTAATCTCTTCCACGATTTCGTCACATTGAGCATATGCCTCAACCTCGTTTCGCGGGTAACAGGTTTTGCCTTGTTTTCTTCCGCAATATGTCACCCATGCTTGTCCGTAGTCACCGCCAATAATTTCGCCAGAAACATCTTCGATGATCTTCATGTCAATCTCCCGTTAATCCGGTTCGCGCCAATCGCTAACCATGAATACAGTCTAGCCTCATACCCAATAACGGTCAAGCCCTTTTTCAAAATATTTTCACCGAGGCAAAACGGGCGTACACACGTCATTCCAGCGGACGGGCGAAAAGCGCCCGCCGCTGAATTCATGCGTTAGCTTCGCTTTTCAATAAAGCGAAAGCCTCATCCAAAACCTTCAGCACATGACTACGCCGAGACTTCTTAATGTTGCACCTGTTCATGGCAGTTTCCTTTATGTTGGCAAGTCGCCACTTTTCGGTAATGACGAGCGAAGCTAACAACTCGCTCAACTCGGACTCTTCGCTGCGCTGCGCTTCGCTCATCGCCGTCCCCTTTCAGTGTCGCTTTCGGCTCAGCAACAAATAGACCGGGACGCCTATTAACGTAATCACCAATACCAAAGCAAACCCACCCCAGAATGGAGCTGTTACCCACCACCAAGACCAGTCGATATATCCGGTCAGCTTGAGGACAACAAAGGCAACGCCTAGTAAACCCAAAACTCCGACACCGCTGCTGCTCATGGAACTGTTTGTGCTCATTGTTTCAGTCTCCTGTCACGCTGCAACCCTTTGGTACTTCGATTGCAATTCTTCAAGTTCGGCGTTGAATCGCGAGACTTCCGCCATCAACCGCGAGATATACGACTCATCGCGGTACACGCGCTTGGTGAACATGGGCAGCTTCGGCCAGTACGATACGAAGTCCACCCACTCGCGCCCGGTAATCCAAAGCTGGCCCTGGATCTGCGCGATGTGGTCGGTCGGAACCTCGTCGTCCTCGAGAACAGCCAGCTGCAGGTGCGGCAGCTTGGTCTTGATTTCGAGCAGCCCGTTCGCGTCCACCAACGAATCAGGCGACGCGCCGGCAATGACATCGTTGCGCCGAACGAATCCGATCTTGGACAGGTCGCAATCGGATGCGAGCGAGTACGCTAAGCGGGCTTCTTCCTCCATCTTCTTGCCACGCTCCATGTGCTCGTTGGTGAACGATTCCATCGGCTCGCCCGTCAGGCGTTCCCCGAGCAGCTTCAGCATGTAGGTGCGGCGCGTTTTGCTCGGCGCTCCACCTTTGCCGTTCGCCATGACAGTCGCGAACTCGGACGCTGTAGGGATGCCCTTGCGAACGTTGAACCAATCGGGCGTGCCTTGTTCGCAGTTGAAAATTTCAGTATTTGATTGAGACATGCTTTACCTTCCCTTTTGCTATTGCAGTGATGACTTGGGTTGCGACTTCCTCGGCGATACCTAAGTCCGTCAGGCATTTCCGCGCCGCGTTGTTGATTTCTGCTTTGTGCTTCTGGTCCTTCTCTCTCTTGGCCTGTTCTGCGGCTTCCCGGTCGGCTTTCTCTTGGGCTTCACGCTTGACACGTTCCTCCGCTTCAATGGCGGCGCGTGCCGCCTGAGCCTTCGCCTCGGCCTCTCGCTTCTGCGCTGCCTCGGCCATTTCCCTGCCACGGCGCTCCGCGGCTTCCGTTGCTTGGCGTGCCGCTTCGATTTCCGCTTTGGCCTTTGCCTCCGCCTGGATCTTGGCTCGCTCGGCGTCCTCGACCGCTTTGCGTGCGGCTTCAGCTTCCGCCTTGGCCTTGGCTTCCGCCTCGGCTTTAGCCTTCTCCGCTGCTTCCCGTGCGATGCGTTCCTCGCGGTCCTTGCGCTCACGCTCTGCCGCTTCGGCACGAAGCTTTGCAAGCTCGGCGGCTTCGGCTTCGCGCTGCTTTGCTGCCGCCAGCGCGTTGTTCAGGAAATCAATCGCCTTCTTCTTTGCTCCGGTGGCCGGTGCCATGTACTCGGCAAACGATTCGTCGATTACAACCTCGGAGACTTCGCGCAAACGATCTGCAATGGCTTCTGAGGTAAACCCTGAATGATTCGTTTCCGTGACGGCGATAAGTTCGTCGATGATTTCCTCGTACTTTGCTCGACGCTCCTTCTCCACCTGCTCAATCTCGTCGAGTGGCTTCTGGTGAACCTCGATCATGGTTTCCAATTGACCCATGATTTCCTTTGCTTCGCTGTCGATCAGTCGGCCACGGATCAGGACGTCGGCCTTTACTCGCTCACGCACCTTATCCACGGCGGACTTGGTTTGGCGCAACTTGAAAACGTGCGAGCGGGCTTCCTTGTTCCCCTTCTTGCTTTTGTAATCGAATACGATCGAGTCGTTGAGCTCTCGAAGCTCGGCAAGCTGAGCGCGAAACGGGTTGTATTCGGAAATTTCTCGCGTCTTTTCTAGTTCCACCACAGCGTTCATTTAGCCTCCCGTGCCTTGAGCATGGCGTCTGCCATGCGGTAATAAAAACGCGCCGCGCGTTCCAGTTTTTCTGGTGTCGTACCAATGTAAAAACTGGTGTCGCTTTGCGCCGACCAATCGCCTTGCATTACCTTCGCCGCGAAGTAGTCGCGTCGGGGCTGTTTGGTTTGTATCGGAAATGTTGTGCCATGTACAAGGAAACGCTGGCTCGTGTTTGTTCACGCTGCCTCCTTAACCTTCATGAAATTGTCCAACACTCGAACACGGCTCGCGCTCATGCTCGGTTTGTGCAATTTGCTGATGCGTTCCTCAACGCTGTCCATCGTCTTTGCCAGTTCGTAATCCCTGTCACGACAGGCGTACTCCCAGACGGCGTGAATCGCGCAGTAGGCTTCCGTTTCTCCAGCTTCAAACGCTTTGCGAAGCGTTCTGGCGTGCGTGTAGGGAATCACTTCGGCTGCTCCTTCTTCTCTTGCATCCTCTTGGCTCGATCCGCAATGGACTGTTCGGCTTTCTGCAAACTTGTCGCCGGTATGTTTTCGAGCGCATCGACTTTGAGGAAATCCAGGAGCTTCTTGATATAGGCGTCACGGTTCTTTTCGTTGGTGACGCCATCGATCTTCTTGTTCAGTGCGGCCAGCTGATTGCTTGAGATAATCTCAATCGGTTCGCTGTCATTACCGTCGTCGTCGCCTACACCTTTCGCGGCAAGTCCAAGAACCGCCAACAAGGTTGCGGATTCAAGATAGGTAACGGTCGATTTGATCTGTTGGAGCGGGTTCTTCTTCCCGGAGTCGTCAGGAGGTCCATTCAGAGAAACCGATTCAGAGTGTCCGCCTTCGTGCGTGACAATACAGGACACGCTGATTCGTCCTTCCTGGCTCAATGACCATCGAGCGGAAAGCCCTTGCAGCGACAGAGCGGGCGATACTTTGTTCGTGATTTCCGCCAATGACGAGTACATGGAATCGTACTGCACGTTTCGCAAGTCCTTCAGAATCTCGGGAGGATTTGCCTTAAATCGCGCCATCGCGCGCGTGAACTCCTTACGCGCCTCGTTCGCTTCCATCCGCTCCTGAAGCGCAATCAAACGCTCCAATGTCTGCATATCCGCGCCGCGTTCAAATGCAGAGGCCAGTAAATGCGCAGGGGTCGGTGCTGGCCCTGCTGATGAGATCTGGTAATACCCTCGCACCGGCTGTACTGAGTGCATTTCAGGGGTTGGTGGAGTCACAACCGAAACCGATTCGGCCTCGACAGGAGTTTGTTCTTGCGCTTGCATGATTTGGTTCCTCTCTATTTGTCGTCGTGTTCGTACTGGATGATTTTCTCTTGATACCGTTCAAGTACCTTCGCGTCCGCCAGTGTTTCGCAGTAGTCGCGCATACGCTGGATAGCGAGGCGTCCTACCAGTAATTCGTCGCCGGCCAGGGCTGCGTTGTGGAGTGCTGAGCGCAGGGGTTCAGGCGATTCCTGAATCGCCTCGAAACAGGTTTCCTTGCACGCCATGTATTCGGCGATCAATTCCGCTCGGGACTGGTCCCAAAGCGTTTTCAGTTCGCGCTCGGTCATGGGGCGCGTGACCGATCCGTAAGTCATACCAACGGCAGTAGCCATCCGATCAACCCTCCTATTACCACTCCGACGAAAAACAAAAAGACATCCCGTTTCCGCATCAACGGCGCTCTCTCGACAATCACGTAGGGGCGCGGGTCGTTGTTGAAAGACGAGTCTGTTACCTGCCTCACGTATGGCGGCTTCACGACGTTGGGGCGGAACGGGATGGTGTTCATTAATCGATCGACGTATTGATCGTGCCGAGGTAAATCTTTTTACCGCTCATCAGGCCGGACAGGATTCCGGTAAATTCTTCAGCGGCTTCCAACAGCGTTTCCTCCTTGCGAACGCTCTTGAAAGAAAACTGAACCGGAGGCTCGGTTCTGATCGCAACACGGACATGGAAATCGCGTTCTTGCAGACCCAGGTACGGGGCAACCCTGAACACGAAACTATCCGGCAACACGCCCGCCATGCTGGTCGCCTGAACGCTTTCAATCAGGCTCTTTGACTCCGACAGGTTTGTCACTGCGCTGGTGCCGGTCGATTTTGCGTCAAGCTTGAAGTTACGAACCGCGACGATCGACTGTTTTGTTTCCATCGGCTTCCCGTCAGCGAAAGCTGAAGTCATCGGCGCGTAGTCCTCAAGGAACTCCGCGNNCTCGCAAGAAGGTTTCGAGTGCGACGAACTCAGGCGACTTTTCCAATGAAAGAATGGCTACATGGTCGCAATGACCGGGACTCACGTTGTTTCCAAGATCCAGAACACAACGCGCAGAGAATTGGTCTTGATTAACGAAAACAGATATTTCGTCTGCTGTTTTGTGGCTGTTGGAGACGTATTTCGCAAAGCTGTTGATATGCCGGGTTGAAACAAGAGCAATAAGGCGACGACGAAATTCTCTGAATCTGCTCAGATCGTCGATCTTGTAGGGCGTTGCTACCGCGTCAATCCCTACCGCTTCCAATCGATTATTCACATCGGCGACGGCTACAAGAGAACGCAACTCTTTAATTCCTTCTCCATCCATTTTCATATCCTCTTTGTTGTTTGAACGTTTGAACTAAACCGGAACGTCCTTGAAAGGGAACATTTGCCCCTGTTCTTTTTTCAGGAGGTCTTGTTGCAGAACAAACATATCGCCGCCCTTGGCGACGAACATCGCCGTCTCTCCTGATACGTTCTCGCTGAGGTCGCCTTTCGTGGTCTGGTGCGTGTAAGAAATCTTGTGACCACACAACACTTGGTTGCTGCTCTTAGCGATACGCTTGAATTCCAATGCCAGCACAACCTTTCCTTTTCCGTCGTGGTCAATTGTCGCCGCCGCCACTGCGCTCAACACTTTCCCCAAGACACTCTCAACTGTGCCGCTATCCAAATCACCTAAAAACTCACGAACGTCTGTTGCCATTTCTATCTCCTGTTGTTATTGCTGAACTTGGTCGATCATGTTTTTAGTCCTTGTGCATGCCGCGATACCCGCACGGGTGCATCGCGTCGAACAAATAGGTCAGAAGCCAAACGACGAAGGCGAGACACAACACAACGATGAGAGCGCACATCACAGCCCCCTCGCTTCGAGATAGGTAAGCACGTCACCGACCGTACTCCACTTCTCCATATCATCGTCTGGAATCTCGATCTGAAATGTTGATTCCAGCGCCATCCCAATCTCCAAAAGATCGAGAGAATCGGCGTGAAGGTCGTCAATCAGCTTGTGACTCTTTTGGATTACGGACGGGTCTTTGATCTGTCCATACGAAAGATGATTGAACAACGTGTTTTGCACGCGGCTAAAAGTTCCGTCCACACTCCCCCCTCTTCGCCCGCCATGCGGACGCTGCGCCACATGCAGTGATTGTTTTCTCACGCTCAAGCAGCTCGGCGATTTCGTCGCCAAGACTTAACAGCGATGTTTCTGTGAGAGCGCGCGCTGGACCGGATTCGATCTGGATTAAACGAACAATGGCGTGCCATGAAGTCACGCTTTTTCTGAGGCTGTCGATGGAGCTGGCGCGCGCCATTCGGATCATTGAGTCACCCAGAAAAATAAGGTCGCGAAGAGTCCTGTTCTCCGTCTGCCTGCGTTCCTCCTGCGCAGGGAACATCTGTGTAGCAGTGTTCATAAGAGCCTCCGGTTGTCCGGTTGAGAGTTCACAGTCTACGTATGTCATACGTTCAATGTCAACGTATATTATCCGTTTTTCTTTAGCAAGCAGAACGTGAAAAATTAAATGGACCGAGCACCGGATTAAGGTTTGCTCATTTGAATGGAGGTTTTTATGAAAACGAAATTCGCCTTGACGCTGCTAGCAATATCAGGCTTTTGTTATGCTGATTCATTCACCTATGACCAAAAATCTGGCAACACCTACAACACGATCCAGGCTCCAGACGGAGGCGCAACCGTGTACGGCAACAACAACGACGGCGAGATTTGGTCAGGAACGATCGACAACAAAGGAAACCAGCACGGAATGGACGTTAACGGACACTACTGGACGTATGACGCCGCATCAGGCAATTACATCAACTACGGTACCGGCGAAATTTGTTTCGGGAAAGGTGTAAACAGGGTTTGCAGCAAATAACGAAAAAGTCTATTTTTTGGCTTTATTTACGATAATTTCAGTCATTTTACGAATCGTGTCCTGATCTTCTTCGTTCAACTCGTTATAGAGCAGAGCAAAGTCGATAACCTCTTTGGACAAACCTTCCAGCTCAGCAAAGCCGAAAAGTATCCAAGCGGGCGACACGCCGCAAACTTCTCCCCACTCAACCATTTTTTGTATGTCCGGATTTCGGTTTTTGTTAGTTTCAACTTCCGAAACATACTGTTGACTGGTATGTATCAGAGCAGCCAACCCTAGCTGTCTGAGATTGGCGTTTTCACGCGCCCAGCGCGCTCTTTCACCAATCGTCTTTAATCCGTTGGGCAGCATCTTAGACATAATCCGGCAAGCGTCTCAAGCGATTTCTTAAGGCGGGCATCAAAGCGCAAATGTTCGCGCATGACACACCCCATACTCAAACAGGTGTGGCCCGTTTTGTTTGTTGACCTTCACGGATGTCCTACGTTATTCTCACCCGATG
>DKAR01000155.1 GCA_002450895.1 Proteobacteria bacterium UBA6921
ATCAGCCGCACGACCTGCTCGACCTGGTCGACCAGCGCCTTGGGTGCGCCATCAAACAGCAGATGCGCCTCGTCAAAAAAGAACACCAGCTTCGGTTTTTCGAGATCTCCGGCTTCCGGCAGCTGTTCGAACAATTCCGCCAATAACCACAACAGGAATGTCGCGTACAGTTTCGGGCTGCGCATCAGCTTGTCGGCGGCGAGCACGCTTACGAAGCCGCGACCGTCTCGCGAAACCCGCATGAGATCTGACAGGTCCAGCGCGGGCTCACCGAAAAAACCGTCTGCGCCCTGCTGTTCCAGCACCAACAGCTGGCGCTGGATCGCGCCCACGGTGGCCTTGCTGACGTTTCCGTATTCCGTAGTTAACGTCGATGCATTTTCAGCGACATGCTGCAGCATTGCCCGCAAGTCTTTTAGATCAAGCAATAGCAGACCCTGATCGTCGGCGATTTTGAACACGATGTTCAAAACGCCTTCCTGCGCATCGTTCAATTCCAGCAGTCGTGCCAACAACAACGGCCCCATGTCGGAAATCGTGGTTCGGACCGGATGCCCCTGTTCACCGAACAAATCCCATAAAAGCGTTGGGCAGGCCGCGGGTGAAAAATCCGGAATGCCCATTTGCTCTGCGCGCTGGATTAATTTTGGATTGGATGCGCCGGGCTGACTAATACCGGCAAGGTCGCCCTTCACGTCGGCCATGAATACGGGGACACCGGCGTTCGAGAACTCCTCTGCGAGGCTCTGCAACGTCACAGTCTTTCCGGTGCCTGTAGCACCGGCGATCAACCCGTGCCGGTTCGCATATCGGAGTATCAGATGCTGCGGGATTTCGCCCTTGCCGATGAGCATCGTGGATTGGCCTGTCATCACTTCACTCCCTGGAATTTGACAGCGCCGATTGTAAATCGAATTGGAGTCCCTACAATCCCGGAAAATACCGCGCACCGCGCGCAGGAGAAAAAAGCAACCATGATTCCGCTGCATGACGACAACCCCACCGAGTTAAAACCGGTGGTCACGATCACGTTCATCGTGGCCTGCGTGGTGGTTTTTTTATGGCAATTGTCGCTCGGAAGCGGTGGACAGAAAGCAGTCTACGCACTGGGCGTCATCCCCTCGGTCCTGTTTGGTTATGAGCGCCTGCCGCCGGAACTTGCCGTGATTCCCGCCTGGGCCACCGCGTTCACATCGATGTTCATGCACGGCGGCTGGNNTGGATCTTCGGCAACAATGTCGAAGATGCGATGGGACATCAGCGCTTCGTGATTTTTTATGCCGCGTGCGGCCTGGCCGCCGTTGGTCTGCATGCCGCAATGGATGCCCATTCCAACGTTCCACTGATCGGCGCGAGCGGCGCCATTTCCGGCGTACTGGGGGCATACCTATTGCTGTATCCGCGTGCGCGCGTGCTGGTGGCGATTCCGCTCGGGTTCATCATTCACACGACACGCCTTCCCGCCGCGTGGGTCCTTGGCTTCTGGTTTGTGCTTCAGCTGATCAATTCATTGCTGAGCGCCGGAGCGCAAGGTGGAGGCGTCGCGTTTGGCGCACACGTCGGAGGATTTCTCGCCGGAATGCTGCTAATTCCGTTCTTCAAACAGTCGCGCGTCAAACTGTTTCACGCGCGGCGGCGACGATGATTTTTTCTAGAAGGGGCTATTCCAAAGAATCTGCTTGAGCAACTGGTCGGTGGACGCCATGCGTTCGCACAGCAACCCGGCAATCCGGCGCATCACCAGGAAACCGGTTTGCGGATGCGCGCTCAGGTAAGACATGAATTTTTCGCCATCGATCCGGATCGCCTCGACTTCGCCGCGGCAGCGCACGGTGGCCGTACGGCGCTTTCGGGTAATCCAGCTGATTTCTCCAAAGATGTCGCGATTCTGCTTGGAAATCGCCACGTCGCTGCTGACCGCCGTTGAGCTGCTGGAGAGGATCTCAACTGCCCCCGAGCAAATGACGTACAGATCGAAATTTTCCGTTTCGTTTTCATGAATCAGCACTTCCCCGTCGAGCAATTGCAGGCGCTTTGAAAACGCTGAAATATCCTCCAGCGTCTTAACGTCCGCTTCCATCAACAGATACGTGTTAACGAGGTCGTCGACCATGTAAAATTCCTCGATTCGAACGGGGCGCGTAGACCACTCACCACATGAGGGTATCGGGTCGACGAACTATTTCTTCAGACCCGGCTCGAAGGCTAAGTGGAGGCATCAATATGCGTAACCAGACGACCCTCATACTCGTCGGGGTAACTGGAATGGTTGTCCTGGCTGCGTCAGTGCAGGCTCTTCTGCGTGAGCCGCCCGCGTTGCCCGAAATCAATGCGCAGACGCCGCCAACTTCTCCCGAAACAACGGAACCATCGAGCACGGCTCCTGCACCCGCGCTTGCCAGCGCCTCTCCCGCGGAGTTGCGCGATGCCCTCGGCCAGGAAATCGCGGCACGGCAAAAGCTCACGGATAAAGTGGCGCGGCTCGAAAAAGAACTCACTGAATTGAAAAGTCGGATGGAGGGGGTCCCATCGACATCCAATCGCGCACCCACCGTTTCTGAGTCAGCGCCGGCGCCCATTGACGCGTCGCGCGACGAAACGCCCTCCGAGTCCGAGCGCGCGCGTCAGGTCGGAATGGATCAGAGCACCGTCGCGCAGATTCGAACGCGCTTCGAGCAACTGGAAATGGATCGGTTGTACCTGAAGGATCGCGCGCAGCGTGAAGGATGGTCCGGCACGGTACGCTATTCCAATGAAGTCGCCAAAATCGAAGATAAACGGGCCGACATTCGAAGCTCACTTGGAGAAGATCAATACGACGCCTATCTTTACGCAAACGGAGACGCCAATCGCGTTTTGATTCGCGAATTGATAACCGGCTCCCCTGCCGGTGCCGCGGGGCTCAAGACCGGCGATGTTGTCTTGCGCTACGATGGCAAACGAATTTTCACGACGCGAGAACTGCAGACCGCTACGGGCGCCGGCCGCGTCGGCGAAAACGTACCCGTGGAGGTCGACCGCGACGGACAAACGATGACGCTATACGTTCCGCGCGGGCCACTCGGCGTCTACCTCGATATGCATCGGAGCGCGCCGTAGGCGAAATCATCGCAGAAATGCTTTACACGCTCGGTCACAGCAATCGCTCGCTCGACGACTTCATCGCCTTGTTGCGGGATGTCGGAATCAAGACGCTCGTCGACGTACGCGCCCGACCGGTCTCCGGTCGGCATCCGCACTTCAACAGCGATTCGTTGCGCGCCGCGTGCGAAGCGGCGGGTGTCACGTATCACTGGGCCGGTAGGCAATTAGGTGGAATGCGCAAGGCGTCCACCCACTCGCCGCATGTCGCGCTTGAAGAAGACGCGTTTCGCGGTTACGCGGACCACATGTCCTCTCGGGAGTTTCAGGTTGGCCTGTCGCACTTGCGAAATCTCGCGCAGACGGCTCCAACGGCGATCATGTGCGCGGAGCGCGAACCCTCCTCCTGCCATCGCCAATTTATCTGCGATGCGATGGTGCTCGAAGGTGAAACGGTAATTCACGTCATCGATTCCGCAGTGCGTCACGAACACGCCTTGCATCCGTGCGCGCGGCGGGAAGCGTCGAAACTGGTTTACGATCGCGCCACCACCGGACAGCTCGATTTGTTATGAGCGCGCGCCGCAAGTTCTTGGGCGTCGTCTCGGCGCAGGACCCGCGCACGGCCTGCGATTTCATCGCGCAACTTTCCGGCCTTTCGAAATCCAAAACCAAGGATGCAATGAACAAGGGGGCGGCCTGGCTGATCCGAGCCGGGGCCGGCCGCAAGCGCTTGCGCCGCGCGTCCGCGGATCTTCGCGTCGGCGATCGCATTGAGTTGTTTTTTGACGAGCAGGTGCTCGGACAAGCGCCACTCGCGTGTCCATTGTTGCTGGATCGTACGCACTACAGCGCGTGGGACAAACCACCAGGCATGCTGGCGCAAGGAACGGACTACGGCGATCACAATTCGGTTCTGCGTGTGGCCGAACAGTTTTTCAAGCCCCCACGCGCCACTTTCCTCGTGCATCGACTGGATCGCGAAACGAGGGGGTTGATGTTGATCGCACACAGTGCAGACGCCGCGGCGCGGTTCACGCGCCTGTTTCAGGACCATCGCATCGAAAAACAATACATCGCCCGCGTGCGCGGCCGTGTCCAACCTGAAACCGGTTCGATCGACTTTCCCCTGGATGGAAAATCCGCCCATACCGAGTACCGCGTGAGCCAGCACGATGCAGGGACGGACACCACTGACCTTGAACTCCGAATTTCGACAGGTCGCATGCATCAGATCCGCCGCCACCTTGAACAGATCGGCCATCCGGTCCTGGGCGACCCGCGCTACGGCACCGGCAATAAAAACGAGACCGGCATGCAGCTGGCGGCGGTCGGTTTGCGATTCCACTGTCCGTACCGCGGCGATGAGGTTCTCATCCTTGCCGAAAGGGAGGGTGCGGGCACCACGGACCCTCGGCTAACATAGCCTCAGAACACGCGCGGTGTCCCTGCCGTGTCTATGGTTTTGAACCGCGCGAGGATTTCCTTTACCCATGTCCGACGACTTTGTAAAAACAGTGAATGTGGCCGACGTGCCGCCGGGAACGATGAAGTGCGTCAGCGTCGGCTCCACACGAGTTCTGCTGGCCAACTGCGATGGCGTTATTCGCGCCGCGGATGAAATGTGCACACACGAAGATGCATCGTTGTGCCTGGGCTCGCTGCGCGGTCATTTGGTGAAATGCCCGCTGCACGGCAGCCGGTTTGATCTCACCACCGGGGCCGTGCTCGACGAGCCCGCGGACACACCACTTCGCCTGCACACTGTAAAGATCGAAGGTGGCGCCATCTTCGTAAAGCTCAATTGAGGAATCAACCATGAGTGGCACTCTGACTCCCACCACACCCGAAGCCCTGATGCGATCAGTCATTCAGCGGGTTGCGACCGGTCCGGAATTGAGCAAGGACATCAGTCGCGACGAGGCGCGCGAATGCATGCGCATCATCCTCGAAGGACAGGCGGAACCGGTGCAAGCCGCGATTTTTCTCATCGCCCTGCGTATGAAACGTGAAACGGATGATGAAGTCCTCGGCATCCTGGATGCACTTCGTGATCAGACGGACAGCGTCACGGCGCCGGTGGATGAAGTTGTCGACATCGCGGATCCGTATGATGGCTACAATCGCACGCTTCCCACCGCGCCCTTCGTGCCGGCCGTGGTCGCCGCGTGCGGCGTGCCGGCCGTTTCGCAGGGCGTTGAAACCATGGGCCCCAAGTACGGCTGTACCCACAAGCGCGTATTGCGTGCTGCCGGTCTGAACGTGGATCGCACACCGCCGGAAGTTGCGACGCGCATTGCCGACAAAAACATTGGCTGGGGTTATCTCGATCAAAGCGTCATCTGCCCCAAGCTGCACGCGCTGGAAGGGTTACGCACGCTGATCGTCAAACGCCCTGCGTTGACGACAGTTGAAGTCGCGCTTCGCGCCATCAGCGGAAAAAAGAAAACGCATCTGGTCACCGGTTACGTACACAAACCGTATCCGCGCATTTATGCGTTGCTCGCGCGGCACGCCGGCTACGATTCGGCGCTGCTGGTTCGCGGCGTGGAAGGCGGCATCATCCCTTCCCTGCGCCAGGCCGGTGCGTGCTTCGCGTATCACGACAAGGGCGAAGAAGCCGATCACGCCATTGAACCGGCAGCGCTTGGAATCGCGCAAACGGTGCGCGCGGCACCACTGCCTGAATCTCTCCCGCAGGTCGCCCGACCCGGTGACGAGATTGCCGTCGCCGTGGACATCGAGGCCATGGCCAGCGCCGCTGCGCAAGCCGGAATCGAAGCGTTGCAAGGCAAGGCCGGCGCAGTACATGACGGGATCGTGCTGGGAAGTGCATTGGTACTTTGGCATGTGCGCAAGGCGGATCCGCTCCCCGCCGCAGCAGAAATGGCGCGTGCGGCGATTGCCAGCGGCAAGGCGCTGGCCCATTTTCGCGCCGGTTAGCGGAATGAACGCGCGCTTTGCACATGTCTTGATGCTCTGCGCCGCCCTCGTCGCCTGCGGCGATCCGGGCGATAAACTCGTGGGAACCTGGCAGAGCCAGGACAGCGGCTACGACAATCGGCTTGAACTGCGCGCCGACGGAACATTCAAGGGAAAGCTGCATCGCGCATCGGATGCTTTCGAAGGCAACTATTCGGGAACCTGGCAGGTTCAGCGCGGTCACTACTTTGGCATTTTCGTGACGGAATCCGACTTCGCGATGCTTGCCCCCGGCTATTCCTTCGCGCAGGAAGTCGTCGAGTATGACAATGATCGCTTCGTATTGCGCACCACCAGCAACCACGACGAAACGTGGATACGCGTGATATCAGCGCCCTGATCCATCAGTACTGAACAGACGGAGACACGTTGATGTTCGGACGCGAAAAAAAATCAGCCATGCCAACGCCGGAACAGGCCTTGCCCGGACGCTCGACGCCGATGCACCTCACGGAAATGCACCACGTGAATGGACGGGCCCTCACACCCCCGTTTCCCGACACGATGGAAACGGCAATGTTTGGCCTGGGTTGTTTCTGGGGCGCCGAACGCAAGTTCTGGAAGATTCCAGGCGTTTACGTGACGGCGGTCGGATACGCGGGCGGCTACACGCCGAACCCGACCTATCGCGAAGTGTGCACCGGCATGACGGGCCACAACGAAGTCGTGCTGGTTGTGTTTGATCCCCGGCAAGTGAAATACGAAACCTTGCTCAAAGCTTTCTGGGAAGCCCACGATCCCACGCAAGGCATGCGCCAGGGCAACGATGTTGGAACCCAGTACCGCTCCGGAATTTACACGTACACCGAATTGCAGCGACAACTCGCACTAAAAACTCGTGACGCGTATAACACGATGCTCGCGAGCAATGGATTTGGCGCAATAACAACGGAAATACTCGACGCGCCGCCGTTTTACTACGCCGAGGACTACCACCAGCAGTACCTCTCGAAGAATCCGGGCGGCTATTGCGGACTGGGCGGAACCGGCGTGACCTGCACAATCGCTTGAGTCACCGGCGTAAGCTTTCCTTTAGAAACCTTCGTGTACCATAGGCCGAATTCCGGCTCGTGGAGGCATCAATGCTGAAGAAGATTTTCTTGGGAATGGCTGCTGCGGTCGGGTTGCTGCTGATCGTCGGCCTGGTCCTGCCGCGCAAGATTCATGTCGAACGCACGGTTGTGATCGCCGCGCCCAAGAGCTCGGTGTTTGCCACGCTGACCAACCTGCACGAATTCAATACCTGGTCGCCGTGGGCAAAACTGGATCCTGATGCCACCTACACTTATTCAGGACCGGATGTCGGAATTGGTGCGCACATGGCGTGGAGCGGACCCAAGACCGGCACGGGAACCCAGGAAATCATCGCCATTGATTCCGATCGCCGCATTACGCTCGCGCTGGACTTTGGCGACATGGGACGCGCCACCGCGTATTACCGGTTAGAGCCGGTGGAAGCGGGTACGGAATTGACCTGGGGATTTGACGAAGACGTGGGAATGAACCTCATGGCACGCTATTTCGGACTCGCGATGGACAATATGGTGGGCGGCATGTACGCATCGGGACTCGCGACGCTGAAACACAACCTCGAAGCACCGCCACCGCCCGGCGGACAATGAACACAAACTTCTTCGATCTCCAAATCAATGGCGCGCCCTTCCGCGTATCGGCGCCTGCCGACAAGCCCTTGCTGTGGGTGTTGCGCGACGAACTGAAACTGAAGGGAACAAAGTACGGTTGTGGCGTCGGAGTCTGCGGCATCTGCATGGTGTTGCTCGACGACGAACCCCATCACGCGTGCATGGTGCGTGTGCGCGATGTCGGATCGCGCGCGATCACAACTATTGAAGGCCTCGCCACCGTCGATTCCGCATTGATGAACGCCTGGATTGATGCACAGGTCCCGCAGTGCGGCTACTGCCAGCCGGGACAGNNTTGAAAATGTCGGCGCCGCATCAGCGCAGCCGCCGCCCGAATCCAATGCGCATCCACCGCCTGATGAGGGTATTGAGCTGGATCCTTTTCTCCGAATTCACGCGGATGGAACGGTGACGCTGCAGATCAATCACTCCGAAATGGGTCAAGGCGCGTTGTCGGCGATGGTCATGCTCGCCGCCGAAGAACTCGAAATCGATCCGCAACAGATTCGAACCGAGTTTGCGCCGGCTGATCCGGTTTACAAGAATCCGCTCTGGGGATCACAGTTCACGGGTGGGTCGAGCACGGTTCGCGGCGAATGGACGGCGATTCGGCAACGCGCCGCCAACGTGCGCGCCCGGCTGATCGAAGCAGCGGCCCGGCGCTGGCGCGTGCCTGCCGAACAATGCCGCGCGGAGTTGGGCCGCATTGTCAGCATGGCCACCGGACAGAGCCTCGGCTATGCCGAACTTGCTTCCGATGCCACTCGCATTGCATCGCAGCGCGATGTGTCCCTGAAAACAAAAAATCAGTTTCGCGTTGTCGGGCACGCCATGCCCCGCCCGGATGTTCCCGACATGGTCACCGGACAAACTGAATATGCCATCGATTTGGAAATCCCGAACCTGCGCGTCGCGGTCATCGAACGTTGCCCGTTCTTTGGCGGCGAGGTGTCACGCGTTGACGATGCAGCCGCGCGCGCCGTCGAGGGCGTAAGCGACGTTCAGATTATCGATGCAGGTGTGGCCGNNGCAGACAGTTTCTGGAACGCCATGCGGGGCCGCAGCGTGCTAAAGGTCGAATGGAACACTCACGGCAATCCGCACGTGGACACTTCGGCGCTGTACGCAGCACTGGAACAGGCGTCTCACGCCAAGGGCAAGCTGGTGAAGGAGCACGGCAATGCGCGCCGATCGATTGAGTCGGGCACTCGCGTTGTTCGCGCGGACTATCAAACCCCGTATATCGCGCATGTCACGATGGAGCCGCCCAATTGTATCGCCTGGGTCCAACCGGACGGCTGCGATGTCTGGGTGGGTACGCAGAGCCAGGTGGAAGCCCATGCTGTGGCCGCACGAACCTCCGGTTTGCCGCGCGCGAAGGTACGCATCCATACCCAGTTCATGGGAGGCGGATTTGGCCGACGGCTTGAAGCGGATTTCATCGCCGAAGCCGTACAACTTTCAAAACGAATCGGTACACCGGTACAAACGATCTTCACGCGCGGCGATGATCTCCAGCACGGATTCTACCGACCGAACGGGCACGTCCGCCTCGAGGGTGCACTCGATGCAACGGGAAACGCGAATGCGTGGTGGATGCGCGTTGCCGGTTGTGACATGGCGCTCGATGGAACGAAGGTACCGTACACGATCCAGAATTTTCGCGAAGAACATTGTGAAGTGGATTCACCGCTTCCGGTCGGCGCGTGGCGATCGGTGGGCGCCTCGCAACACTGCTTTGCGATCGAAAGCTTCATGGACGAGCTGGCCCATG
>DKAR01000179.1 GCA_002450895.1 Proteobacteria bacterium UBA6921
ACCTACACGCTGGCCGACGGCTACGTGCCTGAGCCGGAGCTTTTGGGCATCATCAAGACCAACGGCATCGACGCTTCCGACCGCGACAACGTGATCAACATCCGCAACTGGCCGGTGTACGGCATGTACCAGCCGGATGCGATCGCGAACTTCACCGTCAATGGCCAGCGCTACCTGATCACGGCCAACGAAGGCGATTCACGTGACTACAGCGGCTTCAGTGAAGAAGCACGCGGCAAGGATGTCAACAGCAACTACAGCGGCGATGTCAAAGACAAGCTGAAGGACAACCTGCAGCTGGGCCGACTGACGATCACCACGTCCGTTCCGGGTGGCGACTACTCGCAACCGTATGTGTTCGGCACGCGTTCGTTCTCGATCTGGAACGCAATGACCGGCGCGCAGGTGTACGACTCGGGCAGCGAGCTGGAAGTGCGCACGGCAGCGGTGTTCCCGACGAACTTCAACAGCACCAACGACGAAAACAACTTCGACAACCGTTCCGATAACAAGGGGCCGGAACCCGAAGGCGTCGCGACCGGCGAAATCGACGGCCGCATGTACGCATTCGTCGGCCTGGAGCGCATCGGCGGCCTGATGGTGTACGACATCACTGATCCGACCGCTGCGACCTTTGTGCAGTACGTCAACAATCGCGACTTCAGCGGCAGCGCGGTGGGCCCGGACAGCGGTCCGGAAATTGTGCGATTTCTGAGCAAGCAGGAAAGCCCGAACGGCCAGCCGATGGTGATCCTCTCCAACGAGATCACCGGCACGGTCAGCCTGTGGTCGTTGAAGAAGTGACGTAACAATCAGTTGCCGCCCTCCCGGCAACGCGGGGACCGGAAGTTTCGGTCCCCGTTTTCTTTTGTTCTTGCCTTGGGTAACAGGGACGCTCTCGGCGCCGATATGACGATTTCAGCCCGACGGCTGGAACACCAGGAAATTCTGCTTCGCGAGATAGTCGAAATGGGACTGCAGCACGTATCCCGCCTGCGTCATTTCATCTACGACCGTCTTCGTGGGAGTGCCATGACCGATGGAAAACTCCCAGCCCGCCGTGAACTCAATGACGACCAGCCGGCCTTTGGACTGCGGGGTGTCGCGTAGCGCGGATTTGATGTTCCGAAAATATTCGACCTGATTGCTCAGATGATGGTAGGTGTCGCAGACAAAGATCAGATCGACACCGCCCGGCGGAAGTTTCGCGTCCTGTTCCTCGGCCATCACGGTCTTGATGTTCTGGTAGCCGCGTTCCTGTGCGGTTTCGTTCAGATACTTCAGCAGACCTACGTCAATGTCGACAGCGTAGACCGTACCGGACTTGCCCACGGCATCTGCCAGAAGAAACGTGAAAAAGCCGCCGCCTGCGCCCAGGTCGGCGACGGAGTCGCCCGGTTGCAGTTGCAGTGACGCAACCACGCGTTCCGGCTGTTGCCACTCGTCGCGCTTGTAACCTTGGTAGGCGGAGCGCTTCAGCGATGTGCACGACGCCAGCGTCGCGACCAAAAGTGTCGCCAACAACATGTTCGCGATATGGCGGTTCTGGATGCTTGGCAAGCGCATGCGGATCTCCAGTTTGGCGCAATTTCGAAAACAACCTACCCGACGGAAGCGTAAGCAGAAACTTGCACCGGGTCGAGGCCGTTGGTGCTCGGAACGGGGAGGCTCCGGGCGCGAGTGACGGCTGGCCAGATGCGAACCGAGTCCCGGACGTGGTCACATTTCGTTCATGAAAGTGTCACCGATTCGTTACCTGCCCGGTCGATATTATGTTCAATTGTTACAGCCATCCCACGGGAGGCGACCATGCGGATTCACAGTCTGTTCCAGCGCATGGACGGATATGAGCTGAGAATTTGTGAAGTGTTGAACCGGATCAGCCGTCTGCGATCCGTCCGTGGCTTCTTCGTCGCCGTCAGCCGGCTGGGTAACGGGGTGTTCTGGTACTCGTTGATCGTGTTGTTGCCGATCATGCACGGAAGCGAGGCAATGACCGCTTCGATCCACATGACGCTGGTCGGTCTCGTTGGTGTACTCATATACAAATCGCTAAAAACTCGCCTGGTGCGCGAACGCCCGTATATCAATCGCGCGACGATCTCGCTCGGTACTCCGCCGCTTGATATGTACAGTTTTCCGTCGGGGCACACGTTGCATGCAGTGGCGTTTTCGACAGTGGCGCTGAGCTACTTCCCGCATCTCGCACCGCTGCTGTTTCCATTCACACTGGCTGTCGCCCTCTCTCGGGTGGTGTTGGGATTGCACTATCCCACCGATGTCGCTGCCGGTGCCGTGATCGGTCTGGCGCTGGCCTATTCGAGTTTCCTGTTTGTCGCCTGATGCAATGAGTTCACCTGGCGAGGAGTGAAGCGGACGCATGCGAATATTGTTTGTTTCGGACGTCTACTTTCCGCGCATCAACGGTGTCTCGACGTCGATCAAGACGTTCATGGCGGCTCTGGAACGTCTTGGGCATGAAGTCCTGCTGATCGCTCCGGACTATGGCAACGACGGGCCAGGCGACCCGCGGGTGATTCGCATTCCGGCGCGCGTCGTTCCGTTCGATCCCGAAGACCGGTTCATGTCGCGCAGTGAAATCGGAAAGCGCTACGCCTCGTTGAAGACACTTGACATCGATCTGGTGCACATCCACACGCCATTCGTCGCGCACTATGCAGGTTTGTCCATTGCCGAAGGCCTGGGTGTCCCGGTGATCGAGACGTATCACACGTTCTTCGAGGAGTATCTTTTTCACTACGTGCCGCTGGTTCCAAAGTCCTGGATGCGTGCTCTGGCGCGTCGCTTCAGTCGCTCACAATGCGATGCGGTCGACACCGTCATCGTGCCGTCCCGCCCGATGCTCGACGTCCTGCATCAGTACGGCATCCGCGCCCACATGGAAATCATACCCACCGGCCTGGAGCTGGAGCGATTTCGCGGCGGCGACGGCGCACGGTTTCGCGCGCGCCACCAGATGTCTCCTGACCGCTTCGTGCTGCTACACGTGGGGCGGGTGGCGCACGAGAAGAACATCGAATTTCTGATGCAGGTCGTAGCGCGGGTGCGGATCGCAGTCCCGGGGGTGTTGTTTGTCATTGCGGGCGAAGGACCCGCACTGCCCAGCCTGCGCGCGATGGCACGTGACCTGGGAATCGAGTTCAACGTGCAGTTCATTGGATATCTGGATCGTGATTCCGAACTTCTGGACTGCTATCGCGCTGCGGATCTCAAAATCTTTGCTTCCAGAACCGAGACACAGGGATTGGTGCTCCTCGAGGCAATGGCGCTCGGTGTTCCGGTCGTCTCAACCGCAGTGATGGGAACGCGCGACGTGTTGGCAGAAGGATGTGGCGCCGCCATCGTGAGCGAAGACGTCCAGGGCTTTGCCGATGTTGTGGCTCGCCTGCTGCGCAGCCCCGAGTTGCGCGCGCGAATGAGCGAAGACGGTCGCGAATACGTGCACAAATGGTCCGCTGACGCGATGGCGCGCCGGCTCGCGGCTGTTTATGAAGACGGGATCAAATCCGCCGGTGCAGCCAAGATCGCCGCAGTTCGGCAATGAATTCCGCCAAACCGGCAGGGCTCGCCTT
>DKAR01000148.1 GCA_002450895.1 Proteobacteria bacterium UBA6921
TGCCCGCCTTCTGCTTTTCCAGCAATTTTCGTTTGCGCGAAATGTCGCCGCCATAACACTTGGCAATGACGTTCTTGCGCATGGCTTTCACCGTGCTGCGCGCAATGATGTGCGAACCGATCGCGGCCTGAATGGCAATCTCGAACATTTGACGCGGAATCAGGTCTTTCATCTTCTCCACAAGTTCGCGACCGCGATACTGGGACTGTGCGCGGTGCACGATGACCGCAAGGGCGTCGACCTTGTCGCCGTTGATCATTACATCAAGCTTGACGAGATCCGCCGGCTGGAACCTTTCGAAGTGATAGTCGAGCGACGCATAGCCGCGACTCACAGACTTCAACCGGTCGAAGAAGTCCATGACAACTTCCGCCATCGGCAATTCGTAGCTCAATTGAACCTGCTTGCCGACGTAGAGCATCTTCTTCTGAACGCCGCGTTTTTCAACACACAGCGTGATGACGCTGCCGAGGTATTCCTGCGGAACGAGAATGTTGGCGGTAATGATCGGCTCGCGCATTTCGCCAATGCGTGCCTGATCGGGCAGCTTTGCGGGATTGTCGACGTACAGCGTCTCGCCGCGTGTATCGACGATTTCATAGACGACCGTCGGCGCCGTAGTAATCAGGTCCAGATCGTACTCGCGCTCGAGTCGCTCCTGGACAATTTCCATGTGCAACAGCCCGAGAAATCCGCAACGAAACCCAAACCCGAGGGCGTGCGAGGTTTCCGGCTCATAAAACAGCGCGGCATCATTGAGTCTCAGCTTCGACAATGCGTCGCGCAGCTTTTCGTAGTCTTCCGAATTTGTCGGGAACAATCCGGCAAAAACCTGCGGCTTGATTGGCTTGAACCCCGGCAGCGGCTGCTTGGCCGGCTTGTCCGCCTGGGTCAGCGTGTCACCGACCGGGGCGCCGTCCACTTCCTTGATGTTGGCGATAATCCAGCCCACATCGCCGGCTTCCAGCTGGTCTGTGTCAATGCGCTTAGGCGTCGAAATGCCCACGCGGTCCACCGTGTAAGCCCGACCGGTCGACATCACCAGAATCTTCTGCCCGCGCCGCAGAACGCCATTCTTGACGCGCACCAGCGATACGACACCGAGATAATTATCAAACCAGGAGTCGATGATCAGCGCCTGAAGTGGACCGCTTCGGTCACCTTGCGGTGGCGGGATGCGGGCGACGATCGTTTCCAGCAAGTCCGGAATTCCAATGCCCGTCTTGGCGCTTACGCGCATCGCGCCGGTCGCCTCGATACCGATGATGTTTTCGATTTCCTCGCTCACCCGCTCCGGTTCACATTGCGGCAAATCGATTTTGTTCAGAACGGGAACAACCTCCAGCCCCTGATCCAAGGCGGTGTAGCAGTTGGCCACACTTTGGGCTTCCACTCCCTGTGAGGCATCGACCACCAGCAGAGCGCCTTCGCAAGCTGCCAGGGAGCGGGAGACCTCGTACGTGAAGTCAACATGACCGGGCGTGTCGATGAAATTCAGTTCATAGACTTTGCCATCGCGAGCTCGGTAATTGAGCGTCACGCTCTGCGCCTTGATCGTGATTCCGCGTTCCCGCTCCAGTTCCATTGAGTCGAGAACCTGTGCCGACATTTCGCGCTGCTCAAGTCCGCCACACGTTTCAATGAGACGATCGGACAGCGTCGACTTCCCATGATCGATATGGGCAATGATCGAAAAATTACGAATCAACTGCATGTCCATCGGAACATCTCGCTAAATCTAGGGGACCGACAAAAAAACAGGCGCCGTTGCGGGCGCCTGCGGGATTCGTCCGGCTTGCGCAGTTACGCGCGGCGGCCGGGAATTGTAATTTATTTGCGTTGTCTGGAAAACGCCAAAGCGCAGGTTTTAGTCCTTTTCAATGCGCATGGCGAGGAACACCGGACCACCCCGGCGCTGCACCAGGATCGGAATTGACTTCCCGGTAGGCAACCCTTCCGAGATTTTCTTCAATGCGGACAAAGAGTCCACAGATTCGTTGTTGATCATCAGGATGACGTCCCCTTCCCGCATGCCGGCCTTGGAGGCGGGACCGGACTTGACCTGCTTGATAATGACGCCCTTTTCCTTCAAATCGAGCTCTTCACGCTCCTGGTCAGTCAGTTCCGCTACGGTGATCTTCAGACGGGAATCTGCTGCCGTCTTCGGACCGGAGTCAGCGAGCTTGACGTCCTCATCCTTCGGCAGCTCGCCGATGACGACTCGCAACGTGAGTGTTTCGCCGTTGCGGATCACCTTGACCGGCGGTTTATCGCCCACTCGGGTCACACCGACCATTGGCGGCAACGTGGACGATGTCGTCACTTCGCGCCCGTTGAATTCAATAATGACATCTCCCACCTGAAATCCGGCGGCGGACGCGGGACTGTTCGGCAGTACTTTTGCAACCAGCGCTCCCTTGGGCTTATCCATCTTGAACGACTCAGCCAGCTCGCGCGTCACGTCCTGGATCAGCACACCCAGCCAACCGCGAGACACGCGACCTTGCGACTTCAACTGGTCGAAAATCGACATTGCCATATCGATCGGGATCGCGAACGACAAACCCATAAACCCGCCGGTGCGACTGTAAATTTGCGAATTGATTCCGATGACTTCGCCATTCAGGTTAAACAGCGGGCCGCCGGAGTTTCCGGGATTGATCGCAACATCCGTTTGGATAAATGGAACGTAGTTTTCCCGCGGCAGGTTTCGACCGAGCGCGCTGACGATGCCGGCGGTCACGGTGTGGTCAAAACCGAACGGCGATCCGATTGCCAGAACCCACTCGCCAACTTTGACCTTCTCGGAACGGCCAACCTTGACGACAGGAAGATCCTTCGCATCGACTTTCAATACGGCCAGATCACTGCGCTCATCGGCGCCAACGACTTTTGCAACGAGTTCGCGACGATCACTCAGCTTCACTACCACCTCATCGGCGTCCTTGATCACATGGTTGTTCGTGAGCACATAACCGTCAGGAGAAATGATGAAGCCGGATCCGAGCGACTGAGTGTCAAATGGCTCTATGTCGTCACCGCTACCCGGGTCTCCGAAGAAATGGCGAAACAAATCACCGTACGGCGGTTGATCTTTTTCCTGCGGGTCATCCTGTTGCGGACGGCTGGGAGCGCGACGCACCTGCGGGTGTTTCACTTTCTGCGTTGTGCTGATATTGACCACCGCCGGGCTGTACTTTTCGACCATTACAGTGAAATCCGGGAGCCCCGCGGCCGCTTGTGCCGATTGCACGCCCAGAACACTGATCGACAGCATCAAAATCCACGCAGAGAAAACTCGCGTCATCACTTTTGCCATGATTCACCTGAAAGAGTATTAGTTTCGATTTACGTTATGACTTGAAGTGGACATCGCGGTAAACCAAAAAGTTTACTGCCCTCCCGAAAACTCGATCGATTCAGCCACCATCTTAACCGTTGCGGAAGGAACTTCACCCACTGCGGTGACCTGATGGTCCGCGACGACAACGCCATACACGTTGACCGCTCCCATGAATGACGATCCGATGAACTGGCGTTTTTTCGGGTCGCGCTTTTCAACATAGACGGAAACGGATGCCAGCCCATCCGAAATTACGAGATGGTGAACCGTACCGCTCTCGCTGATCATGACTCTGGCGTGGCCCCCGGCTGATTTGAATCCTTCCGGCATCCTTGCAACCTTCCAGTTCTCGTTGTCCTGGCCCGACTTCGACTCGTTATCGGCCCCTTCCTTCATAGACGTGAGGTGTGCCCCGCGCAGCGAAGGCTTCAATTGTGTGTCCGGGATGTCGGAAACCATTTCAATGGAAGTGAACATGACGTTTTCGACCGGATTGCCGCCCTCGCCGATCATTTCTGACTTCAGCAAGAGTGAATTCTGGGCATCAAGCCAAAACCGGTATCCGTATCGAAATTTATCCTTCGGATCGATGCTGACAACGATCGTTGGGCGCCCGGCGATGCGGTCCTGCCCAGAAATGGCGAAGTCGTAATACTGTCGAAACTCGGACAGATCGGCGGGAAGCTGGCGCAAAATAGAATGTTGCGTGGCATCAAAGCGGCTGACCGAAACTGCCTTACTATCCGGAAGGATGCACGTCAGGATATTGTTCTCGCGAATGACTTCCCGTGGGGTTCCATTCAAGTGAACGACGCGTTCGCGTTCGCCCTTGGGACCGGCCCGATGAAAAATCTGCATCGAGTCCATTTTTCCGTTGTGCGAATAGATGAACGTCCCTTTGTATGTCAGGGACGCCGCGGACTTGTGCATGTTTTTCAGCAATTCAATCGCGGTGTCGCTATCCGCCGCCACTGCGTTGGAACAAATGAAAAACCCAAGCAGTAATGAATTGAATCGCATCGGCAGGTTATTCCGCGGACTCGCCTGTACCGTGACTGACTATGCGCGCGTAAGGAAGCATCCCGGGCGCCACAAACGCGTTTTGGTTGTGTTCAAGCAAGTACCGATTCAGCTGGGACTGAATCTGGGCCGGAATAGGGACCTGTTGATCCGTGGCGACTCGCGCCATCGCGGGATCGGCGGCAGGAACCGCAACATTCGCGACCACCGGGGCTGCGGCGACCGGAGCCTGCTGTGCCACCTGGGCCGTCTGGCCATCAGACTGAATATTCTTGATGCCCACGATGGCAACCATCGCCACTGAGGCCGCCACGGCAAGACCGGCGAGCTGTTTCTGTACAGAGGTTTTCGGGCTTCGACGACGGGCTTGAGCAAGGATGGCAGGTTCGGATTCGATGGCTTGAGAAACTTGACTACAGAAATCGGCGGGGGCGGTCATCGGTGGAAGCGAATTCTTCATCGCATCCACGGCGACATGATACCGGGTCCAACGCGCCTTTCGGTCCGGGTCGGTGCCGATGGCTTCAATGGCCCGGTCCAGCGCGGCGCCTTCCAGTTCACCGTCGATCAGGGCCGACAGCTCTTCTCCAGCAGTATCGATTTCGTTCATCGCCTTGGTTCTCCGATACAGATTACTAATCCATCAACGGCTTCAATCGCTTATCAATTGCTTCGCGAGCCCGGAAAATTCGGGAGCGGACAGTACCAATCGGGCACTGCATGGCTTCGGCAATTTCCTCGTAACTCATTCCTTCCATTTCGCGCAGCGTAATTGCAATACGCAGGTCTTCGGGCAATTCTTCGATGGCTTTAAAAACCGTCTCTTCAATTTCGTCCTTCAGCGATAACCTTTCAGGGGTCTCGTAGTCTTTCAGACTCGATTCACCTTGATATTGTTCCGCCTCCTGCGCATCAATGTCCACACTTGGGAGCTTTCGGCCCCGGGCGACCAGGTAATTCTTCGCGGTGTTGATCGCAATTCGATAAAGCCACGTATAAAAGGCACTGTCTCCGCGGAAGTTCGGCAGCGCGCGGTACGCCTTGATAAACGCCTCCTGCGCGACGTCGTAGACTTCACTGTGGTCGCGTACGAACCGGGAGATCAGGTTTATTACCTTGTGCTGATATTTGCGCACCAACAAGTCGAAGGCCCGCTTATCTCCCTTCTGTACGCGCGCAACTAACTCTTGATCTACCTCTCGTTCGCCCATCCGGGCCGCCTTCGTTTTGTCTTGTTAGGTCTGGGCACGGGCTGTTCTAGGTTGTACCGTAGACCGTGCGCAAAGGAATTGGTTCTTGGTCCATCGCGATCTCTCCCGTCCTCAGGATCGCGGTGCGGCATGATACCATTATTTCCAAATGACCAAACCAACTCACTGACCACGCTAGGGAATGCCGCGGCTGTGACGCATCAACACCAGTTCGATGTGCTGATTATCGGGAGCGGGGCCGCTGGACTAGGTCTGGCGTTGCGCCTGCCCGCGCGGCTTCGTGTCGCCGTCATTGCCAAGCGCGATATCCAGGAGGGCAACACGCTCTATGCGCAAGGCGGCGTTTCGGCCGTGCTGGATTCCAGTGACTCCATTGATTCACATGTCGCAGATACGCTGAAAGCCGGCGCCGGCCTCTGCCATGACGACGCCGTGAGGTTCGCGGTAACTCATGGCCGCGAGCAGATCGAGTGGCTGCAGGCCCAGGGCGTTCCGTTTACCACCGAAAAGACCGGTAATGGCAATGGGAACGGGAATTTTCATCTGACCCGGGAAGGCGGTCATTCGCACCGTCGCGTGGTTCATGCCGCCGACTCCACGGGCCGGGCCATCGAGACCTCGCTCGTCGATGCCGTCAAGGCGCGCACCAATATTTCATGGTTTGAGCGGCACATTGCCGTCGACCTGGTGACCGGACGCAAGATCGGGGCCTCCAGCAACCGCTGCCTCGGCGCATACATCCTGGACCGCGAGCACGGCAAGGTCAGTGTGTTCAGCGCGAAATTCACAGTTCTGGCAACAGGCGGCGCGAGTAAGGTTTACCTATACACCAGCAATCCGGACGTCTCCACCGGCGACGGCATTGCCATGGCGTGGCGCGCGGGATGTCGCGTCGCCAACATGGAGTTCATCCAGTTTCATCCAACATGCCTGTATCACCCCAAAGCGAAAAATTTTCTGGTGACTGAAGCGGTCCGCGGCGAAGGCGGCCTGTTGAAACTGCCGGACGGATCCCGCTTCATGCCGCGGTTCGACGCGCGGGGCGAACTGGCATCGCGCGACATCGTCGCGCGCGCAATCGACCACGAGATGAAGCGACTGGGTCTTCAATACGTCCTGCTCGACATCAGCCACAAGCCCGCCGAATTCATTCGGGAGCACTTCCCGACAATCCATGCCCGTTGCCTGGAATACGGTGTCGATATTACGCGCGAACCGATTCCCGTCGTCCCGGCAGCGCACTACACCTGCGGCGGCGTCATCACCGATCTGCAAGCACGCACGGATATTGCGGGACTCTATGCTATCGGCGAAACAGCGCACACGGGGCTGCATGGCGCAAATCGCATGGCCAGCAATTCGCTACTGGAATGCCTCGTGTTTGGCGCCGCAGCAGCCGTCGATATCGAAGCGAACTGCAATAATGTTGCTTATCCCGACAAGCTCCCGGAATGGGATGAAAGCCAGGTGACCGACTCCGACGAAGAAGTGGTCGTGTCGCACAACTGGGATGAATTGCGCCGCTTCATGTGGGACTACGTCGGAATTGTGCGCACCGACAAGCGCCTTGAGCGCGCCAAACACCGTGTCGATTTGCTTGCGCGCGAAATCAACGATTACTACTGGAACTTCCGCGTCACGAACGATCTGCTGGAATTGCGCAACCTCGTCCTCGTTGCGGACCTGATCATTCGCAGCGCGATGGTGCGCAAGGAAAGTCGCGGATTGCACTACACGTTGAATCATCCCCAGGCCGACGAAACACATTCGCCGCAAGATACCATCCTCACGCCTCAGAACTATCAGAACTCCTGAGTGCGACTCGAAGGTGCCGCATTGGGTCCGGCTCGTCTCCGAGCGTCACGATCACCACCGAGATGCGCTTCCGATTGTCGGTCAGGAAATTCAGCACCATCAAAGTTGGATGGACAAAGCTGCCTGGCCGCAGTCGCGCGGGCACACTCACGCCATTTCGGAATTTCAAAGTCCAACTCTCGTCACCGGACTGAGTCAGTCGAATAACGGCGTGGCCATGGGTGAGCATTCCGTAACGACGAACGTGATAAACCCCACTCCAGGCAATGAGCCCGATACCCGGGGCCAGGACAACCCACGAAGGCTCTAGTGTGCTGAGAGCAACAGCCGCCAGCAAATGACCTACCGCAAGCAGAACGGATAACGGCGTTGAGGGAAACAGCTCAACGTCACTGCGCGCTTCGAATTTGGTCGATGACATGGTTCAGGGCTGAATCTGCGCATCGCCCGCCACGCAGCAGCAGTTCGCTGAGTTCCTGATCCGGCATCGATAGCAGCTGAGTGAATGAGTCTCTTTCCTGTGCGGAGAGTCCGTCGTAACGAGTGTCGAAGTAACGTTGCAAGAGTTCGTCGAGTTCAAGCATGCCGCGGCGACATTGCCAGTAAACACGCCGGTGCTGCTGCTCGTCTTTCATTCGTAAATTTGTTTAAACCAGATGAGTGAGCATCAGCTCTTTGATTCGGCCGATCGCATCCGTGGGATTCAGTCCCTTCGGACAGACTTCAACACAGTTCATGATGGTGTGACAACGAAACAGGCGATACGGCCCTTCCAACTCTTCCAGGCGCTCCGCCGTGGCTTGATCGCGGGAGTCCGCCAGCCAGCGCCATGCCTGCAAGAGCGCGGCGGGACCGCGGAACTTGTCGGGGTTCCACCAAAACGACGGGCATGCCGTGGAACAGCACCCGCACAGGATGCATTCATATAAACCGTCAAGGCGGTCGCGTTCCGCCGGGCTCTGCAGCAATTCGACTTCCGGGCTCGGGTCATGCCGGATCAGATAAGGCTTGATGGCTCGGTACTGGTGATAGAACTGGCTCATGTCCACCACCAGGTCCCGGATCACCGGCAGCCCCGGCAGCGGACGCAGCTCAATGGGCTCTCGCAGACTCGCCACGGGCGTGATGCACGCCAGCCCGTTGCGGCCATTGATATTCATAGCATCGGATCCGCACACGCCTTCGCCGCAGGAACTGCGGAATGTCAGCGATTCATCTTGCGCCTTCAGCCGTACCAACGCTTCAAGCAACATGGTTCCGGGCTCAACGTCTTGGAGCGAGTACTTGCGCATTTCCGGTGCGGCGCCCGATTCGGGGTCGTAGCGGTATATTGAAAAGTGCATGGATGTGTCCGTCACGATCGGCGCGGTGGCGCCAACAGGAAAATCGGCATCACCTCGACAAAGTGTAGCGGGTCGGCGTGACTTCGCCTTCCGCGAAGGAACCCGGACCATGGCAAAGCGTTACAGTCACTGAGACCCCCCGTTGTCTGCCACGATAGCTACAATTAATACGAACGTGCGGTCCATCGTCGTCAGTGAAAGCGTCGCCCTTTCGCTCGATGAAAACCTGATCTGGTGGAGCGAACTGCGAGTGACCCAAGGCCTCGATCGAGCGATTGGCCAGCCCAAAGGTGTTCTGGTGCCCTTGCGGCCCATGCGGGGTGGCGTGGTTAAGATTACCCAGTTGGCACGCCTGTTGTGGGTGCACCAATGGTGTCCGCCACAATTTCGCCGATACACTCTCCCCCAACCCTGGATCAAGGTCTGTCCGGCTTCATAGAGAACCATGTGCGTTTCCGCCTGTATGCCAAAGCGATGACCAACGACGCGCCTGATACTGTCTTGGGCAAATACACCACACTCGGCCTGTGTGTATGGCTGCTCCTGTTTGCTGTTCTCACAATGGGTCTGGCCATTCCTTCG
Organism: Proteobacteria bacterium UBA6921; assembly: GCA_002450895.1. Taxonomy (GTDB): domain Bacteria; phylum Pseudomonadota; class Gammaproteobacteria; order SG8-11; family SG8-11; genus UBA6921. The sequence goes on from DKAR01000148.1 coordinate 9,315, forward strand.
GCGTACGCCGAAGACACGACACGCCCAAAAATCGGGTTGGCTCTGGGCGGCGGTGGCGCGCGCGGCCTCGCTCACATCGGCGTTCTTAAAGCGCTGGAGCAGTTGCGAATCCCCATCGACTACGTTGCCGGCACCAGTTCGGGCGCCATCATCGGTGGTTTATACGCCGCCGGGATGTCCCCCGAGGAAATCGAGCTTCGCATCACGAGTATCGACTGGGACGACATTCTGACTGACCGACTTGCCCGACGTGACCTGTCCTACCGACGCAAACAGGACGATCGCGAATATCTGTTTCCGATCGACATTGGCGTTCGCGGTTTTCAATTGATCTTTCCGCGCGGACTGATTGCGGGCCAAAAGGTGGGTTTCTTTCTTCGCTCTGCGACCCTTCCGGTTTCCGGAGAAAACAATTTTGATCATCTCCCGATTCCGTTCCGTGCCATTGCCACGGATCTGGAAACCGGCGCCCCGGTCGTACTTCGATCGGGAGATCTTGCCGAAGCATTGCAGGCCAGCATGTCCGTTCCGGGGATCTTCTCACCCGTCGAAATCGGCGGGCGCTTGCTGGTCGACGGCGGCATGTCGGCGAACATTCCCGTCCAGGCAGTCCTCGACATGGGCGCCGACATTGTTATCGCGGTAAATATTTCCGCGCAACTGCTGAGTCGCAACGAACTTGACAGCGCCGTCGATATTTCCAATCAGGCGTTGTCGTTTCTGTCTCAGAAAACAAATCAGCAGCAATTGGCGCTGCTTCGCCCGAGCGATGTCACTATCTCGCCCGAACTGCTTGATGTCGGCGCGGCGGAGTTTGAACGTGGAGCAGAAATCGTCGCCACCGGTGCTACGGCGTTGCGCGAGCATCAGGCCACCCTGGCGCGCTATGCGTTACGCCAGGAGGATTACGAATACTATCTGCAGATGCAGCGGGCGACGTTGCAGCGCCCGTCTCATCTGGACGCAATTGAATTGAACAAACCGGAACGTGTTTCACCGGACATCATCATGAGTCGGCTCGATACCCAGCCGGATACGGACCTGGATATCGAGGTCCTCCGCAAGGATCTGGCCCGCATTTACGATCTTGGCGATTTCGAGCGCGTCGACTTCCGTGTCGTGCGCCAGAACGAACTGCGCACACTTCAAATCGATGTGAAAGAAAAATCCTGGGGGCCCGACTATCTCCGTCTCGGCCTCAACCTGATCGATGATTTTGAAGGAGACAGTCGTTTCAACGTTCTCATCGACTACACCCGCACCTGGGTGAACCAACTCGGCGGCGAATGGAAAAACGAATTCAGCGTGGGCCGCACGCGAAAGATCTTCTCCGAGTTTTACCAGCCGCTCGATCCGCTGGGCGTAACGTTCGTCGCACCCCATGCGCTGCACCTGCAGGACACGCGCGATGTTTATGAAGGCGAACATCGTGTTGCGCAGTACAGCTCTAAAGTCAGTGAAATCGGTTTTGACACCGGTCTTCAACTGAGCAAACACGGTGAAGTTCGCGTCGGTATTGTGCGGGAGTGGGTCCACGCGGCGCCCCGCGTGGGCGCCGTCACCTTGCCGGAGTACGACATACGCCAGGGCGCGTATGTGGGGAGCATCGTTTACGACCAGGTGGATGACGTCGCGTTTCCACGCAATGGATTTCTCGCCAGCGGCAAACTCTTCATGGCGCGCAAGGCGCTCGGCGCGGACAACGAATACGACAAGGCTTCGGCGAGCTGGCTGACCGCGTTCACCTACAAGACGCACACGATGTTCGCGAACGCGGAATTCGGCACTAACATCAAGGAGGAGTTGCCGTTCTACGACACGTTCACGCTCGGCGGTTTTCAACGCCTGTCCGGATACCGAACCGGACAGTTGTCGGGTCAATATCTCGCGTTCGGGCGCCTCGTCTTCTATGAACGCGTCGGAAAACTCCCCAAAGCCGGCGGCAACGGCATTTACGTCGGCGGCTCGGCGGAAGCCGGCAATGTGTGGAATGATCGCGACGATGTCGCGATTACAGATCTGCGAACGGGGTTTTCACTGTTCGCCAGTGCTGAAACAATCGTCGGTCCGTTGTACTTCGCCTACGGGCTGGCTGATACGAATGAGTATGCGTTTTACCTGTTCCTGGGCCGAACCTTCTAATCTGCCCTGCGTCGGCAGCCTGCGCCCCAATCCAGCAACTATCAATTCGAAACCGCGTTCACGGGCGCCGGAACCACGGCAATATCGGTCGAATGCGTCGCGGCAGCTTCATCAGCGGGTGCATCCGTGTGATTCGCTGCTGCATGCGATTCGGTCGTGATCTCTGCGACGGACGGCGCCTGATGCTCCGAAACCACCGCAGGCTCCTTCGTGTCTGCCGGTTTGGTAACTTCGGACATCCCCTCGGCCACGGGAAGCGACGCGGACACCTCGGCTGGCGTCGTCACGATTGTTTCCACCGGTGCGGAGCGTTCCTTCACCGCAACAACTTTCGCGGGTTTCTTTTCGGCGACAACGCGCTTTTGCCCGGCAGTTTTTGCCGCAGCGCGTTTGGATAACGTCGTCGCTGTGAACACTTCGGAATACGGAGAGGTCACGACACCGTCGCCGAATGCACGCATGGTGCGTACACGAAAGTAGTAAGTGGTATCTGAATCAAGCGACGTCTTCAAAAACTGCGTCGAGCCTTTCCTGGCGATACCGACCTGTGCAAATCCGTCGCCGGCTTCCGTGCTGTACTCCACCTCGATGCCGCTGTGCTCGTCTCCGGGCTGCGCCCATTCCAGGCGGATGCGATTGCCAGAAATTGCCGTCGCACGGACTGACATTGGAGCATTTAGCTTCACTGGCTGATCAACCAGTGCAGGCGGGATCTTTTCAGACAACGCCTCGTCGCCGAGGGCAGCAAGGCTTGCAGTGGATCCCAACCCGAACAGCAGGGACGTAACGGGCAACAAACTGAAAAGGTGACGGGTCCGCATTTTGGAATACCCCTCCGTGGCTCGTACGGTTTGACGGCGTAGTGCGCATCCTATCGAGCACACAGTTACCGAACTGTGCTCAGAGAGGCCCTTGGTTTGGGATATTGGTCCCAATTCGGAACATCCACCCTAAAGTCGAACCCGGACCAACAGGCGCAGTGGTTTTTCGGCTGGATTTCTTAAGAGAAGATGAAGACAAGACGCGCTGCTTGCGTGAATTTTTGGTGCGACCCATTGGCCGTGTTCCGCCTTCAAATGTCGCCCTGTCGACTAAGCTGGGATCAGCAGCAGCGGCCGGAGTTGTCGCGGCAAAACACAACATCGACCGCAGGATTCAAACCGCGATCGAAAAAAACAACAAGGAGATTGCCATGACCAAGGTTCAATTATTTTGGGATCCGGAAGGTCGCGAACTCAATTCGCTCGGTACGAACAAATTTCTGCGCATCACCGACGGTGATACGCCCTACATCTCCACGGCCATTCGGATGCTGAGCATCGATACCCCGGAGGTGCATTACCCCGGCACAACAAATCCGGCAAAGCACGACGCAAAATTCGATGACTTGAAAAACTGGATCGCCGCCGGCAAGGCCCCGATTGACGATGGTCTCGCCGCGTATCTATCGACCAGGCTTTTCGGAGGCAATGTAGGGACGCGACAGAAACAACAAGGCGATGCGGCTACCGATGCGCTCGACGCGTTGATGAAAGAAAAACTCACCAAACCGAATGGCAAGTTGCGCGAGCTGTACGTCGCCACCAGCAATCCGCCGTTCGATCACTATGGGCGCCTGCTGGCTTACATTGCACCGTACTACTCAAGCGACGAAAAAATCTCCCTGAGCGAACTTGAACGCGCAACATTCAATTTGTTGATGATCGATACTGGCTGGGCCGCGCCGTTTCCTATATTTCCCGGGTTGCCGAAGTATCGCGACCTGGTGTTGATGCAAGACCGCGCATGCGATGCATTCGAGTCAAAGCGCGGCGTCTGGTCCGACCCGGCCACGCTCGCCGGCTATGAATTCCGCATGTGCTACAAGCTCTGGGACATCACTCGTCGGCTCGAAAAAGGCGAAAAGCTAAGTTCCAGTGAACGGCGCGGATGGGTTGAACGATACTGCGTCGACATGACCACACGCGAAATCTTCGACCCTGCGGAGTACCACCGCGTCGCGCCGTTTAACCGCGTTTTTATTTGGCCCGCCGATGTCACCGATGCCGTCGCAAAACTGAATTTGACCCCGCCGCAATAAGCCGAAGCCCAATCGCCCGACGCGCTGATTTCCCAAGCTTTTCCCTAAAGCCGCTACAGAAAGCGGCTTTAGGTTCCGACCTCTAAGGTAAGGGGGCAGAAACTTCGCCCCGTCACGGCAAACGTCAGGAGACGACGATGAAGACGACGTCTCTCCTCATCGCAGTATCGATCTGCGCCAGTGGTTGCGCGACGCAGGGAGTTTTTTCTTCGCACCGAACTCCAGATGAAAGCCTGCTGGCGACAACACCGGTCGCGCTGATTGACCTTCGCAATCCCGCAACCCCACGCCAGATCCCTTCCGGCGATCACCACTACCGTATCTCCATGCACGCCTCCGGCGGCTATGAACTCGGCGAGGTCGCCGATTTTATCAATCGTATTGACGATCTCGAGGCTGAGCTAACGCGCGGCACGCGCAATCTGAGCCTGAACTCGTATTTTGATCAATTCGGAACGGACGGACTCGCCATCGCCAATGCCGTGGTCGCAGACCTCAACACGCACATCATCGACGTCGTCAATCGACAGATCGATCTGCTGACCACACGGTCGAGCTATGCCACCGCGTTTGGCTCGCTCGACGCGCCGGTTCAATTCGCCCAACCGGGCATGGGCGGCGTGTTCGATTTTCGCACTGGCGTTACTTCGGCGCGCGATGTATGGGCCGTTGGTGATCCACTGCAGGAGTACACATTGGTCGACCTGGAACAACGCGTCACTGACGCGATCAACAGCGCCGAACCGTCCCTCGACTACCTGCTGCCCGAAAATGACACGGCCGTGCTTGTGCGCACCGCCATCGTGAACACCTTGTCGCTGGGTTACAGCCGCCCGATGATGGATCTCGGATTGGGCCAGGTGATCGTGGGCGTGCGCGGAAACTACTACAAGGCGGAAATGACCCGATACGCAAAGCGACTGACGGATTTCGTGCGTGAGGAGCTGTCGATCGAATACCAGAATGAGTATTCGGACGACAACGGTCATTTCGCCTCTGCATTTGGAACTGACGTCGGCATCGCCTGGATCGCTCCGCAAATGCGCCTCGGCGCAATGATCAACAACGTCAATGAATCGAAGTTCACCTACCGGCGTGTTGAAGAAACCGAATTTTCGGGCAGCGCGGTGCCGAATCTGCTCAATGCGAACCGCACGTGGAAGTTGCAGCGCCAGCTCCGTCTGGAAGGCGGCCTGAACTCGCTCGATCGCCAGTGGAGTTTGGGCACGACGGTCGACGGAAACACAGTCGAAGATCCGTTGGGTCACGAGTACCGCTGGTTCTCTGCCGGTGCCGCCTATTCGCCCCGCGGGTCGTGGCTGCCTGGACTGCGTTTGCGTTACCACGCCAACACCGTCGGCTCGGAAACCCGCTACATCACCACGGGTTTCACGCTGTTCAACTCGGTTTCACTCGATATGACACGCAGCCTGGATTCGGTGTACATCGAGGAAAATGACGCCGTGTCCTATCACGGCAGTGCGCCGCGCAGCCTGATCTACAGCCTGCGCATCGAGCTGGGCATCTAGGCACGCTTGGGCAGCAACAAGTAAAACTGTTTGTCGTGCGCGTTTCACCCCGTTTCAAAAAATAGCGGTTCCGGGTTATCTTGCGCGCATGACTGACACGCCAAAACCTGTTCGCGAAATCCGCATTAACCCCATCGTCCCTGCCGAATCCGTGCTCGTTGCCACGGCGCGCGGCATGCGGCCCAAGAAGGCCGAAGCGCCCGCGCCTCGAGACACGCGGGCCCACGTGGAGAATTGCCCGTTCTGTCGCGGCAACGAACACATGACCCCGCCGCAGATTGCGCTGTATCCGGCGACCGGCGATTGGAACATCCGCATCGTCGAAAATCTGTACCCGGTGCTGGGCGACGACCAACCGCAGTCCGCGTTCTCCTACGGCTTGCAGCAAACCATCGACGGCTACGGCCGCCACGAAGTGATCGTCGATCACGACCATCATGGCATCACGCTGCACGATATGAGCGTCGAACACATTGCGATGTTGTTCGGCGTGTATCGCGACCGCATGGAACAGCTTTACAAATCCGATTCGCGCATCCGCTACGTGCTTGCGTTCAAGAATTTTGGTCCCGCCGCCGGTGGCAGCATTCCGCACACGCACAGCCAGATCATCGCGATGCCGGTGGTACCGGAAAACGTGCAGGTCGAGTTGGAAAACAGCCGGTCATTTCATGACAAGAATCATCACTGCATTTTTTGCGCGCTGATCGATGAAGCGCTGACGTTCGAAGCGACGATTTACGACCGTGCCTCCGGCGAAGTGCGGCGCAAGGTGAACGTGGGCCAGTTCGTCATCGAGCGCGGCACGCACTTCATCGCCATCAAACCATTTGCCAGCCGCTACGAGTGGGAAGTTCACATCCTGCCGCTGAAGCATGAGGCCGATTTCCTGCGCACGACCCCGGAAATGCTGGCGGACTTTGCCCGCATCATGCGCCGGACCATGCAGCGTCTTGATGCTGTTGTCGGTGGTGTGCAATACAATTACTTCCTGCACTCACTTCCGCATGGCGATAATTTTGCGCGCTGCGAACCGAGTTATCACTGGCATCTTGAAATCTGCCCGCGTACCAGCATTCCCACCGGCTTTGAGTTGGGCTCGGGCCTGTACGTCAACACGATCAGCCCGGAAGATGCGGCGGCCCGGCTGCGCGCCGTCACGCTGGAATGACCGACCCGAAGCTCGAAGTCGTCTTCGAAAACGACCACTTCATCGTCTGCGACAAACCCTGCGGCGTGTTGACTGTCCCCGAACGCAGCGCCGATTCCGGCCGTCGCGTATTGGGATTGGAGCTACAGGAAGCACGCGGTATCCAGATCTTCCCTGTGCATCGTCTCGATTTCGTGGTCAGCGGTCTTGTGTTGTTTGCCAAAGATGCAGAGGCGCATAAAGTTGCGAACGGCTGGTTCGAACAGCATCTGGTGCGCAAGACTTACCGCGCCTGGACTCATGCGCAGGATTTTTCGCACATCCCCGCCAATGTCGCGGCGCCGCGCAAACCGATAACGCTGACCGCCGGACAAACCTTCGAGTGGCGTGGGCGCATCAAGCGCGGCAAGCGCCGCGCATTCGAAGCGCCTGACGGACAGCCGAGCATCACGCACGCGACTTTTCTTGGAAAAGTCGCCTCGAAGCACTACCTGGAATGGGATCTGGAGCCGATCACCGGCCGCCCCCACCAGCTTCGACTCGATTTAAGTCGTCATGGTTTTCCAATCGTCGGGGATGCGTTGTACGGTTCCGCAACAAGACTGGCTCCCGACCACATCGCATTGCGCGCCTATCGCATGAGCTTTGCGCAAATCAACGCCGAAGACCGCTTTGAATTGCCAGACACCGTGCAAATCAATGCGAACCCGGCATAGATGGGACCAAGCGATCAGCAACTCAACGAGACATCAGGAAAAGATCGACGGCCAAGGCAGTGAGCGCGGCAGGTAGAAGATAGCCGAGTCGGACTGNNCCGCCTCGCCGAGTTGCGGAATTTGTTTTTGGGTTTTGATCTCTCCCTGCGCGCACTATCAGTTTTCAATCAAATCGTAGCCGGATCGGGTAATCACGAGTTTCGAACGCAAATGCGTTCCGAGCTCATCAACCTGAATACGGGTCGAACTGTCCATCCAGCCGAGCGCAACGGGAAACGTCTCAAAGAACCGGTCCTGGGCCGTGCTGCTCTGGTGCTCAACTTCGACGAGGCACACGGATTCGCGGCACTCCGCGGAAATGGGCGTGGATCCCTCAAATTGACCGCTTCTCAATACATTCATGATTTCCTGGCTGGCCCCTGCACTCCACCGCGGATCGGTATTCTGTTGTTGAACCAGGTCGGTTAATCGTTGGAAGGACTGTCTTTGACGTGATACCTGTTCCTCAACCGCTTTGTTCATATTATCGGCCGGTAAACTCGCCCGAATTTGCACGTCGATATCACCGGTATGTCCGGTGGCACGTCCCGGTTGCTCGCTTCGGATCGACGCATTGGAATCGGCAATTCCCTGAACGGAAGCAGCATGGGACTGCTGGCGAAGCCGAACGATTTCATCGCTGAGATCGGCTTGGCGCTGCAGCAAACCTTCGATCCGGCTCTCGATGAGAGCGAGCCTTTGCGCATCTTCGGGGTCTCTGGCAACAGGGTCGGGAGAAACAACGGATCGATCAGAAACCCCGGCAAGACGTCTCGACGTGCCGGGTTCTTCTGCGGGCTCCGTTTTCAACAGGGCAAATAAACTGGCGGCGAGAGCAACCAACGCCATTGCATTCGCTAGCTTCGGTTTTGACGCCGAAGAAAAAAACTTTGCAAATCGCCTCGTTGAATCCGTCTGCTTCATCGTGTAGACCTCATGAACTAAAAGCGATAGTCATACACGGCGGCGCCGTAGGTGAACGTGCACATGAGATACGCGTATCCGTACGACGGAACCGACAACGCCTTGAAAGAAACCTGCTTTTTCGCTGCAATAGTTGATATTGCCACGGTGGGCGTTGCCGAGGAGTATAAGGTGCCCAGCTGGTCTCTGGCGTACGCGTTGCAGGTAACTGTACCGGCGGTCGCCTGGTTGAACGTGATGATTGGATACAAAGTTTGTGCGGACGTGGTCGTTCGCTCCATTGGACAAATCACGCTCAGCCCGCTAGAAAAAACGGAGATATTTCCGTCGTAAGTGACGTAGGCTTGATTTTCCGATGTCGCGGTACAGTTGGATCCCGGAGCAACTCCCGCCTGCGCCGCAACGCCAAACCCCGCGATAGTCAATCCTGCCAGCAATGACAATGAATTTTTCATTCGCATCTTAATGATCTCCCTCTGAGACTTCTTTCTGTTGTGAGTATTTCTTCCGTGCGCTCCTGTTGGCCAGGAAAGCACCGTTTGAACACTGACCAAAACTACGAATCACGCCCCGCGGATACAGCACCGGGAACGCGCGACGCGGAAGAGTACGCGGGCGATGGGAAACCAGTAATCCCTCAAAATGAGGTAACGGATGGGGTGACTATCAGGGCCCGTTAATATGATATCGACTGACCCCAATTCGGAACCGCGAATTTTCAGCGAAAAGTGGATTCAACTTAAGTGGCGCTGAATTTATTCACATCGTCGCGTCGTCGCGCGCGAGTTTTTGCGATGGCTTCGGATACCGAATTCACGCCCAGTTTCTTGTAGATATTCTTGAGATGAGTACGAACGGTTTCATAGCTGAGCGACAACATTTTCGCGACGACTTTGGGCCGATACCCGCGCGTCAGAAATTCCAGAAGCTGCATTTCGCGTGGCGTCAGCCCGAAACTGGAAGCCGGATCCGCAGTCCCCGCCCGAAACACCGAAAGAACCTGGGAAAACGCCTCGCGCGGTAAAAAAGCACCGTTTCGGCTTAAATCCTTCAACGCACGACGGGCCAGTTCGGGAGTCAGCACAACTGAGGGAAGGAACGCCGACGCACCAGCCCGCAAGGCCGCAAACAGGGCGTCGCTGTCGTCGCGATTTGATACGACCAGCGCATCGATTGTCGGGATTTTTTCCCTGAGGTCCCTGACCAGCTCGCACGATTCGCGCGTAGAATTCAATTCAACGACGAAGACATCGGGAGGGTCATCCGCAATTGCGGCAAGACATTCTTCGTGGCTCTCGCAGGTTGCAACGAGATCGAAGTCGGGAAGTGCATCGATTTCACTCTGGAACGTGCGACGGGTATTTCGTGTCACACAGAAACAAGCCACCTTTACAGGTAAATGCGGTTCTACGCCTCCCATCATGGCGCGCCATCCCCCTTCTTCCATGACCCCTGATTTAAATAGTTATTGATCAGCGCGGGCAGCCATTCAGCGATCCCACTTAACGAACATCGCACGGCGATTAAAACTGTGTAGCACAGGAATCGCGACCGCGACAGGTTAACTTTGGGGGGCATGCGTAACGTTGTGAACCGCCCCGTCCCCTCGTGCGGCGGCCTCCCCGCGACGGAAACGGGCGCCACCGTCATCGGCGCATCAGATGCCCTCCGACTTTATGAAAAAGAAGCGTCTAAACCCCTGACGCGATGGATGAAAAAATTTCCGGGAATAATCTGATCCCGCACGCTGTTTACCCCCGTGAGAGCCAGCATTTCTGATTTCGCAGGCTCACCGACTTAAATCACTGAAAGGGGCATTTTCATGTTTGCACGCAAATTGGCTGTTGGATCCATTCTGTTGTCGCTGGCGGGCGGCGCGTTCGCCGGCATCTCGGACGACGCGCAGGCGCACTTCAAGGCGATCGCGTCCGGCAATGTAGAAGAAATCATGTCGACGTACGGCGACGGCGCGTCGCTGCAATGGGTGGGCGGTCCGCTCAACGGCACCTACACCAGCGCCGATAAGATCAAGGAAGTCTGGATGAAGTTTGCCAAGAACAACGCACCGGCCGAACTGATGGTTTCGAAAGTTGAAGAAAGCGCGAATCCGGCGGGCGGCACCGTCACCGCAAACGTGATGTTCAAAGCGAAGAACGAGATCAAAGTCCGCTACGCACTCGTATATCGCGACGGCAAGCTCGTCAACGAAGTGTGGCAGATCGACCCGAAACTGATGTATTGATCGTGATATGTCGCGCCCCCAACGGGGCGCGACCCTGATTTGGAAAACGACCGTTGAGCGAGTTTGACGAATTCATCCGGGACCAGGTGCCGCGACTGCGGCGCTATGCCCGCGCCCTGCTGGGCGAGCGCTCGCGCGCGGATGATCTGGTGCAGGATACGCTGGAACGCGCGTGGACCCGCTTCCACCTGTGGCAGCGCGGCAGCAATCTGCGCGCATGGCTGTTCACCGTGATGCACAATGTGTTTGTGAACCAGCATCGCAAGAATTCCAGGGAGGCCGCCGTTGCACTGGACGACGCTCCTGAGATTGCAGTGAATGACGGCGCCGCGCAGTCCATGGACGTGCGCGACCTGACCAAGGCACTGACCCAGTTGCCGGCAGAGTTCCGCGAGGTATTGCTACTGGTCAGCGTGGAGCAAATGAGTTACGAAGAAGTCGCGGAAGTCCTGAACGTGCCCCTGGGCACCGTGATGTCGCGGCTTTCGCGTGGGCGTGCACGCTTGCGCGCCCTGTTGTCCGGCGAGTCGACACCGCCGTTGCGGAGAGTGAAATGAGCAGCAACATTCCCGAAATCACCGACGCCGACCTCCACGCCTACGTGGACCAGCGGCTCGATCCCGCGCGGCGCGCGGAAGTCGAAGCGTATCTGGAAGCAAATCCGGACGCGGCGGCACGCGTGCGCGACTATCGCGCGCAAAACGATCTGCTGCGGGCCGCGTTCGACAACGTGCTGGAAGAGCCGGTCCCCGATCGCCTCTCGCACGTCCGGCCACGCTGGAGCACGATGCACTTCGCCGCCATTGCCGCGACGCTGGTCATCGGCGTCTCGGTCGGCTGGTTCGCGCACGTGGCGAGCCCGAATCGCGTGGAAGTCGTGATGTCGTCTTTGCCGCAACAGGCGGCCATCGCCCACGTCGTCTACACGCCGGAAGTTCTGCATCCGGTGGAAGTCGATGCGACCCAGGAACAACATCTGGTGAAATGGCTTTCAAAACGACTTGGTAAAGACGTACACGCGCCAAGCCTCGTCGAGGCGGGATTTCAACTGGAAGGCGGACGACTGCTACCCGGCGACGATGGTCCCGCCGCGCAGTTCATGTACCGAAACAATACGGGTGAGCGGCTCACGCTCTACCTGCGCACCGCGCAGGCCGACAGCGGCGAGTCCGCGTTCCGATTTGCGCAGGAAGATAAAGTCAGCGTGTTCTACTGGGTGGACCGCGACCTCGCCTACGCCCTCTCCGGCGAAATCGACCGCTCCCGCCTGCTCAATGTGGCAGAAGCGGTGTACCACGAACTCAATCCGTAGGTTGGGCTGAGCGAAGCGAAGCCCAACATTACAACTGTGCAAGTTCACGGTAGGTTGGGGTGAGCCTCCGAACCCCAACGCTTTTCTTCAACTCATCGTTCACCGAATCCACTGCCCTCATTCTCGGCAATCGTGCCGCCCCAATCCTCTTGCATCATCCCCGTAGCAATATATCGATGTATGCTCGAATGTGGCCAATCGGCGGCACGCTTCGCGTAACCATGTTTCACCGGGTTGAAGTGGATGTAGTCCAC
>DKAR01000011.1 GCA_002450895.1 Proteobacteria bacterium UBA6921
GGGCGGATATCCAGGTACGCACTGGTTTGGCCTGGTTGGCCAATGCGCGCGTTGCCACAAACAGAACAATGCGAACATCGCTTATCCTTCAGCCAATCCCGACTGTGCTGCGTGCCATACCAACGACTATCGACCGGGTGATCATGGCGGACGCGCCATTTCCCAGCGCAGTAACTGTGGTCAAAGCGGTTGTCATCGCGTCAGCTCGCGTAGCTTCTAGTTATCTGGCGGCGCGGTTCCCCTCTCACGTCTCGCCAAAAATCCGTCTCTTCCCCAACTCTGCTCTAGGGTTGTGATAGATATCTTGGATGCGAAATTATCCGAATGCGCATTTTGTGCGCTGCGTAACGCTTTGGCGCCTTATTGCGGATTGTGATGATGTCTACACTGGTTCCGTGATGGGTACACCGCGCAGACTGTGACGCATCTCGAGGAGGGAGTTAACGGGTTTGAAAATCACATAAAAAGTCGCTTCAGCGACCCATTCGAAGAAGGGAAGTGGGGGCGCCACGGAAGTTGGCGCTCAATCGATGGTGTGGGTGTGGGCTATGCCGGGGTGCCGGTCCCTGCTATCGCTGGTCGTCTTCGCGCGCGGACCAGTCGCGTCAGCGCTGCTCTGTTTCTTTTTTCTCGTTCCGGTGCGTGCCGGCGTCGTTCCCACGGGTGAGAATTTCGATCACGCCACCACGGGATTTCCACTCGCGGGCCGCCATCAGCTGATTTCGTGTGAATCCTGCCACCAGAAGGGGGTCTTCAAGGGTATTCCAAAACTGTGCAGTGAATGCCACGACGGCCGGACCGCGCGTGGCCAGCACCTGCTGCATGTTCCGACCATCCAGCAATGCGATGCCTGTCACTCGCCGCGCGGGTTTTCGCTCACTGCGTTGATGGATCACAGCACAATCAGCCAGCCGTGTTTTTCGTGTCACAACGGAACATTCGCGGGTGGCAAGGCGGTAAGTCACGCGCCGACGACCAATGCCTGTGGCGCGTGCCATACCACGGTCGTGTGGTCACCTTCCATTTCTGTCGACCACGACGAACTTCTCGCGGGCGCGTCGTGTGTATCGTGCCATGACGGTCGGATCGCACGCGGCAAAACATCCGGGCACATCGGCGCGACAAATCTGTGTGAGGCGTGCCATAACACGCGTGCGTTCTCGCCGGCACAACGTGTCGATCACAACGAAGTCATGGGTTCGTGTGGTGCCGGCGGCTGCCACGCAAACGGAAAACCTGCGGATCATGCAAGTACGACGGGGCGCTGCGAAAGCTGTCACGTCGTTCAGCACTGGTCACCCGCGCTGCAGGTGGATCACGCGGAAGTCACATCGAATCGCTGTCTGGATTGTCACGGCGCCAATGGCGCCGTCATTGCTGCTCTGGCGTCGGCACCGACGCAGCCGCCTGATCACATTCCAACCCTGGTTTCGTGCGATGTTTGCCATACGACATCGGCCTGGATTCCCTCGACATTCACTCACGAAAAACTGGGCATCACAGGGAATTGCGTCCAGTGCCACACGCCGGGTATTCGCGCCACCGCGAAGCCGGCGACTCACATTGCCAGCAGTTCAGTGTGCGAAGCCTGTCACCAGAGCACCGGACCGGGTGTTGCCGCTTGGCGGCGTCCGTTTGCGAAAGTGGATCACACGCAAACGCTTGGGATCTGTTCGAGCTGTCACGACGGCGTGATCGCCGTTGGACAAAGTGCAACGCACATTGTTACGACGGCGGAATGCGATACCTGCCACACGACGAATACCTGGGCCGGGGCCGCGGTAGATCACACGCCGATAACGACCAACTGCCTGGTTTGCCACGATGGTGTGCGTGCCAGCGGAAAATCAGGCAAGCACGTCGCGGGGATGACAACCAGCGACCAATGCGAAGCGTGCCATGCCAAATTTCCGCAGCAGTGGAAGCCGGCATTGACGTTCGATCATACCCAGACATCAATTGCGACATGCGATACCTGCCACAACAACGTGCTTGCCACAGGAAAGAATGCGACGACGCACATTCCTACGACTTCGCAGTGTTCAACCTGTCATACGCAGTCCGGATGGAGACCGGCAACCGTCGATCACGCCAGCTTCAGCGGTAACTGCATCAGTTGCCACAGCGGAGCCTTCCCGAACGTCAGCGGAAAGAGCGGCAAGCACAGCCAGGGTTTGAGTACGAGTGACAACTGCGACGCATGCCACGCGAAAGCGCCGGGAAAATGGGTCCCCATTGTTGCGTTCGATCACTCGCAAACGCCGATCGTGGCTTGCGATACCTGCCACAACAACGTTCTCGCGGCTGGCAAGAACGTCGCCACTCACGTTCCAACTACGGCACAGTGTTCTACCTGCCACATGCAATCCGCATGGAGGCCGGCGACAGTCGATCACGCGGGTTTCTCCGGCAATTGCATTAGCTGCCACAACGGTTCGTTTCCGGGAGTGAGTTCCAAAGCAGGGAAGCACCTGCAGGGTTTGACCACCACCGATAACTGCGACGCATGTCATGCCAAAGCTCCGGCGACGTGGTCGCCCATCCTGAGGTTTGATCATGCGCAGACACCGATCACGGCCTGCGATAGCTGTCACAACGGATCGTTGGCGTCGGGCAAGAACCTGGCGACACATATTCCGACCACCGCGCAGTGTTCTACATGCCACGTGCAAACCGCATGGCGGCCTGCATCCGTGGAACACGCTGCGTTCGCAGGCAATTGCGTGAGCTGTCACAACGGTACGTTCACAGGTGTGAGTGCGAAATCCGGTAAACACCTGCAAGGCCTGGCGACGACGGACAATTGCGATACCTGCCATGCAAAGGCCCCTTCCGCTTGGCGTCGCATTCTTCGATTCGATCACGCGCAGACACCCACGACGGTGTGCGCCCAGTGCCATGACGGTGTGCTGGCCAGCGGTAAAGGTCCCGCGCACATTCCAACGGTGCTGGATTGCGGGTCTTGCCACACGACAATCAGTTGGGTCGGGGCCGCCGTCGACCACAGCACACTTGTCAGCGGATGCGTGAATTGCCACGACGGTATTTCTGCCAGCGGCAAGTCCGGGAAGCATCTGCGTGGACTGAGCACGAGCAACGAGTGTCAGGCATGCCACAACAAATCGCCGGCCAAGTGGATCCAGATATTGCCGTTCGATCACACGCAAACCGCGGCGGCCTGCGCGATGTGTCACGACGGGTCGCTCGCGCGCGGCAAGAATGCAGCGACTCATGTGCCGACGACCGCGCCGTGCAGTGACTGTCACGTTGTCGGGTCCTGGGTGCCGGCGAACGTCGACCACACGACCTTCGTTGCGAACTGCGTCAGTTGCCACAGCGGTACGTTCCCGAACGTCAGCGGAAAATCTGGCAAACATAATTTGGGAATGAGCACGTCGGATGTTTGCGAGGCGTGTCACAACAAGGCGCCAGCGCCGTGGGCGCCAGTACGTATGTTTGATCACAACCAGGTCAATCTCGCGGCAGGATGTTTCACCTGCCACAACGGCACACTGGCGTTGGGCAAGTCGCCATCACATGCACGCACCGACAACGCGTGCGAAGCCTGCCATTCGACGGCGGCGTTCGTGCCATTGCCAGGATTGGTCGATCACAGCCATGTCATCCCCGGAGGTTGTCTTGATTGTCACGCAGCCGGACCCGCACCGGCGGTCGTTGGGGCTGTGGGGCAACCCACGGATCACATCCCAACCACGGCGTCCTGCGATCTTTGTCATACCACGGCCGGCTGGACGCCCAGCACGTTCACTCACGACAAACTCGGCATTACCAATAACTGTGTTCAATGCCATACGGTCGGAATTCGTGCGACGGCAAAACCGGTGACGCATATCGCGTCGACCTCACTATGTGAAAACTGCCATCTCAGCACCGGACCGGGCGTGGCGGCGTGGCGCAAGCCGTACGCGAAAGTCGACCACACGCAAACGCTCGGTACGTGCTCGAGCTGCCACGATGGTGTTATCGCAACGGGTAAGGGCGTGAATCATATCGTCACTACGCTCGAGTGCGACCGTTGCCATACCACGGCCAACTGGCAGGGTGTCATTGTCGATCACTCAACGATCACGACGAATTGCGCAAGCTGTCACAACGGCACAAATGCCAGCGGAAAGTCAGGCAAACACACAGCCGGACTTACGACGAGCGAACAGTGCGAAGCATGCCACGCGAAATTCCCACAGCGCTGGGCACCGGCGCTGGTATTCGACCACACGCAAACCCCGATTACGACGTGTAACACCTGCCACAACACGGTACTGGCGACGGGCAAAAACCCAACGACACATATACCGACGACCGCACAGTGTTCGACGTGTCATGCCCAGACCGCATGGCGACCCGCGACCGTCGATCACGCAACGTTTGTTGGCAATTGCATCAGCTGTCATAACGGTGCGTTCGCCGGCGTGACTGCGAAATCAGGAAAGCACCAGCAAGGCCTGACCACGACGGATAACTGCGATGCATGCCATGCCAAGGCGCCGGCCAACTGGACGCCGATTGTGCGTTTCGATCACTCGCAGACACCGATCACTACGTGCGACACCTGCCATAACAACGTGCTGGCGCGCGGCAAGAGCGCCACGCACTTGCCGACGACCGAACAGTGTTCGGTCTGCCATACGCAGGTATCGTGGACCTCGGCGACGGTGGATCACACCGCGTTCGTTGGCAATTGCGTGTCGTGCCATAGCGGCGCGGTGAGCGGTGTCAGCGGTAAAGGCGGCAAACACAACCAGGGATTGACGACCACAGACAATTGCGACGCGTGCCACGCGAAGGCACCCGCAAAATGGTCACCCATTATTCGCTTCGATCATTCCCAAACGCCGCTCACGACATGCGATAGCTGCCACAACAATGTTCTGGCCACGGGCAAGAATTCAGCATCGCATGTTCCCACCACAGCGCAGTGTTCAACGTGTCACACGCAAACGGCTTGGCGACCGGCGAGCGTGGATCACTCGACGTTTGTCGGAAACTGTGTCAGTTGCCACAGTGGTTCATTCACGGGCGTCAGCGCGAAATCGGGCAAACACCTGCAAGGGTTGACGACGTCTGACAACTGCGATTCCTGCCATGCCAAGGCGCCAGCTGCGTGGAGGCCCATCGTTCGTTTCGATCATTCACAAACACCGATTACAGTTTGCGGTTCCTGCCACAACGGAACGCTTGCGACAGGAAAAAGTGCAAGCCATATCGCAACGACGCTGGACTGCGGCGCATGCCATACCACAACGACGTGGGCTGGAGCCGGCGTTGACCATTCAACTTTTGTTTCAGGGTGCGTGAATTGCCACGATGGCGTGCAGGCCAGCGGAAAAGGAGGAAAGCATCTTCAGGGACTAAGCACGTCGAACGAATGTCAGTCTTGCCACAACAAGTTCCCGCAACGTTGGGCGCCGATACGCACGTTCGATCACGCGCAAACGGCGACGACCGCGTGCGCAGACTGCCACAACGGCACGCTTGCGCGCGGCAAGGGTTCCGGCCACGTAGTGACGACGCTGCCATGCAACAGCTGCCACACGATCAATGCGTGGTCACCGGCCGGTGTCGATCACAGCACGATTAATTCCGGATGCGTCACATGCCATAACGGCACGAATGCCAGCGGCAAGGGCGGAAAACATAACCAAGGTTTGACCACGAGCGATCTATGCGAGAGGTGCCACTTCAAGGCACCGCAACGCTGGCAACCGATCAGCGCCTTCGATCACTCGCAGACCACGCTGCCGTGCGCGAATTGCCATGGTACCGGACTCGCCAGCGGAGCCAAGTCGGCCAATCACATACCGACGACGGCCGCATGCAATACCTGCCACGTCACCACGTCCTGGTTACAGGTGAGCGTCAGCCACGCGTCGTTCTCCGGCAATTGCATCTCCTGCCACACCGGCACCTATCAGGGCGCGGCAGGAAAGAGCGGCAAGCACAACCTGGGGTTGACCACCAGTGATCTTTGCGACGCCTGCCACGCGAAGTTTCCGTCGGGATGGACGCCGATCATCACGTTCAATCACCTGCAGACCACTATCACTAATTGCGCGACGTGCCACAACGGGTCGCTTGCTCGTGGAAAGAGCGTCAATCACATTGCTTCCACCAGCAATTGCGCTGCGTGCCACAACACAACGTCGTGGACAAATGCGTCAGTGAATCACGCGGAGGTGTTGGGTTCTTGTGCGTCGGCGGGATGCCACAGCTTGCCTGGCGGACACATTTCGATTCGCACACCTTACGTATGCGACGCGTGTCATCTCGTCGCGCCAGCGCGTTGGATCCAGATTCGCATCGTTGATCATCAGCAAGTACTTGGCAGTTGTGCCAGTTGTCATTCGTTCAGTGGCAAGCACTTGCAGGGGATGAGCACATCGACAGTTTGCGATGCTTGCCATTCCGTCCCGCCCGGCACTTTCCGCGCCCCCATCACGTTCCAACACAGTCAGACCAGCGCGACGTGTGTCAGCTGCCACAACAACACGCTCTTTGTTGGGAAGGGCGCAAACCATATTGCTTCGACCAATGATTGCCAGGGCTGCCACAACACCAGCCGATGGTCACCGGCATCAGTGAATCATCAGTTGGTTCTCGGCACCTGCGCGAGCTGCCATTTGGGTGACAGGCCGAGTGGACACTGTGCCTATCCTGCAGGAACTGATTGCGGCGATTGCCATCGGCCGGCGCCTGCGAGCTGGGCCAACACCACTGCCGGATGTCCTGCGGTGGCGCCGCCTCCGCCGCCCGCGCCCCCGCCACCGCCGCCACCACCACCACCACCTCCGCCTCCGCCGGCCACTCCGCCTCCGGCACCGCCGCCGCCACCTCCGGCCCCGGCGCCGATGCCACCGCCTGCGCCGCGTCCACCGCCGCCGCCCCCGGCGACACCGCCTCCGGCACCGCCGCCGCCGCCTCCGGCGCCTGCGCCGATGCCACCGCCTGCGCCGTTGCCGCCGCCACCTCCACCGCCGGCGACGCCGCCACCGCCCCCAATGCCGCCCCCGTCTGGCGGAATGGGCGGCTCGGGTGGGTCTGGCGGCGGGATGTGAAATCGGCCACGGGGACCGTCAATCCAGAGCCGGTGCTTCGAAAAACTCGCGCCAGCGTCGCCGGCACGCTATCCTTTTGCTCCCCCGAAATGCCAAGCAGTTCGCACTTTGTGTGGGGACCGCTCGTCAATAAATGTGCACACTGACACAAGAGTTTGCATTCAGCGGTGCCGCAGTGCGTTGACACCTCGGAGTCCAGGGACGAACCCCGTGTCAATTCCTTCGCGCAGCGGGCGCCGACAAAAAAGATAACGAACAGATCAGGTCAAAAAAGCAAAAGGTGTTCAGTAGTTAAGGGGTAGGGACACGACGTTCGCCAAGGAAAGGGTGGAACTTCGAGTTCGGGTGTAGTGCATGAAGTTTGCGGGGTCCCGATTTGCTGACCGGGTTGTGTTCCACGCGTGCGCGATTATCGTGCTCGCGGTTTCTGCATTTGTGTTTCCTGCCAGCGCTGGCATCGTCCAGGCTACGTCCGAAGATTTCGATCACAACGCGACCGGCTTTCCTCTGGAAGGGAGGCATCAACACATTGCGTGTGAAGCCTGCCATATCGGCGCGGTATTCAAAGGCCTTCCAAAGATTTGCGCCGGGTGTCACGACGGAAAGCTGGGGCCCGGCAAACATCTGCTTCACGTCCCGACATCTCAGCCATGCAGTGATTGCCATACGCCGCGAGGATTCGCAATGTCGGCGTTTATGGATCACAGCGAGGTAAATCAGCCCTGCGTCTCTTGTCACAACGGAAATCTGGCGGGAGGCAAAAACGTCGGACATGTGGAAACAACAGACAATTGTGCCGCATGCCATGCCACCGTAATTTGGAACCCGGTGTTGACTGTTGATCATGACGAACTCTCACCATCCGTTGCGTGTGAATCATGTCATAACGGTCGCGATGCGCGTGGAAAAATCGCTGCGCACATCGCCTCGCGTGACAGCTGCGGCGCGTGCCACAACACCCGCGCGTTTCGGCCGGCACAACAAGTCGACCACACTCAGGTACTGGGTTCCTGTGGAGCCTCGGGATGCCATTCGGGTGACAAGAGTGTAGGTCACGCGTCGACGACGAACCGATGCGAAAGCTGCCATGCCTATCCCGCCTGGAATCCTGCCATTGCGGTGGATCACACCCAGGTCGCTGTGGGCAAGTGCACAGAATGTCATGGCGCTAATGGAAACGTTGTTGCGCTAGCGGCCAACGCCGTTGGTCAGCCCACGGACCACATTCCCACCAGCGCCTCGTGCGATTTGTGCCATACAACGGCGGGCTGGGTTCCTTCGACGTTCACTCATGAAAAATTGGGAATCGTAGATAACTGCGTGCTCTGCCATACGCCGGGTATTCGCGCGACATCCAAGCCGGCAACGCATATCAATTCGACGAATATTTGCGAGGCTTGCCACAAGAGTACCGGTCCGGGCGTGGCCGCATGGCGTCGCCCGTTCATGATCATGGATCATGGTGAGACGGATCTCGCGACGCAGCGCTGCGACAGCTGCCATAACGGAAGTCCGTTCACCGGCAAGGGGCCAACGCATATTCCAACTACGGAAGACTGCGGTTTGTGCCACTCATCAGGCAAGTGGAAACCGGCCGCAGTCGATCACACACCCATCGTCGATGGTTGCGCGGTGTGCCACAACGGCACCGATGCCAGCGGACAAGCGGGTAAGCATCTCATCGGTTTGACAACGAGCAATCAATGCCAGTCGTGCCACGCCAAGCATCCGAATCGCTGGGCGCAAGTTTTCACATTCGATCACAGCCAGACGCCGATCACCGCGTGCGATACCTGCCACAACAATGTTCTTGCGCGCGGCAAGGACGCAACGACGCATGTGCCGACAACCGCGCAGTGCGATACCTGTCATACGCAAACCGCGTGGCGACCGGCGAACGTTGATCACGCCACATTCACCGGTAATTGCATCAGTTGTCATACCGGAGCGTTTCCGAATGTCAGCGGCAAGAGTGGCAAACACAACCAAGGGCTGACCACGAGCGACACCTGCGATGCGTGCCACGCAAAGGCGCCGGCAAGTTGGGCTCCGATTCTGAAGTTCGACCACGCACAGACTTCAATCACTGCCTGCGACACTTGCCACAATGGAACGCTTGCACGTGGCAAGGATGCGGCCACGCACGTTCCGACGACGGCACAGTGCAGCACCTGCCACGCGCAAACGGCATGGCGACCGGCAACGGTTGATCACACAAACTTTGTTGGCAACTGCGTGAGCTGTCATTCTGGCGCGTTCCCCAATGTCAGCGGCAAGAGCGGCAAGCACAACCAGGGTCTGACAACGAGCGACAACTGCGACGCCTGCCACGCAAAAGCTCCTGCGCGCTGGGCGCCAATCTTGAAGTTTGATCACGCGCAGACTCCGATCACAGCCTGTGATACCTGTCATAACGGCGCGCTCGCGCGCGGGAAGGGCGGTGCACATCTTCCTACTACAGACCAATGCGATGTCTGCCACACGCAGAATGGCTGGTCGCCAGCATCGGTGAATCACGCGGCGTTTGTTGGCAACTGCGTTACGTGCCACAGCGGCGCATACACCAATGTGAGCGGGAAGGGCGGCAAGCACCTGCAGGGACTCACCACGAGCGACAGCTGCGACGCGTGCCACGCGAAAGCACCGGCGACGTGGAGGCCCATTGTTCGCTTCGACCACACGCAAACGTCAGTCGTCGTGTGCGAGCAATGCCACAATGGCACGTTGGCAACGGGCAAGAGCGCCAAGCCGAACCATGTCATCACGGCGCAGGATTGCGGTGCGTGCCACAGCCAGATCGCGTGGCTGCCGGCAATTCCAGATCACAGCACGATTACAAGCGGCTGCGCGGTTTGTCACGGCGTATCGGCCAGCGGAAAGGGCGGCAAGCACAATCTCGGTTTGGGAACTTCAAACCTTTGCGAAGCCTGCCACGACAAGTTCCCGCGTCGCTGGATTGATGTGTTGCAGGTTGATCACGCGCAGGTCGTGGGTACCTGTTTCAGCTGTCACAACGATGTGCTGGCGCGAGGCAAAAGTGGAAAACACAATTCCGGGCTGATTACTACCAACGAATGTCAGTCTTGTCATAACCAGGCGCCATTTCCGTTTGCGCCGATACGTACATTCGATCACACGCAAGGCAATCCGGCCGGTACGTGCGTAAGCTGTCACAACGCAACGCTTGCGCGAGGGAAGGGAGCGCAACACCCGAGCACGACGGACAACTGCGGAGCCTGCCACAGCCAGATTACGTGGGCGCCGACGTTGCAGGTTAATCACGCAGAAGTTTTGGGTGCCTGCGCCTCTGCGGGTTGTCACAGTTCACTGCCAATTGGCCACATATCGATTCGCACACCCTACATGTGTGATGCCTGCCATCTGGTCGCGCCCGCAACATGGCGCCAGATCAAGATCGTTGATCACAACCAAATTCTCGGGAGTTGCGCCGGGTGCCATAGCATTGGTGGAAAACATCTGCAGGGAATGAGCACGTCTTCCATTTGCGATGCATGCCACGCAATCCCGCCCGGCACATTCCGCGCTCCAATCAACTTTGATCACTTGCAAACTTCTGCGACGTGCGTGACGTGCCACAACAACACGTTGTTTCCGGGCAAGGGCGCGAACCATATCTTGTCGACAGATAATTGCGCGGCGTGCCATAACACCATCACCTGGACGCGCGCGAACATAAATCATCAGGAAATATTGGGATCTTGCGAGACCTGCCATCTAGGCGATCGACCCGCGGGTCACTGTGCTTATCCGGCCGGGACCGATTGTGGCGCGTGTCACCGTATTCCTCCAGCGACTTGGGCCAGTACGACAGCAGGTTGTCCTGCGGCAGCACCACCGCCGCCGCCCCCTGCACCGGCGCCGGCGCCGCCACCGGCCGTTCCGCCGCCACCGCCCGCACCGGCTCCAGCGCCGCCGCCGGCTATTCCGCCTCCGCCTCCTGCGCCGGCTCCGGCGCCGCCGCCGGCCGTACCCCCGCCAGCGCCGCGCCCACCGCCGCCCCCACCACCGACGATGCCGCCTCCGGCACCGCCGCCGCCACCGGCGCCCGCGCCGCCGCCCCCACCGGCGCCGCGTCCGCCGCCGCCCCCACCGCCGACGATGCCGCCACCGGCGCCGCCGCCTCCACCGGCGCCTGCGCCGCCGCCTCCACCGCCGCGTCCGCCGCCGCCGCCCCCACCGCCGCCGCCGATGCCGCCCCCGCCACCGCCTCCCCCGCCCATGGGAGGAGGAGGGACTGGCGGTGGTGGCACAGGCGGAGGTGGGACCGGTGGCGGAGGCACGGGTGGTACTGGAGGTGGCGGCACCGGAGGGGGCGGGGCGGGCGGCGGAATGTAGTCGCACCCTGCTACGCCAGGCCCGCCAATCGGGGTAGATTGCTAAACGGGTGGTCGGTTTGTAATCGATTCGATTCCGTTGGGGGGGAGGGGGCGAACCGGCCCCGTCTGCCAAGGTAGTGAAATCCTCTTGTGACGCAGTTCACACCTCTAAGCTTTGGGCATGATCTACCTCACTCCCAAGTTGGAGCGCGCATCACATTTTTGTTACTTTAGTGAGCCGCTGGGTTGCTGCGCGTTCTATCACGGTGCAGTCGGCTCCCCGTGCGGCTATAAATTGGGAAGGGTATTTGCGGTCTAGTGGTAATTTGTTGAAAACGGGAGGGACGCTGGCGTTGCGCAACGGACGAGCGCTTCAACCGTGGTTCGGGGTCAATATTATGTTGTTTCGCGGCACCCGATGGGGGAACGAGTACTTGAAGATCGCTTTTGGTCTTCTCCTGACTTTTTTTGCCGTAATTCCTGCCGCGCCCGCTCTAGCGGGGGCCATTCAGGCCTCGGAAGAATTCGATCACAACGCCACCAGTTTTCCCCTCCAGGGCCGGCATCAGTTAATCGCCTGTGAGTCCTGCCACAAGGATGGCGTCTTCAAGGGCGTACCAAGACAGTGCAGCGTTTGCCACGACGGCATGTTCGCTACCGGCAAACACCTGCAGCACGTTCCCACCGCAGAAAATTGCGATGTTTGTCATTCGCCGCGCGGTTTTGCCCTCTCGGCAATCATGGATCACAGTACAACGACGCAACCGTGTGCGTCGTGCCACGACGGCACGCTTGCCACGGGCAAAGTTGTTGGCCACATTGCCAGTTCAAACAACTGCGCGGCCTGCCACGTTACCGCGTCATTCAGCCCGACGTTCACTGTTGATCATGGTGAATTGAATCCCGGTGTGACCTGCGAGTCCTGCCACAACGGCAAAGATGCGCAAGGCAAGCCCCTCGGTCACATCGCGTCATCGAACTCGTGTGCGCAATGCCACAACACCGTTTCGTTCAGCCCGGCGCGGGAAGTGGATCACGCGCAATTGAGCGGATCTTGTGGAAGTTCAGGTTGCCACGCCAACGACAAGTCATTGGATCACGCGACGACGACCAACCGCTGTGAAAGTTGCCACGCCTTTCCTGCATGGTCGCCCGCTGTCGCGGTGGATCACTCGCAAGTCACCGTCGGAAAGTGCAATGAGTGCCATGACGGAACATCAGGTCCGGCGGCTGCACTGATAACGACAACCGCAACGACGAAGCCTGCAGATCATATTCCGACGAGTGCGTCATGCGATCTGTGCCATACGACGACCGGCTGGGTTCCGTCGACGTTTACTCACGAAAAGCTGGGTATCGTTAACAACTGCGTTCTGTGCCACACACCGGGCATTCGTGCGACGTCCAAGTCCGCCACGCACATCAACTCCACCAGCATTTGCGAAGCCTGCCATCTGAGCACAGGCCCGGGACTCACCGCATGGTTGCGGCCGTTCATCAAGATGGACCACAACGAAACGGACCTGACCACGCAGCGTTGTGACAGCTGCCATAACAACACGCTATTCATCGGCAAAGGGCCGTTGCACGTACCAACCACTGAAGACTGCGGGTTGTGTCATTCAACGGCCAAGTGGATTCCAGCGGCGGTCGATCACACGCCGATCGTCGACAACTGTATCTCCTGCCACAACGGCACCGACGCCAGCGGCAAGGCGGGCAAGCACCTTGCCGGACTCACAACGAGTGACCAGTGCCAGCTGTGCCATTCGAAGTTCCCGAACCGCTGGGGCCAGACGTTCACATTCGATCACGCGCAGACGACGATCACGACTTGCCAGACCTGTCACAACGGCACGCTCGCGCTGGGCAAGTCGGCAACGCATGCGACGACGTCGGAACAGTGCGCGTCCTGCCACATCATTGCCGCGGCATTCAAGCCGGTTACGAGCGTGGATCATGCTCAGGCCGCGCCTGACCGGTGCGTGCAATGTCATAACGGCACGATTGCGAACGCACGCGGCAAGCCCGCAACGCATCCGACTACGACAGACAACTGCCATCTATGCCACGTGACCGTCGCGTTCACGCCGGTAACGAGTGTCGATCACACGCAAGCGCTAGGCGCGTGCTTCCAGTGTCACAATGGCGTAGTGGCAAACGCCACGGCCAAGCCGGCCACGCATCCGACAACAACAAATCTTTGCGAGTCCTGCCACGTCACCACGCTGTGGAAACCGGTCACCAAGGTGGACCACACCCAGGCGACCGGAGCGTGTTTCCAGTGTCACAACGGTGTTGTTGCGAACGCGACTCCGAAACCGCTTGCGCATCCGACAACCACGAATTTGTGTGAGGCCTGCCATATCACGGCACAGTGGAAGCCGGTGACTTCCGTCGACCACACGCAGATCAACGGAACCTGCGAGCAGTGCCACAACGGCGTGATCGCAACCGGCAAGAACAAGAAGCCCGACCACGTTGTAACGTCGCAGGATTGCGGCGCATGCCACAGCACAGGCGCGTGGGTTCCGGCGGCGATTGATCACGGGCCAATCGTCAACGGTTGTTCGAATTGCCACGGGGTGACGGCGAGCGGAAAAGCTGGCAAGCACTTGCAGGGTCTTGGGACGTCAAACTTGTGCGAGAACTGCCACTCAAAATTCCCATTGCGCTGGATTGACGTACTGCAGGTTGATCACACGCAGGTCGTTGGTACGTGCGCGTCTTGCCACAATGGCGTGCTGGCGCAAGGCAAGTCGGGTCGCCACAATTTGGGTCTGGTGACCACGAACGAATGCCAGGCGTGTCATAACCAAGCGCCGGCGAAATTCGCTCCGATTAATACGTTCGATCATGCGCAGGGCAATCCGGCGGCGACCTGTGTGAGCTGCCACAGTGGAACCCTTGCGAGAGGCAAAGGCCCGCAGCATCCGAACACGACGGACAACTGCGCCGCGTGCCACAGTCAGATCACTTGGGTTCCAGTGCTGCAGGTCAACCACGCGGAAGTGCTTGGTTCCTGTGCGTCCGTGGGCTGCCACAGCACGCTCCCGAATGGTCATATTTCCATCGTTTCGCCATTCCAGTGCGATGCCTGCCATTTGGTGGCCCCAGCAACATGGACCCAGATCAAGATTGTCGACCACACGCAGGTTCTGGGCAGCTGCGCCAACTGCCATCAGTTCGCAGGGAAACACAATCTTGGAATGTCGACGACGACGGCGTGCGACGCGTGTCACGCGATTCCGCCCGGAACCTTCCTTGCGCCAATCAACTTCCAGCACAGCCAGACCACGGCCGCATGCGAAAGCTGCCATAACAACATCTTGTTTACTGGCAAGGGCTCGAATCACATTCTGTCGACCGACAATTGCGCCGGTTGCCACATTAGTACCGTCAGTTGGGCAACGGTGGCATTCAGCCACGCCTTTGTGCTGGGGTCGTGTGCAAGTTGCCACGCGGCTGATTTGCCCGCAGGACATTGCAGTTTCCCTGCGGGCACCGACTGTGGCGTCTGCCATGGCAGCACGACTTCTTGGGCTTCAAACGTAAGCGACGCGCTGTGCGGTGCGACAACAGTACCGCCCCCGCCGCCGCCCGGCGTCCCGCCGCCGCCGCCGGGCGTACCGCCTCCGCCGCCGCCCCCACCGCCCCCACCGCCGCCTCCGCCCCCGATGGGTGGTGGAATGGGAGGTGGTGGCGGTGGTGGTGGCGGCGGAATGTAATTCCAATTCCGCGCTTCGCCACTCTGTGTAGGTTGGGCAGCATTCGGGATATTCATTGCCGAACGCGTTCGGCAGAGTGACGTCCCGTTTTCTTGCCTATCATTAAGGTTCACACCATTTTGGGTCGTTAATCTTGGGTGAGTCTCCTTCTGCGGTATTTCGATGAAGCATTCGAAGTCCGGGACGCGGCCCGTAGGGTGCGTACTGGTTCACGGACCAAAGTGTTAACTCGCTGGCAAAATTCCATGGCGATCACGGCTTGGCGCAGAACACGCCGCGCGTTGGGTTGAGGGTGTTGAGTGAAATATTTTCTGGTAGCAATAGCGGCACTCGCCGGTTTGTACTATGCGTATCCTCTGATCGTGGGTCCGGATCGAGTGATTGACGACGTCACTGCTTTTACCGAAGACAATGCAATTGTGTTGCAGGTCCATTTTTCCGTTCCCGTTCGATATGAAAATCATTTCCCGCAGCGCACCGGAGAGTTCCTGCAGGTGAAAGCCCGTTTGGTCTCGCTCGGGGTCTCCGCGTGGAAGGAGACGCTGGGTCGTGGCAACGTTCGGCCCGAACTCGCTGACAAGATTGGATTGGTCACCGTGGCCTATGAAGGCGACGCCCCCGGTGGGCCGTTCGTTACGCTTCTCTTTAATCACCCGACGACGTTTGAAGTTCGTCAGGAGCAGTCATTTGACAGCCTGATGGTCGTCTTTCCCCAACCGAAAGTTGCAGCCAACGCCGCGCTCTGATGGCCTTCACCATGAAGCGAGTTTTTCGAGTAGTTGCGTGGATTGTTGCCGCCGGCTTGTGGCTCGGTTCCTCTGTTGGTCGCGCCGAAGAAGGCGCGGTCCTGCAAGGCATCCAGGTTCAGGAAAAAGAAGATACGATCGATCTGCAAATCGATTTTTCCATTCCGCTACAGTACATGCGGCACTTTCCGCCGGAGACAGGCGACATTCTCCAGATCCAGCTGCGCGCGGAAACCGCGCCGCCGCCTGAAGCGCCCAAAGACGAGACTGCAACGCCCGAGCAGCAACAGGAACAGGCCGCCGAGCAATCCCTTGAAGCCGCGCGTGCGGCAGCCAAACGCGAGCAGTTATCGCCACCCGCAACGGACCTGGTGCCGTTGGTCAACGTCAATTACGAAGGTGAAGTCCCCGGGGGG
Source organism: Proteobacteria bacterium UBA6921 (assembly GCA_002450895.1). Classification (GTDB taxonomy): domain Bacteria; phylum Pseudomonadota; class Gammaproteobacteria; order SG8-11; family SG8-11; genus UBA6921. The sequence continues at coordinate 16,301 of DKAR01000011.1, forward strand.
CCGTTTTTGACCCTTCGGTTCAAGTATGGCGTTGAATATACCGTCGCGGCGGGACCGGCGAATCGATCAATCATTGTTTCGGTCAAACGCGAGGCGGGTGGCGGCGCGCGTGTGGCTGGCGGTGACGCGGATGCAATGACTGACGAAAAGCTGGACGAGTTGATGATCGACGCGCGCCAAAACCTCGCTCGCGAAGAGTTCGGACGCGCAATCCAGCTGCTCAGCAAACTGCTGCAGTTGCCGAGTCACAAGTACTCTCAGGAAGCGAAAGAGTTGATGGGCGTCGCCCGAGAACGAAAGGGACAAGTGGCGCGCGCGAAGCTCGAATATCAGGAATACCTGCGCTTGTATCCGGAAGGCGAAGGCTCGGATCGCGTCAAGCAGCGTCTCGCCGGAATCGAGCTCGCACAGGTCGAACCCCGCGAGAAGCTGAAAGAGGTCAAGACGGCATCGAAGTCTTCGTGGGATACCTTCGGTCGTTTTTCGCAGCGCTATTACAGCGACCAGACGACGTTCAAATCGACAGATACGTTTGATGGGAGCACCGATTCGCGTTCGACACTGACGTCGTTCCTGAACGTGTCAGGGCGATATCGCAGCGATGAGTACGATATCCGTAGCTTCTTCAACGCGCACGATGTGCGCACGCTGCAAGGTAGTGGCGATGACAATACCGAAATCAACTCGGTGTACGCCGATATTCGAAACAAGCAGAAGAAGTACGGCGCACTGGTCGGTCGTCAGTCCAGCAACAAGGGCGGCGTTTTTGGGCGCTATGACGGTGCATGGATCAGCTACGAATTTCAGCCAAAAACGGAAATTGCGGCGACGTTCGGAAAGCCGGTGGGTTTCTCGTCCAGCGACATCGATGCTGATCGGTTCTTTTACGGTACCTCAGTGTCGTTCGGAACCTTCAAGGAACACTACGATGCTAATGCCTATTACATCGAGCAAAAAGTTGAGGGAATGGTCGACCGACGTGCGATCGGCGGCGACCTGCGCTACACCGAAAAATTCACGTCGATGTTTGCGTCGATCGACTATGACTTGTTTTATAGCAAGATGAACATTCTGTTTCTGCGCGGCGGCTGGAAAGTGAACGATCAGACACGCGTTGACATCAACTACAACGTGCGTCAGTCGCCGCTATTGATGACCACAAACGCACTGCAACAGGAAGGCATCACGTCGTTCAAGGAGCTGCAGGCTGTTGCAACCGAGGCTGAGATTCGTGCCAAGGTCCCGAACGTTTCTTCACTTTCTCGGATGTTGACGGTTGGCGTCGTCTACGAGTTCGACCAGAACAACCAGTTGAACGCGGATGTCACCGTATCGAGCATCGACGGTAAGCCCGCCACGGCCAAGCTGAACGACACGACGCCAAGCGATCCGAGCGATGACACAATCGCCGCGCAGGCGAAGTATGGACCGGAGTATTCGTATTCGGTGCAGATGATTTCCAGCAACTATCTTATTGAGCGTGACATCCACATCATTGGCGGTCGATATTCAACGGGTGAGAATCGCACGACAACGTCCATCTTTTTACGCAGTCGCTTCCCGTACAAGGAACAGTGGTACTTCGGTCCGCGCGTGCAGTTGGATCAAACCAAGAACGACGCCGATGGAAGCAATCTGACTCATCCGTCTGCAGCAATCAAAGCGGACTACCGATGGAAGAAGACTGTCAGTTTCGAAGCAGAACTTGGCTACGATATCAATGATTACAGCGGGGGTACGGGCAGCAATCTCGACTACTCGCGCATGACGCTTTTCCTCGGCTACAACGTCGACTTCTAGCTCTCCTGCTCTTTTCGTCGTGGTCTGGCGGCGAGTACATCGCCAGTTTTTCGGGCCTTGCAAACAATACGACCCATCACCCGGAACATACCGCAATGCCAACTTATTGACGGCGCGGAAAAGTCGAGCCGCACGCTCATGTGGGTAATGGTTTCTTAAAGTTGGCGCCGTCGGTCTTAAGAATGTGACGACGGCCGCAATTCCAGCATGAATTAGTACACTTCTGGCGCTCACCGGAATACAAAAGCACGTTGGCCCAGCTTTGGGTTCTCCGTCCCAAAGCAGTGCATATAAGAAGAACTGTACAACTTCGCGAGTCCTCTCGCGCGGTTTCGGGGCAGAGTCGTACTGAGCCGAAGGGGAGACCAGGAGGGGCTGGCAGTGCGACGCGTTGCGGCGTTAGCCGCTGTGCTTTTCTTTTCGGCAATGCGAACGACGCTCGCGTTGGCCGCACTGGCACAGCCCGTTGACGAAAACTTCGATCACCTTGGCACCGGATTCCCGCTCATTGGGCTGCACGCCCAACAGCGGTGCGAATCGTGCCATCTCGACGGTGTCTTTGAAGGCCTTCCGACCCAGTGCCCGGCCTGCCACGACGGCAAGTTTGCCCGTGGCAAGACCGTTCGCCATATTCCAACCACGCAGCAATGCGATACCTGCCATACGCCGAACGGCTTTGTCGTTACGGCGAAAATGGATCACAGCACCACGTCGGCTCCGTGTTTTACGTGCCACGACGGAGTGCAAGCCGGAGGAAAGACGGTAGATCACGTCCCGACGTCGGACAATTGCGCCGCGTGCCATACGACTGCGGCATGGGTACCGACGACCGGTTTCGATCACGAAGAAATCACCAACGCGACGTCCTGTGTGACGTGCCATAATGGCGCCAAGGCGACGGGTAAGTCTCCGGGGCACATTGCGTCAAGTGACGACTGCGCGCAGTGCCACAACACGCGCGCGTTCTCGCCGGCGAATCAGGTGGACCACAACCTGATTCCCGCGGCAGTCGCGGGGACCTGCAATACGGCAGGATGTCATACGCTCTTGCCAGCCGGTCACATCGTTACGCGCCCGAACTGCGGTGCCTGCCATCAATTCACCGGCTGGACACCCATCGTCAAGGTTGATCACAACGAAGTACTGGGGTCCTGCGGGACCTCCTCGTGCCATACCACGCCGGCGATTCATGCGACCACATCTGGACGCTGCGATGCGTGCCATCAACCGTTGGCGTGGAAACCCACTGTCACGATTGATCACAATGAAGTCATTCCGAATCGCTGCTACGAATGCCACGACGTCAAGTCGCTCGGTGTGCTCGTCACCGGAATCAATGCCCCCAGCCAGCCGCCGGATCACATCCCAACGCTCGAATCCTGCGATCTTTGCCACTCCACGACGGCATGGGTTCCGTCGACCTTTACCCACGAAAAACTGGGCATCACCAACAATTGCGTGCTCTGCCACACGCCGGGAATTCGCGCGACGGCCAAGCCGTTCACGCATATTCCTTCGACGAACTTGTGCGAGAACTGCCACCTGAGCACGGGGCCGGGATTGGCCGCATGGCGCAAGCCCAACATGAAAATGGATCACACCCAGACGGATCTTTCCGTCCCGTGTGGAACGACGTGCCACGACGGTGTCATCGCCACCGGAAAAAAGGTGGACCATATTCCAACGACCGACGACTGCGGACTTTGCCATAAGACTACGGCGTGGTTGCCTGCGGCCGTCGACCACGCGCCGATCGTCGACAACTGCATTACTTGCCACAACGGAACAAACGCGAGCGGCAAGAGCGGCAAGCACAGCTCCGGGCTCGTAACGAGTGACACGTGCCAGGCGTGTCACGCGAAATTTCCGGAGAAGTGGAAACCGGCATTGACGTTCGATCACACGCAAACGACGGCGCTGTGCTCAAGCTGCCACAACGGGACTTTAGCAAGCGGTCAAAGTCAGAACCATATTCCGATTTCGCAGAATTGCGATACCTGTCATACGACGGCGGCGTGGAAGCCGGCGAACGTCGATCACACTGCGATTACGGCAAATTGTGTGAACTGCCATACCGGGACGTTCACCAACGTTAGCGGCAAGTCCGGAAAACACAACCAAGGCTTGAACACCAGCAACGTCTGCGAGGCGTGCCATAACAAGGCACCATCGAAATGGACTCCAACGCTGAAGTTCGACCACACGCAAGGCGTGGGCGCATGCGCCGACTGTCACAACAATATTGTGGCGACCGGGAAAGGCGCAAACCACGTTCCTACGACGGAATCGTGCGACAAGTGTCATACAGTACTGACGTGGACCGGTGCGACGGTCGACCATGCGACGATTCTAAACAACTGTGTAAGTTGCCACGACACCATCCGGGCCTCAGGCAAGGCCGGAAAACATCTGAATGGCCTGCTCACCAGCAACGAGTGCCAGGCCTGTCATACGAAACTTCCAAACAAGTGGATTCAGGTTCTTCCGTTTGATCATACGCAGACCTCGTCGCCGTGCGCGCAGTGTCACACCGGCGTGCTCGCGACCGGACAGGATCCGGCAACTCACGTGCCGACACTGCAGCCGTGCGATACCTGTCATACGACGTCGGGCTGGATACCGGCAAACGTTAATCACACGAACTTCACCATCAATTGTTTCAGCTGCCATACCGGCACGTTCACCAACGTCAGCGGAAAGAGTGGCAAGCACAACAGCGGATTGGTGACTTCCGATCTTTGCGAGTCCTGCCACGACAAGGCGCCCGCCAAGTGGAAGCCCGCGCTGAAATTCGACCATACGCAGACCACGGCCGTGTGTTCCAGCTGCCACGACGGAGTCCTCGCGCAGGGCAAGGGCCTGAACCATGTGGCGACAACCGCAGAGTGCGACACGTGCCATGGCACCGCGACATGGTTGGGTGCGGCCGTTGACCACTCGACCATCGTCAACAACTGCATCAGCTGCCATGACGGCGTGAAAGCCAGCGGTCAGGCCGGCAAGCACAAGCTCGGTTTGAATACGAGCAACGAGTGCCAGGCGTGCCACAACAAACATCCGCAGAAGTGGATTAATGTGCTGCCGTTCGACCACACACAAACGACCGCTACCTGCGAAAGCTGCCACAACACGACGCTTGCCACCGGCAAGGATCCGAACACACACGTTCCGACGACGCAGCCGTGTGCGGACTGCCACGTTTCGGCGGCCTGGGTTCCGGCCAATGTGAATCACGCGACGTTCGTCGCAAACTGTGTCAGCTGCCATACCGGAACCTTCCCGAACGTCAGCGGAAAGAGCGGCAAACACGACGCCGGATTGAATACGTCAAATGTCTGCGAGGCCTGCCACAACAAGGCACCTGCCACATGGGCGCCGATCAACACGTTCGACCACAATCAGGTCAATCTTGCGGCAGGATGCTTCACCTGCCACAACGGCACGCTGGCGCTTGGCAAATCGATTGATCACGCCCGTACCGACAACGTATGCGAGGCGTGCCATTCAACGACAGCCTTTGCGCCGCTGCCGGGACTGGTGGATCACAACCATGTAATCCCCGGAGGGTGTCTTGATTGTCATGGAACGGCACCGACGACCCCTGCACCCGCGGCGGTGGCCAATGCCGTCGGCCAGCCACCGGACCATATTCCAACCACAGCGTCGTGCGATCTGTGCCACACGATCGACGCCTGGATTCCTTCGACTTTCACGCACGAGAAACTCGCCATCACGAACAACTGCGTGCTGTGTCATACGCCGGGAATTCGTGCGACGAGCAAACCCATCACGCACATTCCGTCATCGAATCTGTGCGAGAACTGCCATCTCAGCACCGGACCGGGGCTGACGGCGTGGCGCAAGCCGTTTGTGAAAGTCGATCATACGCAAACGCAGGGGACGTGCTCGAGCTGCCACGACAACATCATCGCGCAAGGCAAGGGGCCGTCCCATATCGCAACAGTGGCCGAATGCGATTTCTGCCATACCACGACGACGTGGCTGGGTGCAGCGGTGGATCACTCGACCATCACCACCAATTGCATCAGCTGCCACGACGGAACCAAAGCCAGCGGAAAGAGCGGCAAGCACCTCACGGGTCTTTCCACCAGCGATCAGTGCGAGCTGTGCCACGACAAGTTCCCGGCCAAGTGGAAGCCGATACTGAAATTCGACCACACGCAAACGACAATCACGGCGTGCGATCAGTGCCACAACACGGTGTTGGCGACAGGGAAGAATCCATCGACACATATCCCGACCGTGTCGCAGTGTTCTGCGTGCCACACGCAGACGGCGTGGAAGCCGGCGAGTGTCGATCACTCCACTTTCGTCAGTGGCTGTTCGTCGTGTCACAACGGCAGCTTCCCCGGCGTCAGCGCCAAGGCCGGAAAACACCTGACGGGACTGACGACGACCGATCTGTGCGAGGCCTGCCATAACAAGGCTCCGGCCAAGTGGGCACCCGCCGCACGTTTTGATCATTCCCAGACGCCGATCACCGCGTGCGATCAGTGCCACAACAACGTTCTTGCCGCCGGCAAGAATCCGAGCAGCCACGTTCCGACTTCAGATCAATGCAGTGTCTGCCATACGCAGATCAGCTGGAAACCGGCCAACGTCGATCACACCACGTTTGTGGGAAATTGTCAGACCTGTCACAACGGCTCGTTCCCCGGCATATCGAGCAAGGCCGGAAAGCATCTGCAAGGACTGACGACCAGCGATGCCTGCGATGCGTGCCACAGCAAGGCGCCGGGCAAGTGGAAGCCGATTGTCACGTTCAATCACGCCCAGTCGCCGATTACCGCCTGCGACCAGTGCCACAACAATGTGCTGGCAACGGGCAAGAATCCAACCACGCACGTGCCCACCACGGCACAGTGCAGTACCTGCCACATCCTCAGCAGCTGGAAACCGGCTACCGTTGATCACAGTTCGTTTGTTGGTAACTGCGTAACTTGCCATGATGGTTCATTCAGCGGCATCAGCTTCAAATCCGGCAAGCATAGCCAGGGTCTGTTGACTTCGAACAACTGCGATGCCTGCCACAGCAAGGCGCCGGCGAAGTGGAAGCCGATCGTCAAATTCGATCACACGCAAACCACCATTACCGTCTGCGGCCAGTGCCACAACGGCACGCTCGCCACGGGCAAGAGCCCCGGCCATATCCCCACGACGCTCGACTGCGGCGTTTGCCACTCGCAAACCACCTGGGCCGGTGCGGCGGTGGATCACACCAATTTCGTGAATGGTTGCGTCAACTGCCACGACGGCGTGCAAGCGAGCGGCAAGGCCGGCAAGCACCTGCAAGGGCTGAGCACGACCAACGAATGCCAGGCCTGCCACAACAAGTTCCCGCAGCGCTGGCTGCCGATTGTGAAGTTCGATCACGCGCAAACTACGGTGACCGCGTGCGATCAGTGCCACAACAACGTCCTGGCGAAGGGAAAGAGCGCGACCCACCTTCCGACCACCGCCCAATGCTCAACTTGCCATACCCAGACTTCCTGGGCAGGTGCAACGGTTGACCACGCCACGTTTGTTGGCAACTGCGTGAGCTGCCACAGCGGATCGGTCGCGGGCGTCAGTGGCAAGAGTGGCAAGCACAACCAGGGGCTGACGACGACAGACAACTGCGACGCGTGCCACGCGAAGGCGCCGGCGAAGTGGGCACCGATCGTGAAATTTGATCACGCGCAGACGTCGATCACCGCCTGCGACCAGTGCCACAACAACGTACTGGCGCGCGGCAAGAGCAGCTCGCACCTGCCCACCACCGCACAGTGCTCGACCTGCCACACAACGACCACCTGGCTGGGTGCGACGGTGGATCACAGCACGTTCGCGGGTAACTGCGTAAGTTGCCACAGCGGCGCGTTCGCAGGCGTGAGCGCGAAGTCCGGCAAACACAACCAGGGGTTGACCACGACCGACAACTGCGACGCGTGCCATGCCAAGGCACCGGCCAAGTGGAAGCCAATCGTGACATTCAACCATGCCCAGACATCGATCACTGCCTGCGACCAATGTCACAACGGCGTTTTGGCGCAAGGAAAGAACCCGACGACCCACGTCCCGACCACGGCGCAGTGCAGCACCTGCCATATCCTGTCCAGCTGGACGACGGTCACGGTGGATCACAGTACGTTCTCCGGCAACTGCGCCAGCTGCCACAGCGGCGCGTTCCCCGGAGTCAGTGGCTTCGGCGGAAAACACAATCAGGGCCTGACGACCTCAAACGCCTGCGACGCCTGCCATGCGAAGGCGCCGGCAAAGTGGCGTCCGATCGTCACGTTCAACCACCTGCAAACACCGATTACCGTTTGTGAGACCTGCCACAACGGTACGCTGGCGCGTGGCAAGAGTTCGGGTCACGTTCCAACGACGTTGCCCTGCAATTCCTGCCATACAACCAATGCATGGTCGCCGGCGGGGGTCGATCACAGCACCATCACCAGCGCCTGCTCGTCCTGCCACAACGGCAGCACGGCGAGCGGCAAATCCGGAAAACACAACATTGGCCTGACCACGAGCGACCTGTGCGAGCGCTGCCACAACAAGGCGCCGCAGCGTTGGGCACCAATTGCGACGTTCGACCACACCCAAACGACTCTGCCTTGCGCGAATTGCCACGGCACCGGTCTCGCGCGTACCGGCAAACCGGCATCGCACATTCCAACCACGGCAAGCTGCGACACCTGCCATGTGACTGCGTCGTGGAATCAGGTGAATGTCAGCCACGCCACCTTCTCGGGTAACTGCATCACCTGCCACACCGGAACGTATATGGGCGCGGTGGGCAAGAGCGGCAAGCACAACCAGGGACTGCTCACCAGTGACCTGTGTGACGCCTGCCATAACAAGTTCCCGGCGGGTTGGACGCCGATTCTGACCTTCAACCATCTGCAAACGACGATCACGCTGTGCTCGACTTGCCACAACGGCGTTCTCGCGCGGGGCAAGAGCGGCTCCCATATCGCTTCGACCAACAACTGCGGCGCCTGCCATACGACATCGTCGTGGAATGCGTTCACGGTGAACCACAACGAAGTGCTGGGTTCGTGTGCTGCGGCGGGCTGCCACAGCTTGCCGGGCGGACACATCTCGATTCGAACACCGTATGTTTGCGACGCCTGTCATTTGGTCGCGCCAGCAAGTTGGACGCAGATCAAGATCGTCGACCACGATCAAGTGCTGGGTGATTGCGCGAGCTGCCATCAGTTCGGCGGCAAGCACAATCTGGGTATGGTTACGACGACGACGTGCCAAGCGTGCCACGCGATTCCGCCCGGGACTTTCCTCGCGCCAATCAACTTTGACCACACTCAGACCTTCGCGACATGCGAGAGCTGTCACAACAACATCCTCTTTACCGGCAAGGGCCCGAATCACATCCTTTCAACGGACAACTGCGCCGGTTGCCATATCAGTACCGTAAGTTGGGCGCTTGTCAGCTTCAGTCACGACTTCGTCTTAGGATCGTGCGCCAGCTGTCACGCGGGCGATTTGCCGGCGGGGCACTGCAGCTTCCCCGCTGGCACCGATTGCGGCGTTTGCCACGGCAGTACAACGTCATGGGCTTCGAATGTCAGCGATGCATTGTGCGGCGCGACGACGGTGCCGCCTCCGGCGCCACCGCCGGTTCCCGGCGTGCCACCGCCGCCGCCGCCGCCACCACCACCACCACCACCACCACCGCCGCCGCCGCCACCGCCTCCCATGGGTGGAATGGGAGGTGCCGGAGGCATGGGCGCGGGAGGAGGTGGTGGTGGAGGCGGTGGCGGTATGTAGCCGCCTGATTTCGCGGCTTCCGGTCTTTTGCGTCCAACCCCCCAAGGGCGCAGCGGCTACCGTGAGATAGACACGGTAGCCGTTTTTTTTGGGGGGGAGTCCTAGGGAGTTACGGTGCGGTGTTTATCGAACGCAAAATTTTAGTGGACGATTGAATCGCGGAGGCGGGGACGCGCCGAGTATTGAAGCGCTGAATCTACAAACGACGACCCCGGCTTGCGCCGGGGTCAAGTTCGTCGCGCTTGGACGATATGGCGCGTTAGACAAAGACCGTCAGGAAGAAATTACTTCGCCGGCATTTCCGTCTTTTCTTCAGGCTTCTTGTCTTCTTCTTTGTGCTCCATGCCAGCCATCGGGGCGCCTTCCGTCGCAGCGGGTGCCGCTTCGGTCGTTGCCGGTGCCGCGGGAGCTGCCGCAGCAGGTGCAGCCTTCTCCATCGAAGCATTGCTGGCGGATTCCTTCTTTCCGCATGCGGTTATCGCCAACAGCAGGGCGACGGAAACGAGTGTTAATTGCTTCATGCCAGTTCTCCTCGAAGTTTGAACGTACAAAAGCCCAAGATAGAGTAGTTCGTATTTACAGAAAGGCCAGTCTTGAGCGCTAAGGTTGACCTGATTTCACGTGAAGTTTCTTACGGGTTGCTTATGTCCTCTCAATTCTGTGATCGATTTGCACGATGTGGCCCCTCGCGCGGTTGGGGATTCAATTGACTGCGACGGTTCGGGAATCGGAGTTCCCGTAGTCGATAATGATGAATATTCAAGGCTTGTAATCGATTCTTATGCCCGTATAATCCAGACCATTCCAGCACGGTCCCTTCTACGGCCCCCCAGCTATGTATACCGTGCTGGATCTTTACGGATCCGTTGACGACGTTGACGGATCCGTTTTCTTTTCCAGTTTCCGTCTGCAATGCGCTCTACCCGGTAAATTGTCGCTCGAAGCGTTCAATCATTTCCATCGATCAGTTGCCAGAAGTTGAATCACTGATTTCGAGTTTCTTTACTGCGAACTCGACGCCGGTCCATGTCCCTTCAAGTTCAACGAACACACCATCCGGAGGGGCTTTGCATGCCGGTGAGCAATTCGAAAGCGAAATTGGAATTCCAGCGACGCTGTAAGCGCCGTTCTCAGACATGATCGGCCCGCTAAGTTCGTCCGGCGATCCGGTCGGCTGCACGCGAATGATTTTTGTTGCGAGTAAACCGCCGTCTGCAGTTTGCGCGAAGCGAATCGCAAGGCGATCCCCGACCGACATGTTCGAGAGGTTAAAGCTGCGCACCGCGTCGCGATCATCCCTGAAGATCGTTTCGCCATCGATTTGAAGCGTGGCTCCCAGCAATTTAATTGTCGACGCGCTGGCGTTGGAATTCTGCAAGCCGGAAGTCGATCCAAACACGGCGATCGGCGTGAATTCAATCTGTGTCGCGTCAATGGTGCCATTTGCCAGTGCGATGCCTTGCACGCTGACGCGACGATCCACGACCAGGTTCATGGAGGTTCCACCGATGTAGCGCGTCGCGGAAGAAACCGAGATCGAGACTTCGCCGAGGTTGAACGTGTTTTCCACAAGTCCTGCGGTAATGACGCCTTGGCCCGTCCACGGGTCGCCTTCCGTGGTTTGCGGAGGCTTGACCCCGGAGTCGCCGAGTTTGACCACATCCGCCGCGGTCCAGCTGTTGTTCACGATATTCTGTGTACCGCTCGCATCGACATACCAGCCCGCAATCAGGGAGCTTGCCAGCGGATAATTGACGTGGAGCGTTCCGATATCAAAACCGAAATCGGTAACGTTCGAAATCACACCCTTCACGCCCAATGCGCCGCCGTCGTAGGCGAGACTCTTGAGTGCGACACGGGTCGCATGAATATCGCTGGCACCGGACGTGTGGCCGCTGATCTCCACCACATTGCCCGGAACGATCTGCGAAATCGATTTCACGGAAGGAATCTTTGAATCAAACATGGTGTCTTCCGTAATCATCACGGTACGACCCATAACGTTTAATGTGCCGGTCTCCGAAAGCGGTGAGATCGACGCGGATAAAACCAAACCGTTGATGTCGCTGGCGTATTGCACGCGGCTCGCAGCGCCGGAGTGTCCATTGGAATCCACCACGCCACGAACAGTAACGATCATTCCAACAGCAAGATCGAGTTCCGATTTGCGCACGCCGTCGACCACAATGCGAGACGATCCGGTTTCGAACTCAATACCATTTACGAACACGCTGCCGAAACCGGTAATTGGGCCGGTGTGGATGGTTTCGCGCGGCTGGCGTCCCGGCTGCACGCCGGTTCCCGACTCGCCGCCACCGTCTGCGCACGCGCCGACCAGCAGGGTCAGTGCCATGAGTGCCAATGCGCGCCATTTCAAGGTACGTATCATGGCGTTTCCTTGTCCGGCGATTCTTCGAAGTAATAGATTCCGATTCCCGCCGCGCGCCGACCCGTGCCGGTCACCTGCGGATTGACGTCACGGTCGTGCTCGGAAACCCAGCGATCAAATTCCTCGAGAAGGGGTTGCCCCTTTTGGTTGACCAATTTGCGCAGCGGGACAAGCGATTCTTCGGGCAGGTTGTCGTAAAAAACCTTGCGTTGGAAAAACGGGTTTGTCGCGCCTTGCAGGATGTTGTGATCAATCGTGGAAATCAGTCCCGAAACGTCCTGGCCCAGGATTCCGAGCTTCTCGTTTGCGCCATTGACCGGAATGTAGCCGCGGGAAAGAAGTCTGACCCGGCCTCGCTTTTCGATGCTTGCGATCCCGACCTGCACCAGATCGTCCAGAATCGCGCGCGGCGGGACATCGCCGCTGTAGGTGCGGACCAATGTGGCGAAGCTTCGTGCGTGCCCATCAAATGGGAGCTCGGCCGGTTGTCCGTCATTGTCGTGAAATCGCGAGTCACGCACCCAACCTGATACGACTCTGGCGCCACGGTGGTGCTTTTCGACGCTGTACATCGACTCCGCATTTTCAAGCGTACTGATACGCAGTACTTCCTTGCGTGTCAGGCCGGTGATGGTGGCAATTCGGGAGTTTGTCTGCTTCTTGCCGGGAATGGAAAATTCGCTTTCGGCAACTTCAACGTACACGTACTTTGCGAGATCTGCGAATGCGGCAAATGGAATTCCGTTCCGCAATAGAAGGCGTACCAATGGTCTTAACAACCGGTGTAAGGCCCTGAACAAAGCATTCCGCTGCTCGTTCGACATCGTCCTCTAACCCCGCCCCGTATAACTACATAACAATTCGTTTTGTGCCGCCCAATTTAATAGGTACGGTCTCTGGACAACAGTGCGCGATCTTCACTGGTTTCGTGACGAACTCGACAAATCCTGTTGCGGAAGGTGCTGCTGGGTGATCGGGCGATGCAGAGGTCAGCTATCGGAGGGTTACAGAGGCGACTATTTGCTGCTTTCGAAGCGGTTCATGAATTTGAAAAGAGCGGGTAGGGCGATGAACAGAACCCCCGCAACCCAGGGCTGCTTGTGGCCGACCGGAATCATTACGATGAAAAGCACAAACGCGGCAATCAACCCGTTGAGCATGTGAAGCGACAGGAGCTGACGCTTGTCCAGGCGCTCATACAGGAAGAATGTCATGACACTGATAAACAGGATTGTTGCCGCGAGATAGCCAAGCCATTTCAGCGATCCGGCAGGGGTATTTCCGCCACTGTCCCCAGCAGGCGAGGCGGAGGCCGGTAACGCCTGCGGAATCGGCGTGCCGATGGTCTCCACGGGGTCGCCGGGGTGGGTCTGATACCACGTGTCGATGTCGTCGACGACTCGGGCTGACCGAACCAGAATCTTGATCTTTGGCGTTTCGCCTTCGCGGGGAACGCCGAGGATGCGATTTACCGTCGTCCCACCGCTCTCCAGTCGTCCAAAAATCGTGTATTTGTCATCGAGATGCGGCGCATCGGCGAGCAGGATCGAAAATGAACTGGTGGCACTGTTCGGATCATCCCAACGTGCCATGGAGAGAACGCCCTTCGTGTGCTTCAGGCTTGTACTGAATTCACCCGGAATTTTCTGATCGGCTGCATATTGCTCAGCCGTGAGCGGACTGACGCGATTTTTCACGTCCGTAAACTGAACGATGAAATTCGGAATGATTCGATAAGCGTGCGCCGTGTCATACGCGCCGAGGCGCGTGAGATTCAAAATTTGCTTTACGTGTTGCGGCGCGACCGTGGGGTAGAGGGCAAAAACAAGGTCGCCGTAATCGGTATTAAAGACGATTCGTTCACGCGCGACATCCGGCGTCAGTTCCGCATATGCAAGAGTGGGCAAAACCGCAAACGCAAAAAAAGCAAAAAAAGCGCGCAATGTCATCGCGCGGGCTCCGGTTCCGGCGTGCGACCGTGGATCAAATCCTCGATATTCATCATTAGCGGGTGCGAGACCGTCTGATTCTTCAGTTTCCAGATCACACCATCGACGAAGAAATGATGAATCTGGACCGCCGCAATGATGACACCCTCAGCAAATGGCGCAGGGGTTCCCGTCGATGCGCCAACTAGCGGCAGAACGTAGAACAGGCCGAGCCCTCCCAGAAAATTCAGTCCGCTCCAGCGCATAGTTTCCATGAATACGTAGCGTTTCGAGGGTGCGATGTTCAGCAATTGCATCTTTTCGCGAAGTTGTATGCCCCACGCAATCAGCACGTATTGAAGGCTGTGAAACATAGGAACGAATTCCTGGAATGACGGCGTGTATATCGACTGTACGAACCATACGTACTGGGTAATTGCCGGAAGCAGCACGATGGCCGGGATGATGCGCCGATTCTTGACGCACCAGTAAATCACCACGGCAATGAAGGCGGCGAACGCAGCCCACATCGCCCATTCCGCGGCGCTTGCGAGCCACTGCGGGACACCCAGACCGGGGTACTGGACACCGTAATATTCGCGGCCGTCGCGCGTTGTTTCAGCGCGAATCGTTGACAGGAAAAATGTGCTGAACACAAACGACGACAACGCCATGCGCTCCCATTTTCCGACGCGCAGGCCCGATCGTCGCGCGTAGATCAGACTGATTCCGACGGTCTGCCCACTGAAGTGATACGGCGACCAGATCAAAAAGAGTTTTACGAAATACGGAGCGACCGTCGTCGGGTAGGCAAAGCTCAAGACCACCGCGCCCAGTATCAGGAAGGGCACCACGATCGCGGTAATCGGATACTGCTGAATATTGGCGCGATTGTGGTACAGGCGATGGGTGGACATCGAGAAATGCGGCCAGTTGATGATCCACATCAAGAAGATCGCCAGCGAAATGGCCTCCGGCGTGCGTACCGGGGTATAGAACAGCGAAATTCCAATAAATGTGACTATTGAGGCGCCGCCGATGAAGAAGAAATCGACGGGCGCATTGACGAAATAAAGCGGCGCTGCAGGTTTGCTGTCAGTCATTGAGCGGCTCGACGCCAAGACACATGGAAACATGGTACGGATTCGGCCGGTGCGCCGTAAACCCCCATCCGGAAAGTTAAATTGATAACTTCGTCATGGACGGCCATGGGTTGTTGAGAAACAGGGGCCGCGGTTGACCTGCGGTCGCCGGGGTGAAACGGGCATGGTAGCCTATGGGCCGTTCAGGGGGCTTCCAAATGAAAAGTGACCGAATTCGGAACGGTTGCGGTGACCGTGCGGGTCTGCCCGCTCTCCTTTTTTTACTGATTTTCGCACTTGTTGCCTGCGGTGGCGGCGGCGGGGGGGGCGGAAGCTTCACTGCGACGAGTTACAAGCCCGAGGGATTCGCCGCAATTGCGGGCGATCAGGCGGCGTATCTGCATTGGCCGCGCGTGGCCGCGGCGACCAGTTACAACCTGTACTGGGCGACAGCGCCGGGTGTTTCGTATTCCAGCAACAAAACCAATTCAACCGAAGCCCACTACGAACAATCCGGACTGACCAACGGAACGACGTATTACTACGCGTACAGCATTGTAACGGCGGAAGGTGAAAGCAGTCTGTCCACCGAGGCTTCGATTGTTCCCAATAGCCAGAGCGCCGCGATACCGGAGCCCGTCGATGCGCACATGGGTGACGGACGCGTTGAGATTCGGTGGAACGGTGTTGCGGGCGCGACGGCCTACAACGTCTACTGGCAATCATCGACCGGCGTTACGACATCCAGCACCGCGATCACAGATGCGACTTCGCCAACACTCGTCACCGGGTTGACGAACGGAAAACCATATTACTTTGTAGTGACTGCCCAGACGTCGGGCGGGGAAAGCGCCTTGTCAACAGAAGTCGTAGCGGTCCCGTTCTTGTCAGAGCCGTTGCGACCGACGGCGGTGGCCGTGACCTCCGGCAGCGGATCGGCGACGTTGTCCTGGCAGCCGGTGGCCGGAGCAACGTCTTACGACATCTATTGGGGAAAGAGCGCCGGAATTTCTTCAGCGTCAGAGAAAATCTCTACCACGGGCACATCCTATACACAGACCGGACTAACAAATAACACGCGCTATTACTACGCCATAGCGGCGAATAATTCGCGGGGCTCGAGCGAGCTGTCGCGTGAACTGGCAACAACACCGGCCGCTTCGATAAGTACGATTCCATCCGGTGTGAAAGTGCTTGCCGGCAGCAAGAGCGCGACGATCACGTGGCCCGATGTTTTGGGTGCGAGCAGTTACACCCTGCGCTGGTACACGAGTGGTGGTGCGACCCAAACCATAACTGATGTAACTTCGCCGTACGTACATGCTGGCCGCACTGCAGGAACAACAGTCTTTTACAGCGTGTCTGCCGTTATTTCCGGGACAACGGGGACGCCTTCTGCTGAAGTCGCGGTGACTCCGAGTGATGATGCGCCGGCCACGCCGCGCCGCTTGGTTGCGCGGGCGGGGCGAGAACAGATTTCTGTGGAATCCGATGAAATCGACGATGCACTTCGATACAACATTTACTGGAACGCAACGGGAAATGTGACCACCGGCGATGTCGTGATTGAGAACGTCACACTACCGTACACACAACTATCCCTGACCAATGGCACTCGGTACTACTACCGGCTTGCCGCGTTGAATCGGGAAGGCCAGTCCTCGCTTTCAGATGAGAACTCCATTGTTCCGAATGCGACGCGGATTGCGGATGTTGTTGCAGCTGTCACTGATTCGAAGTTGCAGGCTTGCATCAACGGCACGGCAGCAGCGTTCGGTTGGTTTTACCTTCATCAGGCGATTTCCATCGAGTGTAGCGGTCAAGGCGCCCTGGATCTGACCGGCTTGGCGCAGTTCACGAATTTGATTCGCTTGTTTTTGGAATCAAATACATCCACGACCGGTCTGACCGAGCTGGATTCGCTTTCGAATCTCTCGGTATTTGGTGTTGGAAACAGCGACATCTCGGATTTGAGTGTGCTGGACGGACACTTCAACGTATTCGCCTTCCGGGCTAACGCCAATGCAGTAGTCGATCTGTCTCCATTGTCCGGACATACCGCAATGACGGAGCTATATCTTCAAGACAATGGATTTACAGATCTCACGCCGATCGCTGCCCTTGATCGGATGCAGTATCTCTGGATTGGTCACAACGCGGCAACGCCGGGGCAGATTTCAGACTTGTCGCCGCTGAATGGCATGACGAGCATGTTGGATTTGCGGGTAGAAAACAATCGCGTTTCAAACCTGTCTCCGGTTGCTGGAATGACACAAATGCAGGTTCTCTGGGCGGAACACGATCCAGCGGATGGGAGCAAACTTTCTGATATCAGCGCGCTACAAAATTTGACGGCGTTGCAGGACTTGCGCCTTTCACACAACGCAATCAGTACACTGACGCCGCTTGGCGGAATGAAAAATTTGCAGGTGTTGGTTCTGTTCGACAACCAGGTGACGGCGCTCAGCGCGTTGGCTCCCATTACCAGCCTGGTCAGCCTGGATTTGGGGAGTAATTCCATCCAGCAGGCGTATCTGGATTCAATTTCCGGATTAACCAACCTGACGCGGCTGGTGATCAGCGACAACGTGATCAGCAGCCTGACACCGGTTTCCGGACTGACCAATCTCAAAGAGCTCTACGCGGGATACAACGTGATCCAGGATGCGAGTCCGGCCGCGGCATTGACCAATCTTGAAGTGCTGGACCTCACCAAAAACAGCTTGGGCGACGCGTCGGTTGGCAAGATTTCAACCTTGGTCAGTCTCACAAAAGCGACGCAAATCCTGCTGGCGTTAAATCCGCTGATCTCGTGCAGCGAGGTCCAGGTGCTTATCAACACATTGGGGGCGTCGGTTGTCGATATCGACGGCGATATCAATTCGTCCGACGATCCCGCGTCAAATCAGATTGGTGTGAACTGCAGTTGATCGCTACATCGCGTCGGCATGCGGTGTGTTTTCCACCGCGGCGATTTTTGCGCGGATCGTGAAGTGAAACGTCGACCCGATTCCTTCGATACTTTCCACCCACATTTTCCCGCCCATCATTTCGCACAGTTGCTTGCTGATCGCGAGCCCGAGGCCGGTGCCGCCGTATTTGCGGTTGCTTGAGGGGTCCACCTGGCTAAATGCCTTGAACAAACGATCAAAGCGTTGCGCCGGGATACCTATGCCGCTGTCGCGCACACTGAAATGAAATTCCCATCCGTCATGGTCCGCGCGCGGATCGGCATCGACATTGATTTCCACTGAACCACGTTCGGTAAATTTGATCGCGTTGTTGGCGAGATTTACAAGAATCTGCCGCAGGCGCGCGTCATCCCCGATGATGCGTGGCGGAACGTTTTGCGATACATGCACGAAGAAATCGATGTTCTTTTCTTTGGCGCGGACCGCAACGATGTCACGCACGGCGTTGACGTTGGCGCGCAGATCGAACGGACCGGAATCGAGCTCCATCTTGCCGGCCTCGATTCGCGAAATATCCAGCACGGCAGAGATGATGCTTTGCAGGTGGCGCGCCGCTTCCACGATCTTCTGCAGGTCCGGTATTACGCCGGACAGACCATGGTCAACCACCGTGTCCTGCACCAGTTCACTGTAGCCAATGATGGCATTCAATGGGGTACGCAACTCGTGGCTCATGTTGGCCAGGAAAATCGACTTGGCCTGCGCCGAAGACTGAGCGTTCGCAACGGCTTTTTCGAGGTCAATCTGGGAAGTGATGTTTTGCATCAGGTGATTGATGTGCTGTGCCAGAGCGCTAAGCTCATCGCTGCCAAGCACTGTAACGCGGCGCGACATTTCTCCGCCCATCGCAATGGTGTTTACTTCTTCGGTAATGCGCTCGACACGCGCCAGGACCATGCGTTCAAGATTCACCAAGGTAATTGCAATGAATACGACGCCAACCACAAGCAGTGCGCCGAGCAGATAACCCATGGTGGAGCGCGCCTGGGCATAAACATCGCGTTTGGCCGACATGCGCAGCAGTGCAACCGGTCGCCGTGATTGGTCCAGCATGATCTGGTAAGCCGCGTAGATGTTGTCATCCAGCGGCGTAAGGTAAGGGCCCGTCTCGCCGTGTTTGAGATGTTCCCACGCTTCAGCAAAATCATCCTGCAATTCGCCGACGATGCTGCTGACCGCGAGGTCCATCTGAATCAGTTCGCCAAGGCGTTTCAGTGCGTTCTCGTCCAATACGCGGCCGATCACCAACGATCCGGCATTGCCAGTCGAATTCAAGGCCGCTTCTACCGGATGCGCAGCGAACAACAGCAGTGTCGATCCGGCCCGTAACAGTCCATGTTTGCCTGCGGTCGAATTCGGGTTGAACAACAATCCATCCTGGCGTGTCATTAATGGAGAAATTTTCGCGGCAACACCGGTCGCGGCGCCGTTTGTGTGGTCGTAGCTTTGTGCGAACCGGACCACGCCGTTTCGGTCCGCATAGATCAACAGGTCGACGCGAAGAGTGTCGAAGGTGTCGGGTGTCAGGTACTTCTCGGGGAACTCGGGGAATCGGCCGTCCAGAAAGTTCGCTGCCAGATCCCAAACCGCGTAGTCGCGGGTAAACGAATCCAGCTGTTGCAACTCGCGCTCGATGGCAAGCTGCATCCGAACCGAATTTTCGCGCATTTGCGAAGTTTCCAGTTCGGAAAATCCGCGATCCAGAATCAATACCGTTGCACCGTAGACAGCTGCAATCAGGCCAAACAACGTCAGGCCGACGATCAGCAGCGTCTTGTTACGCAGAGTCATGACAATAATGCACCGCACCATGACCCGGCATCATCGCCGGGTCGATGGTTATGTATCGGATCAGAAAGGACTTATTTGACCGTTCCTGGGGGCAGCGGGGCGGGCACTTTTTCGGCGCCGGATTTGATCAGTAGATCGATCGTGGCGGTGTGATCGTTCTCGATGGCGAGGTACAGCGGTGATTGGCCTTTGTTGTTTCGGCCATTAACATTTCCGTTCTTTTCCAATAACGTACGCGCCAAATCGACATTTCCGTTGCGTGCCGCAAACATCAGCGGTGTCCAGCCGTCGACCGTTGATGCATCCGCGTCGGCCCCGTTGGCGAGAAGCAGGCGGGCTGTTTCCTGGTGATTGCGTTCGACCGCGTAGGTGAGGGCGGTCCAGCCTTCACGGGACCGGGCGTCGATCTTCGCGCGGCGCGCCAACAGCATCTTGACGATATCCACGAAATTTTTTTCGGCCCCGTAGGTAATTGCGGTTCGCCCGAATTTGTCCTGGATTTCCGGATCGGCCCGGAAGTTGATCAGCAAAGCTGCAATATCGGTCTGTCCTGCCTGTGCGGCGATGATCAGGGCCGTCTTGCCGAAGGCGTCGCGAACATCCGGATTGGCGCCGTTTTCAAGCAGAACCTTGAGCGCGTTGGGTTGATTATTGATGACGGCCAGGTGCATCGCGGTGTCGCCCGCTGCCGTCGTGGACGCGATGTTTGCCTTGGCCTGTATCAATTCGGCAATGATATCGAGATGGTTCCGCTCAACGGCGAGCATGAGGGCCGTTTTTGTGGCCTCGTCGCGAATGTTCAAATCCGCGCCACTGTTGATGAGTAAGCGCAGCGCATCGCCGCGCTTTCCGACTGCAGCGTGCATGAGCGGCGTGCGCCCTTCGATATTGCGATTGTTGATGTTGGCGCGAGAACTTATCAGCTCCTGCATTGCCTTGAGATGGTTGTTGTATGTCGCTACCGCGAGCGCGTTATCGCCACGCTTGTCCTGTGTGTCGATGCCCGCACCGGCTTTCAGCAATTCGCGAATGATCAGATTCTGATTTTTGCTCGCCGCAAGAATAAGGGCCGAATTTCGGTAATTGTCTCGCGCATTGACCTGCGCGCCCGCCTGAATCAGGCGTTTCAATGCGCGGACTTCTCCGGACATGGCTGCTTCCATCAGTGGCGTACGGCCATTCTTGTCTGCCGTGTTGGCGTTCGCGCCGGCTTTTAGAAGCAAGTCGATTGATTTCGTGTCGCCGCGGCGGGATTCCCAGCGCAAGGCGAGATTGAGATCGAGGTTCTTCTCGTTGATGTCGATCAGTGCGCCCGGGGCAAATCCGGTCCCGGCCAGTGTGGACGACGGCTCACCAGCAGCATCCCCCAACTGTCCATCGCGCGGGCGCTTCAGCCATCGCTTGGCGATATCGACTTTTTTCGACGCGGCGAGCTCGATGAGCTGTTTGGCCTTGTCATCATCCTGGGCCACACCGACGCCGGTGCCGTACATGACCCCGAGATTATAGAGGGCCTTCGGATGGTCCTGCTTTGCGGCGGCGCTAAACCACTTGAAAGCCTGGTCTGGGTCCTTGGCTGTGCCAAGTCCGAGGCGGTACAGCGATCCAACGCGGTATTGCGCTTCTGCGTCGCCTTTGTTGGCCAGCGGTATCCAGAGTTTCAACGCGGCTTCGTAGTCACCTTTGCGCGCAGCACTGACGCCCTCGATGTACTGAGGGTCGAGGTCGTCCGCAGAGTTCCCCCGGCTGAAGGCAGCGGTGGACACGGCGAACATCAGTGCGGCGATCAGAAGGTTAGATTTCATCAGAATCGAGCGTACCGCGTGCGAGAAAATTGACCAAGCACTGCATCGACAAAAAGTTGGGTAATTCAAGTCCATGTAGTATAACGTCCCAGACTCGAGACGTGTGATAGACACGATGAATCTTCACGAATATCAGTCCAAGCAACTCTTCAAGGATTACGGAATTCCCACGGCTCCCGGGCGTTTGGCGCATTCGCTGGACGAGGCGCGCGCCGCTGCGCGTGAGCTGGGCGGCACCGAGTGGGTCGTAAAGGCGCAGGTACACGCGGGCGGACGCGGTAAGGCCGGCGGCGTGAAATATGTGCGCGGCTTCACAGAATTGGACGAGTTCGTTTCCGGCTTGTTGGGCCGGCGCCTGGTGACCCATCAGACGACCAGTGACGGGCAGCCCGTCAATATGGTGTGGCTGGAGTCGCCCTGCAAGATCGCACGCGAGCTCTATTTGGGCGCCGTCGTTGATCGGCGCGCCCAGCGCGTGGCGTTCATGGCTTCATCCATGGGCGGCGTTGACATTGAAGAAGTGGCCTCCAAGCATCCCGACAAGATCATAACGGCAACGGTCGATCCGGTCGCCGGCCTGCAGCCATACCAATGTCGCCAGTTTGCATTCGCGCTCGGTTTGCGTGGCGCGACATCAAATGC
The DNA here is from genome assembly GCA_002450895.1 of Proteobacteria bacterium UBA6921. Lineage (GTDB taxonomy): Bacteria > Pseudomonadota > Gammaproteobacteria > SG8-11 > SG8-11 > UBA6921. The sequence goes on from DKAR01000011.1 coordinate 38,504, forward strand.
GCTCGGCAAGATCATGACCAGTCTGTATCGATTGTTCATGGAAAAAGATCTCAGCCTGATCGAAATCAATCCTCTGGTCGTAACTGCGCAAGATGAAATGCTGGCAGTCGATGCCAAGCTCAATGTCGATGACAACGCCCTCTATCGCCAGAAATCGCTGGCGGATCTTCGCGATGCGACGCAGGAAGACGAAAAAGAAAATCGTGCGCAGCAGTTCGGCCTGAACTACATCACGCTGGACGGCGACATCGGTTGCATGGTGAATGGCGCAGGACTCGCGATGGCCACAATGGATCTCATCAAGCTGGAAGGCGGAATGCCGGCCAACTTCCTCGATGTGGGCGGCGGCACGAGTGCAGAAAAAGTTGCCGAAGCGTTCAAGCTTTTGCTGTCGGACACCAAGGTGAAAGCCATCCTCGTGAATATTTTCGGCGGTATCGTGCGATGCGATCTGATTGCCGAGGGAATCATCACTGCAGTTCGCGAAGTCGGAGTGAAAATTCCGGTTGTCGTGCGACTGGAAGGTACAAACGTCGATAAAGGTCGCGCACTGTTGAACAACAGCGGGCTAGCCATCATCGCGTCGAATGATCTTACCGAGGCCGCACGCACCGCGGTCCGTGAGGCGCGAAAAGCACCATGAGCATTTTGGTCGATGGAAATACGAAAGTGATCTGCCAAGGATTCACCGGCAATCAGGGAACTTTTCACTCCGAACAAGCCATTGCCTATGGCACACGGATGGTCGGTGGCGTCACGCCGGGGAAAGGCGGACAGTCCCATCTTGGGTTGCCGGTGTTCGACACCGTGCGCGATGCGGTTCGCGATACCGGCGCCAGCGCTACCATGATTTTTGTGCCGGCCGCCTATGCGGCGGATTCTGTTCTGGAAGCTGCAGATGCGGGAATCGAGGTGATTGCCTGCATTACGGAAGGCATTCCTGTTCTCGACATGCTCCGGGTCAAGGCGGCACTGAAGGGTTCAAAATCGCGCCTCGTGGGTCCGAACTGTCCGGGCCTGATTACGCCCGGCGCATGCAAGATTGGAATCATGCCCGGCGCAATTCACAAACCTGGCAGCGTCGGTATTGTTTCGCGATCTGGGACATTGACCTACGAAGCAGTCCACCAGACCACACTCAGCGGATTGGGGCAAAGCACGTGCGTCGGAATCGGGGGTGACCCCATTCAGGGGATGAATTTCATCGATTGCCTGGAGCTTTTTCAGGCGGATCCACAAACGCGCGGAATCATACTTGTCGGCGAGATTGGCGGCAGCGCGGAAGAAGAAGCCGCCGAGTTCATCAAGGCCCATGTGACAAAACCCGTTGTCGCATATATCGCCGGCGTTACGGCGCCCAAAGGCAAGCGCATGGGGCATGCGGGCGCCATCATCGCCGGTGGAAAGGGAACTGCCTCCGGAAAGATCGCTGCGCTTGAGGCTGCGGGGGTCACGGTGGCGCGTTCGCCCGCCGAAATGGGCAAGCTGATGAGTGCCCGGCTCGCGTAGTCTGGAACCGCGCGCTGTAATTCCATGACAACACACCTTCGGATCGCGCTCGCGCAGCAGAACTACCTGGTGGGCGCGATGTCACGCAATGTTGAATCCTGTCTGGCCGCGGTCGCTCAAGCGCGTGACTTGCTGAAGGCGGATGTTGTTTTGTTTCCGGAACTTGCGCTGACCAGTTATCCGCCGGAGGATCTGCTTTTGAGGCCGGCTTTTTATCCGCCGGTACGCCACGCGCTGGAGCGTCTGGCTCAGGCAGCGGACGGAATTGACGTAATCGTGGGGTATCCGGAAGACACGCCGCAAGGAATCTTCAACTCGTGCGCAGTACTCCGAAGCGGACGCATTGTCGCCAACTATCGCAAGCAACACTTGCCGAACTACAGCGTGTTCGACGAAAAACGCTATTTCCTCGCCGGCACGCAACCCTGCGTTGTGGAGATCAAGGGAATCCCGCTCGGCATCACCATTTGCGAAGACATCTGGATGGCAGAACCGACACGGCAGGTCGTCGATGCCGGCGCGCGCGCCATTTTCAATATCAATGCATCGCCATACCACATGCGCAAGGGGCTCGAGCGGGAGGAAACCGTTCGACTCCGGGCAATGGAAGGAAAGGTTCCGATTGCGTACGTCAACCTCGTCGGTGGACAGGACGAGCTTGTGTTCGACGGTGGTTCATTCGCGATGAATTCGACAGGCGCGATCGTGATGCATGCGCCGCCTTTCCAGGAAGGAGTATTCCTGGCGGAACTCACCGATGATGGAAAAACAGCGTCTTTTCAGCCCGGCGATATCGCAAGAAATCAGAATGAGGTTGCAAGCGTCTATTCCGCATTGGTACTCGGGGTGCATGACTATGTGGAAAAAAACGGATTTAACGGAGCCGTGCTGGGATTGTCGGGCGGAATTGATTCCGCTCTGACGCTGGCGATTGCGGCAGACGCTCTGGGGCAGGGACGAGTAGAAGCGGTAATGATGCCCTCGCCGTACACGCGGGACATCAGCCTGGAAGATGCGGCGATGCAGGCCAAAACCATGGGGGTCGATTATCGCGAAATATCGATCGAGCCGGTTTATGACGTCGTTCTGGAGAGCCTCAAAACGGAATTTGCTGGGCGTAAGCCTGACGTAACGGAGGAAAATATCCAGGCGCGTTGCCGAGGGATGTTGCTGATGGCGATATCAAACAAGAAAGGAAAAATGGTACTGACCACCGGAAACAAGAGCGAGATGGCCGTGGGTTATGCGACCCTGTACGGCGATATGGCCGGCGGGTTTGACGTTCTGAAGGATGTTCCAAAGACGCTGGTGTACAAGCTGGCGGAATACCGAAATACCATCGCGCCGGTGATTCCGCGACGCGTCATCGAGCGCGCGCCGTCAGCGGAGCTCGCTCCGGATCAGGTGGATCAGGATTCACTTCCTCCGTATCCGATCCTTGATGCGATTCTGGAACGTTATGTAGAAAAAGATCGCAATGTCGAGCAAATTGTGGCCGACGGCTACGATGCCGATACAGTCAAACGAGTGATTCGAATGGTCCATCGCAATGAATACAAACGACGACAGGCCCCGCCAGGGGTAAGAATTACGCGGCGCGCGTTTGGAAAGGATCGGCGATACCCAATAACATCGGGATATCTCGACGAAATCGAAAAATAGGCGCGTCGTACTTGCGCTTGTCGCAAGGAGTGCCAAGAATAATGAGGTGGCGCGCGTTCAATGCTGATGCCGATCTGGCGCGCCAAGAATTGTCTTAATAATTAACCGGAGATCCACCCGATGAAGAAAATCGACGCCATCATCAAACCGTTCAAACTTGACGACGTTCGTGAAGCGTTGTCTGAAATCGGTATTACAGGGATGACGGCGAGCGAAGTGAAGGGGTTCGGGCGACAGAAAGGGCACACCGAACTGTACCGCGGTGCCGAATACGTGGTGGACTTTTTGCCGAAGGTAAAAATTGAAATCGTGATAAACGAAGATCAGCTTGAACGCTGTATCGAGGCGATTACAAACGCGGCTCGTACCGGAAAGATCGGGGACGGGAAGATCTTTGTTACCAATGTGGAGCGGGTCGTTCGAATTCGCACCGGCGAATCCGATCACGACGCAATCTGACGCGAAAGGAACCGCCTTTCACTTTAACAGGCTGGGTACTCAACGCTGGTCGACTGCCGATGTTCGTCTTAAAACCTATTTGTTGCTGCCGCAAGGCCCGGCAGATTCTTCGCCCGTTGCAAAATCCACGATCGGGCTGTACCACTTTCCATCGCACTGTGCGACATGCATCGTGTGATTGCGCGCAGTGGCAATTTCCGCGAGGCTCAATACGACAACTGCGACAATGATCGCGACCGCTTTTTTCATATCTGTTTTTCCGTTCATGTCCGTGCTTCCTGTCGTTCGCCGGCCAACCCGGCGAGTTCATAACTTAAACTACTAAACGGCGGATGTTTTCACCGCGGCATTTTGAGTGCCCATAATGTGAAATTTTCACGTTACGAAAATAAGGCAGCTTCAACTCATTTTTCGTCCGTCATGGCGGACGATTTGTCTACCCTCAGGCTACGGCGCCGTGTCTCCACTCGCGGGCGCTATTGCCTGTGCCAACAACACTTTCATTTCCGGTATACGGCTATCTGCGGGATAATTGAGTTCCCAAACACGAATGCTATCCCGCGCCAGATCGAATACTTTCAATTCGTTGTACGCTTTAGTCATGATGGCGAGAGCGTCTGCAACTGCCGGTGTTCGCGGATAAGTCTGGATAATCGATTTCGATCGATTTAGAGCAGCTACGAACACCCCCCGGCGAAGATAATATGATGCGACGTCTGCTTCGTGTTGCGCCAATTTATTTCGTAAATACACCATACGTTGATTTGAATCGGCCGCGTATTTGCTGGTGGGGAACTTTGCCAAAAGCTCGCCGAAGTACTGGTACGAACGCCGCGCCAGACCGACGTCCATATGATCTGGATTCTTTCCAACGTTTTTTTCGAACTCGTTGATTCCATCCTGAAACCCGGCCAGGCCGCGAAGGTAATAGGCGTAATCAACGGCGGGATGGGTGGGGTGAAGCTTTATGAACCGATCACAGGCCGATATGGCGGATTCGACTTCTTTTGACTTGTGGTAGGCAAAGGCTGTTTCAAGCTGTGCCTGCTGGGCATACCGACCGAACGGAAACCGGGCTTCAAGCTTCTCAAAATTCTTGATTGCGGTTTCGTAGTCGCCAGCATCGAGTGCAGACTTGGCTTCTTTAAAAATGCGCTCAGCGGACCAATCTTTTGTTTCGTCGGCATCTTCTGGGGACGACGCGCAACCGGCCGCGAGCGCGACCAGCAAGACGACGCACCACTCAAAGCGTCTCCAGCGATTCATCCCCTGTGCCTTCCTAAAAAAGGTTTGGCATTATACATACCTATCCCCGACAAAGACACACTGTGGTGACTACGGATTACGTTTCGCGTACGGCGCAGGTTCCCGACTCAATGCATGGTCGCCGATTGGATCTTGTCTTGGCCGAGTTGTTTCCTGATTTTTCCCGATCGCGCCTGCAAAAATGGCTGCGCGAAGAGCGCGTCAAGGTTGATGGTCTGGTTAGGCGCGCCAAGGACAAGGTTGTGGGAGGTGAGCAAATTCAGTTACATGCACCGGTTGAGCGGGAGGTGGAAGACCAGCCGGAGGAAATTCCGCTCGATATTGCTTATTCCGACGACAGTATCGTTGTCTTGAACAAGCCCGCCGGAATGGTCGTTCACCCGGCCGCAGGTAATCGCCAGGGCACCATTCTTAATGCGTTATTGCATCATTTTCCGGAGATTGCGGCGGTTCCGCGGGCCGGAATAGTGCACCGCCTGGATAAAGACACTAGCGGACTGCTGGTTGTAGCGCGAACCCTTGAAGCCCAAGCCAATCTCGTCGCACAGCTTCAGAAGCGGACCGTGACCCGCGAGTACGATGCTGTGGTGTTGGGGCAGGTTATTTCGGGCGATACGATTGAGGCCCCAATGGGCCGGCACCCTACGGAACGCAAGCGAATGGCGGTTCGTGTGGACGGCCGCGAGGCCATTACGCATTTTCGCGTTGTGGAGCGGTTCCGGGCCCATACCCATCTGAGGGTGTCACTCGAGACCGGCCGAACTCATCAGATTCGAGTGCATTTGGCGCACATACATTTTCCGATTGTCGGTGATCCCGTCTACGGTGGCCGGGTCCGCATTCCGGCGCGCGCGCTGCCCGAACTTGTGACGATGTTGCGCACGTTTCCACGCCAGGCGCTTCATGCATCGAAACTGGCGTTGATCCATCCAGCGTCTGGAAAACACATGCAATGGCGTGCGCCGTTGCCCGGCGATATTCGTACTTTGCTCGAGTGCCTGCGTGAGGACACTGAAGCTCAGGACCAGGATTTCGAATGAGCTCTATCGATTGGATTATCCCTGACTGGCCCGTACCCGCCGGGGTTCGGTCGGCCAGTACGACGCGTCGCGGTGGTGTCAGCGCGGGAAGCTATGCGTCGTTCAATTTGGGGGATCATGTGGGAGATGATCCTTCCGCGGTCAGCCAAAATCGTGCGCGACTTGTAGAGAGTCTGGCGCTGCCAAGCGCGCCGATCTGGTTGCGTCAGGTCCACGGAACGCGCGTGTACGATACGAAAGAACCCCGCCCAAAAGATCCGCCGGAGGCGGACGCCAGTTTTGCGGTGCAGCCCGGAGGACCCGTGTGTGCGGTACTCACCGCCGATTGTTTGCCAGTACTGCTGTGCGACGATCAAGGGACATGGGTCGCCGCAGCACACGCCGGCTGGCGTGGTTTGTGTGCCGGCGTCATTGAGGCGGCCGCTGCGACGTTTTCAGGTTCACCGAATCAACTCATGGCCTGGCTGGGTCCTGCGCTGGGTCCGGAGAAATTTGAAGTCGGTGCCGAAGTGCGAGAAGCATTCCTGGAACAGGATATTGAAAGTGCCGCGTACTTCAATGATGCCGGGCCGGGGAAATATTTTGCCAGCCTCGAAGGGCTGGCGCGCCGACGACTTCAGCGCATTGGTATCGATCGCATCTACGGTGGCGGTTGGTGTACCTTTTCTGACGCCAAGCGGTTTTTTTCATATCGCCGTGACCTCGCTACCGGACGAATGGCGACACTCATCTGGCTTGAAAACCAATCAAATTGAGAGAGCACATCGTGTCTGATCGTCCCGTCGTCGTGTTGCATACGCCTTCAATCGCTCCTGCGTTGTCCGAATATTTCGAATCGAAGNNGCTGATCAACATCGAGTGCATCGATGAGATCGCCGATTTTGCCGGGCTGAAGCCAAAAGTCAGTGCCATTACCGAAGCGGCAATGCGCGGCGAATTGAATTTCGAGCAATCGTTGACTCAGCGCGTCAGTCTGCTCGCTGGCCTGGCGCCAGACGTGCTACAGCGCGTATACGACGAGCGCCTGAAGCCAAATCCGGGTGCTGAAGTGTTGATTGATTGGTTACAGAAAAACGGTATCAAAGTGGCGCTGGTATCCGGTGGGTTCACGTTCTTTACGGAACGCCTCAAGCAGAGACTCGGGCTCGACTTTGCTCGCGCAAATGTGCTGGAAATAAGCGACGGTGCACTGAGTGGCCGTGTCGTGAATGGCATTGTTGGCGCAGAAGCCAAAGAAAGCTTCTTGTTGGAACTCTGCAAGGAAATGAATATCACTCCGGATCAGGCGATCGCGATGGGTGATGGTGCAAACGACTTAAAAATGTTGAATCGCGCAGGCCTCGGAGTGGCGTATCGCGCCAAGCCAAAAGTGCAAGCGCAGGCGGACGTCGTAATCAATCATGGAACGCTCGAGCAAGTCAGGCATTTCCTGACACCCCGTAACCCACGCTAGCGGCGACGGGGTGGAAGCAGGTCGTAGTAGTGAGGCAGATGCCCGTGCAGGCGCGCCTTCTTGCGTCGATCCCGCAGCAGCAGCAGATATGCGATGCCGAGTAGCAGCAGGGTCCAGTCAAAGCTTCCGGCGGATGAAGAATTTTCTGCGGAACGCGGTGGCCGGCCCGTGTTTCCTGATGCAGGTGGGTTGCTGGCTGTGCCGCTCGATGAACCGGCGATAGCCTCGAGATCCGGGACCGAAAGGAGACCATCCTTGGTCACATCCAGCTGGTTAAACTGTTCGGCGGTCACCGAAGGATAAACCGACTGGATTTCACTAAAACTCAGCGCATTGTCCTTGTTCATATCCGCAGAATTGAAATCGTCTAACAACGATTGGGCGAAGATCTTGATGTCGTCCGGAACTGCAGGCGGCGTTGAGCCTCCTCCGGTGCCACTTCCGGTGTTGCCACCGTCAGCGACAAGTTGAATATCTGCGCAGGAGTAATAATTGGACGGAGGCATCGTGTCCGTCATGATCTGTATCAATTGCAGGGTGCATGAGGCACAGGCTTGCATGGGCAATGTGATTGTTGCCTTGTAGAAGTGGGGCATCGGAGTTTCTGCGCCCAACATATCGGCCACGCTGTAAAGTACGTGGTCGTCAAATCCCAGGTCGTCTGCGGGAGAAAATGCTATGCGAAAAGAACCGGGGTGGTTAATGGTTTCTTCCCATTCGACTTCGATGACCTGGCCGGGAGAAAAGACTTTTGGCGTCGCGGTCCGCGGAACGCCTCCGCAGGGGCCGGTCTTCAGGCCCGATGACGTCGAGCGCGGGACAAGAACGGTAGAGTCCGTTTTCCAGCGCGAGTGCGCAAATGCTGCTTCCGAGGGACCAAAAAACAGCGCGGCGAGCGCCGCGCCCAAGACAAGTACCCCCTTGTCCTTCATCACCCCTTTCATTACTTCGACCCCTTATCCAGTCCGTTCGTATGGTGCTGCTGCGCGCTTGATTGTCCCCCTCGGCGCATTCAGCTTCCGTGAGAGTGAAGTCTAGGGGGGTGGCATGAAATCAACTGTGACGTAGGTCGACCGTTGCGCGTGCTCGGGCCGTCAACGTGAAGCTAAAATTCAAAATATGTGATGTGCCACAAACAGGCAGAGACGGAATGACAATGCGTGGACGCACTTTCTCGGACCAAACAGCGTTGCTGGGGATTCTTCGTCAACTCTTGCGTGAGTGCGCGGAAAAAGGAACGCATCGAGAGGGTCCTTACCGATTCCGCGACGCTGATCCCAAATTGACACGCCGCGGTTTTTTAGCGGGGGTCGCCGTCGCGAGTACTGGGTTAGGGAATCTGGCGGCATGTTCCCGCGCCGGGCCGACGATCGCCATCGTGGGAGCTGGATTGGCGGGTCTCCACGTGGCTTACCTATTGCGAAAGGCGGGAATCGTCGCGGACATTTATGAAGCCGCGGATCGCGTTGGAGGGCGTGTTTATACTCTGAACGGTTTTCTGGGGCCAAATATCACATCCGAGGCGGGTGGGGAGTTCATTGGAACACAGCATTCGGACCTTCTGAAACTGATTCAGGAATTCGAGCTCAAGCTTCTGGATCGCGGCACTGCAAGTGGAATCACACCGGCATATTTTGCCGAGGGCTCGTTTCATAGCGAAAGCCAGATCGCTGACGAGTTTCGCGGAATTGCATCCCGCATTGCTGCCGATGCAGCGCTGCTGAAGGACGTGGGGCTCGCCACCACAGCGGGCTCGCAACTCGCAAGATTGGACAATACGCCGCTGTCGGAATATCTCGATCAACTGGACTGCCGTGGATGGTTGCGCGCACTGATTGACGTTGCGTTCGTCGCAGAATTTGGCCTGGACGTAGAACAGCAGTCCGCATTGAATCTGATCCATTGGGCTTCAGGCGCGTTATCGCGCGGCGTATTTGCCAATTTCAGGGACAATGACGCTCGCTACACGATCGCCGGCGGTAATACTCAACTTGCGCACCGTCTGGCGCAGCAGGTCGAAGGCCAGATTCAGTACGGAAAAATCCTGCGCGAGTTGCGGCGGCGGGATCACGATTACCTTTTGACGCTCGATGATCCCAAGGGTAACGCCGAAGAAGTACGCGCAGACATCGTAGTTCTCGCACTTCCTTTTTCGGTTCTGCGTGATGTCAAATTGGATTTGCCGCTTTCGTCCGAAAAGCGCAAAGCGATTGAGGAGCTGGGATATGGCACCCACGCCCGGTTGTTATGCCGCTTTAATCAGCGCGTATGGGCAGAGAAACATCCTGCGGGTGAATTGCTGACGGATGCACCTCTTCAGCACTGTTGGGATCATACTTACATGCAGAACACGTCCATATCCGGATTGTCGATCAGTGTCGCGGGACGCCCCGGGCTCGAACTGGCGCATGATCGTGCGGATCAGCAGGTACGGCGTCTGCTCGTAGGATTGGAGCGGGCGTTCGTTGGCGCGCGTGACGCCTACGCGGATCAGGTGGAGCGTATTCATTGGCCGACACTACCGTACTCAAAAGGAAGCCTCTCCTGCTACAGGCCAGGGCAGTGGACCGAGTTTGCGGGTATTGAGGGCAATTCGGAAGGCCGCATCTATTTTGCAGGTGAACATTGCTCGGCGGAGTTTCGCGGCACGATGAATGGCGCAGTGCAGTCCGGTCGGCGGGTCGCCGAGGAAATTCTGTCTACCGTGAGGGCTCATGCCTAATTCTCCACACCGTGTTCGCAACGTCATCATTGGGCTGATTTCGGTACTCCTTGTCGGTGGCCTCATTTTTTTCGCGACGCGCAAGGCGCCCGTGCTTGTGGTTGCTAAGGCCGTCGACCGGGGTACCGTCGAGGCGCTCGTTGCCAATACGCGCGCGGGCACCGTCAATGCCTGTCGCCGTTCCAAACTTGCGCCTACCATCGGTGGCCGAATTGAACGCCTGCCGGTGCACAAGGGCGACCGGGTGAAAGCCAACGATGTGCTTGTTGAGTTGTGGAATGACGATCTGAACGCTCAGCTTGTTCTCGCCAAGAATGAACTGCAGTCCGCGCAGGCGCGAGAACAGCAGGCTTGCCTGATGGCTGCAAATGCGGAGCGCGAGGCCACGCGCGCAGTGGAACTCCAAAAGAAAAATCTGGCGTCGGATGACACGGTCGATCGGGCCGTGACCAATCAAAAAGCACAGGCGGCCGCGTGTGCGGCATCTCGGTCGGATGTCGACGTCAGTCGCGCGCGCGTAGTCGCCGCACAGGCATCGCTGGAGCGAACTGTTTTGCGCGCACCTTTTGACGGCTATGTCGCCGAACTCAACGGTGAATTGGGTGAGTACGTGACTCCTTCGCCACCAGGAATCCCCACGCCTCCTGCCGTGGATCTGGTGGATACAAGCTGCCTCTACATTCTTGCGCCGATCGATGAAGTCGACGCGCCGCGAATTCGGGTCGGAATGCCGGCGCGTATTACGCTGGACGCTTTTCCCGGACGCAGTTTCAAAGGCACGGTGCGTCGCATAGCTCCGTATGTGCTTGAAGTCGAAAAGCAGGCGCGCACCGTCGATGTCGAAGCTGTGTTTGCTGATCCGGAGGAATACAAGGCCTTGTTGCCAGGTTACAGCGCCGATCTGGAGATCGTTCTGGATGCACGAGAAAGTGTATTGCGAATTCCGACCGAGAGTCTTTTGGAAGGCAAACGTGTGTTGGTTCTGAACGGCGGAAAGATTGAAGAACGAAAAATAGAATCGGGGTTGAGCAACTGGAAGGTGACTGAAGTCGTTTCCGGACTTAACGAGGGTGATTTCGTCATCGTGTCGGTCGGGCGGGAAGGCGTGAAGCCCGGCGCTACGGCGGCCATCGAAACCACCACGTCAACAAAGTAACGCAATGATCGAGCTCACCCGAATTGAGCGGAATTTCAAAGTGGGTGACCAGTGGGTGCATGCATTGCGCGGGGTGGATCTCAACATTGCGCGCGGCGAATACGTCTCGATCATGGGCCCGTCCGGATCCGGAAAGTCGACGTTGCTGCACATCGTCGGACTGCTGGATCGGCCGGACGCAGGCCAATATCGCCTCGACGGAAAGGATGTGACGACGCTGGATGAAGTTGAGCAGGCGCGTGTACGTCGCGAGAAGATCGGATTCGTATTCCAGTTTTTTCACCTGATTCCGCGCCTGACCGCCGCGGAAAACGTCGAGCTTCCACTAATTCTCGCGGGTCTTGAACCCGAGGAACGCAAACCGCGCGTCGACCGCGTGTTGCACGCTGTGGGACTCGAAGATCGTGCGCATCACCGACCGGATCAATTGTCGGGTGGGCAGCGCCAGCGCGTCGCCATTGCCCGGGCCACGATCATGGAGCCGGCCGTTCTGCTGGCTGATGAACCGACCGGGAATCTCGACCGCGCCTCGGGAACCGAAGTCATCGGTGTAATCGAGTCCCTTGTCGAACGCGGCATCGCGGTTGTCGTAGTGACCCATGATCCGTTTGTTGGCGATCGTGCGCGGCGTCAGATTCGAATGGAAGATGGCTTGATCGTTTCCGACACCAGTAGCACAGCGGCCAGGTAGTTAATCCCATCACTGGCGTTCCAGCAGGAGCCCCAATGAAGTTGCGCGACATTGTGAGTTTTTCCTTCGGCGCCTTTCGCGGCAATCGCGTGCGCACAGCCCTGGTGTTGGTTGCCACGGCCATTGGCGTTGCCGCCGTCGTGATTCTCACCGCGCTCGGCGAAGGCGCACGAACCTATGTGACTTCGGAATTCGCGTCGTTGGGCTCAAATCTCTTGATCGTTTTACCCGGGCGCTCTGAGACGGCGGGCGCGGGACCCGCCATGTTCGTCGCCGAGACACCGCGTGATCTCACTATTGAGGACGCTCAGGCGCTGTTGCGAAGCCCGCATGTGAATCGTATTGCACCGTTGAATGTTGGTTCGGTGCCTGTCTCGTTTCGGCAACGGGACCGCGATGTCCCCGTACTGGGAACAACCTCCGAGTGGATAGAGATCCGGCATTGGACGATGGATCAGGGAGTATTCCTTCCCGCGGGGGATCCTACCACCGCCAATGCCGTCGCCGTCCTCGGTGCGAAGGTGCGTGATGAATTGTTCGGTTCGGAGCCCGCGCTTGGCGAGTGGATTCGACTCGGAGACCGACGGTTCCGGGTCATTGGAATACTCAGCGGACAGGGTCAATCGATCGGCATGTCGATGGATGAGGTCGTCATGGTCCCGGTGGCATCGGCGCAGCTGCTGTTCAATTCAGCCTCCTTGTTTCGCATCTTTGTGGAAACGCGAAGCCGCGACGATATGCCGGAAGCCAAACAGGACGTGATCAACACGATTCGGGCGCGCCATCAGGGTGAAGAAGACGTCACCGTCATTTCGCAGGACGCCGTGCTTGCCACGTTCGACAAGATTTTTGACGCACTGACGTACACGGTTGCGGCGATTGCGTCGATCAGTCTTGTTGTCTCCGGGATCCTGATCATGAATGTCATGCTGGTTGTCGTTTCGCAACGCACGGCAGAAATTGGCTTGCTCAAGGCGCTCGGTGCCCCGCGCGTGCAGATTCTTCGTCTGTTTCTTGCAGAAGCGCTGCTGCTTTCACTTTTTGGTGCGGTTGTCGGATTGTCGATCGGTGCCATCGGATGCATCGGATTGGGACAGGCATTTCCGGCACTGTCGTTCGAGCCGCCTGCGTGGGCCGTTGCCGCCGCGTGCTTCGTGGCGATCGGAACGGGACTCTTGTTTGGTGTACTGCCTGCGCGGCGTGCGGCTCGGCTGGATCCCGTTCAGGCTCTATCGCGACGGTGACGGATAGAAATGGTGTTCAGACAGGAGTGAACAAGAGGCGGATTCAATAATGCAGGTTCGCGACTTTCGACGTCTTGCGTTTGGGGCTTTGCGTGCACATCGGGCGCGCAGCTTGTTGACTGCGCTTGGTATCACGGTGGGTATCGCCGCCGTTGTCCTGCTGACATCCATCGGTGAGGGAATCCATCGTTTCGTGCTGGCGCAATTCACGCAATTCGGAACCAACATCATTGGCATTCAGCCCGGAAAATCGTCCACGCATGGCGCGTCGATTGGCGTGTTTGGGTCCACGCGGCCGCTCACGATTGAGGATGGAAACGCCTTGCGCCAATTGCCCTACGTCGACGCAGTCGTATCCGCTGTTCAGGGCAATGCGGAAGTCGAGGGCGGCTCGCGGCGGCGTCGAACGACCGTTTACGGTGTCGGCAGCGACTTTTCGCGCGCATTCCAGATCAATGTCCGGGTCGGCGCATTTCTTCCGCCGGATGAAGCGAACGCCGCGCGGGCCTTTGCGGTACTTGGCGACAAGATGGCACGGGAGCTGTTTGCTGATCGCAGTCCGCTGGGCGAGAAAGTGCGAATTGGCGGCGAGCGTTATGTGGTCATTGGCGTAATGGAACCGAAAGGGCAGGTACTCGGATTCGATATGGACGACACGGTGTATATCCCCGTGTCGCGGTCGCTGGATATGTTCAATCGCGATGGGGTCATGGAAATTGATATCGCCTATCGCGCCGGGGCTCCCGAAGCCGAGATTGTGGAGGCCGCGCGGCGCGTGCTGGCGGCGCGCCACGGGGATGAAGATTTCACTATCATTGCGCAACAACAAATGCTGGACGTGCTGACATCGGTTCTCGATGTGCTCACCTTCGCCGTCGGAGCGATCGGTGGAATTTCCTTGCTGGTTGGCGCCGTCGGGATCCTCACGATCATGACGATCAGCGTTACCGAACGGACCGGAGAGATTGGCACGTTGCGGGCGCTCGGTGCGACGCGCAATCAGGTTCTCGCGCTGTTTCTGGGTGAGGCCGTAGTTTTGGCCGCACTTGGTGGTTTTGCCGGTCTCGTTTTTGGTGCGGGTGGGGCGCATGTAATCCACTTTTTGGTACCCGGGCTTCCTGTTCATACGCCGTGGCTCTACGTCGTTATTGCCGAAGTCGTGGCGGTGGCCATAGGAGTGTTAGCGGGGGTCGTGCCCGCACGCCGGGCCGCGCGCCTGGATCCGGTCGTCGCGCTCCGCGCGGAGTAATTGTTAACTTTTTCCCACGACTTTCTGACCTGTCGGATAGACCGATTCTTGAATGCGGTCACACTTCCGGCGTCCCATTCTGGATACATTGAACGAGGTGTTAGGGAACACGGCGCTCATAATTCGGCCGCAGAAGAATCAAGGGGATACGTAGTTCGTGCAGCAGGCGGGGAGACCGCCCAACGAGAATCCACCAAGAGGAAGTCGCCATGAGCAAGATGCAAACTGCCGTCGCACGAGGGGGAGTCGGAGTTCGCCAGCCCACACAGCAAAGGGCTGCAGCCGCACAACGCACTACCCCGCAAGCCGCCCGGCCCCGTACCGCCTCGCGGGTTCGTGATCCGATGAAAGAAGCCATTTCTGCCGTGATGCGCGTACGTATTATGTGGGGCGCGTTGCTAGTCAATACGTTCGTTATTCCCGGTCTCATTCTGTTTATCGCCGCGACGTACGATGTCGTTCCGTGGAAAGCCAGCATCGGACCGTTCATCATCGCTCTAGGCGCCATATCCATCTGTCTTTCCTTTCCGTTCGCCGATCGCTACCGAAAGGCCAACACCGACATCAATCAGGAAGTGGAGCGCTACCGGCGTTATAACCGCGCTGAAGGCCAAAAAATGATGAAGCTGCTTTTCATCGGGGCAATCTGCGCTGAGGTTCCATCAATTGCCGGCATGCTTCACTTTTTTGCAACCAGCGAAATTATTGCGAGCATGCTGTTGTGTGCGCCGGCCATCGCGCTGATGATGGTTGCGTACCACCCCATTTCAGCAAACCCGAATCGTCGCCAGCTGCCGCAAAACGGCGCAGAAGGTGAGCCGGCCAAACAAAGCTGACTTTGCCGTCCCCCTCTGGCAAATCGCGGTGGTCCGTCATCACCGCGTTTTTTTTGTCCTGACTTTTTTTAATTGATCTTCTTCGCCGAATTCGGGGTGTAGGATGTGCACTCCGAATTCACCTAATTGATCTGAATTTGTGATGGAACCTGAACTTCCACGAGGTCGTGCGGCGGGAGGGAACCCTGACAACCGCTTTGAAAGCCGGCGACGTGAGGCGTTTGATGATGGGTGGAATACTCAGGATCCCGACCCACCCGTACTGCGCACTGAAGTCCTTGAGGACAAAACACGCGCGGTCATCAATTACAACCAGTCGCCGGACGTGCCGTCCGACCGGTCGATCAATCCGTACCGTGGCTGCGAGCACGGATGTATCTACTGTTTTGCGCGTCCGACACACGCCTATTTGGGTTTCTCACCCGGGCTCGACTTCGAAAGCAAGATCCTGACGAAGCCCAATGCGGTGGAATTGTTGCGTCGCGAGCTGTCAGCGCGCGGATACAGCGCCCAACCGGTGGCCCTGGGGATCAATACGGACGCCTACCAGCCCGTGGAGCGCAGACTCGAAATCACACGGCGGATTCTTGAAGTTCTGACGGAGTGCCGTCACCCCGTAACGATTGTGACCAAATCCTCGATGATTGAGCGCGATCTTGATTTGCTCAAGCAGCTGGCCGCGGACAATCTCGTCAGTGTCGCTGTTTCGGTGACGACGCTGAATCGATCGCTCGGCCGTCGCATGGAACCGCGTGCTGCCGCACCGGAGCGTCGTTTGAAAACCATTGAAACGCTGGCGTCGGCGGGGGTTCCTGTCAGCGTACTCGTCGCTCCGGTTATTCCGTTTCTGACCGATCACGAGGTTGAATCCATTCTGGAAGCCGCACGCGCCGCCGGCGCGGGATCTGCCGGATACGTGTTATTGCGATTGCCGCTGGAAGTAAAAGAGCTGTTCGAAGAATGGCTGCAACACCACTATCCACTGAAGGCTGGACACGTCCTGTCGCGTGTGTTCGAAATGCGCGGCGGGCGAGCCTATGATTCGCGCTTTCACTCGCGGATGCGCGGGCAAGGCCAAATTGCGGACCTGCTCGAGAAACGTTTCAATATTGCGACGCGGCGGCTGGGATTCGCGGATTTTCCGGACCTGAATTGCAGCAGCTTTCGCCCGCCGTCTTCCGGCGAAAAACAATTAAGTCTGTGGTAACCGTGCCGGCACAGGTATCATCGGCAACCTGATGACACCGGTACCTCGTTCACTCGCTGCCTATCGCGTGGCCCTCGGCGTGGCCATTTTCGCCAGTTTCTTTCTCAACCTTCATGCGCTGCCGTTGTTCGATGTGGACGAAGGTGCGTTCAGCGAAGCCACGCGCGAAATGTTTGAGCGCGGCGATTTCGTGTCAACCTACCTGAACGGCGAACCGCGTTTCGACAAACCGATCCTGATTTATTGGCTGCAAGCGGCCGCGGTCGCGGTTTTCGGAATCACCGAGTTTTCTTTTCGTCTGCCGTCGGCACTGGCGGCCACCGGGTGGGTGTTGGCCGTCGGCTGGTTCGTCGCGCGACTGCGCAATCCCGTTACAGGGTATCGTGCAGCCATCATCACGGCGCTGGCATTGTCCATTTCGCTGATCGGAAAGGCGGCCACGGCCGACGCGCTGTTGAACCTGTGCCTCGTGCTGTCGTTGATGTTCGCGTACCTGCACGTGCGAGAGCAGCGGCTGTCTTTTTTGTACGCCGCGTTTGCATGCATCGGCTTTGGTGTGCTCACGAAGGGTCCCATCGCGGTGCTGGTGCCAGGTGCGGTCGGTGCGTTGTATTTCGGGATCCAGCGGCAATGGTCGGCCGCGTTGAAGGCGGCATTTAACCCTGTCGGGCTGCTGATCTGCGTGGCGATTTTCCTGCCATGGTATGTCTTGCAGTATCAAAGCCAGGGCCAGGCATTTATTGACGGTTTCTTTCTCAAGCACAATGTCGAGCGATTCTCCGGAACGATGGAACAGCATGGTGGCAGCCTGTTCTATTACCTTCCCGTCATTCTGGGCGCGTTGCTGCCCTTTACCGGGACGCTGCCGACCCTAATTTCAAAATGGCGTGATTTGTGGCGCGATGATCTTTCGCGGTTTTGCGTGATCTGGTTCGGGTTCGTATTCGTGTTCTTTTCACTGTCCGGTACCAAATTGCCGCACTACATGAATTACGGGATCACGCCTTTGGCAATTCTTATTGCACTGCACCTGGACACCTTGCGCTGGCGCGCTGTCGTTCTGGGCGTCCCGGCGCTCGTATTCGGACTTCTGGCAGCATTTCCGGATTTTCTCGCTCTCGCCGCAAGCAAGACGGCGGATACCTACTGGAAACACGCCACGGAGGTCATGGCGGCGGAATTCGGATTAATTTATCGCGCCCTGTGCGGCGCTGCCGCCGCAGTGATTGTCTTCGGAATCGTGTTGCGCCGCACTTCCATGGAAGTCTGGCTTGGCGCGAGCGGCCTGGGATTGGCTCTGGCGATTTCCCTCGCCGTTATGCCGGCCCTCAGCAGAACGCTGCAGGTGCCCGTGAAGGAAGCCGCGTCGATCGCAGCAAGTCGCCCGGAACCCGTGGTGATGTGGCATGTGAATCTGCCGAGCTTCAGTGTTTATCGCCGACACATCACGCCGCGACGCCGCCCGGAGGAGGGAGAGTTGGTCCTGACACGGCAAAAATACCTTCAAGAACTCGGCGACATTGAAACGCTGTATGAAAAAAACGGCATTGTGCTCGCGCGAGTGAATCGCTCCGGGCACTGAGATGCGCGGTTGAGCACTTCGGCTCAGTCTGGATTCTGTGTTGTCGCGCGAAGTTTATTCCACGTTCCCCACATTCCCCATCCGCCTACACCAAGAGCAAAAAGTATCTGGAATACGCGAGTCGATTCGATAATCGGATCCGGTCGAAACAGAATGGCGCCGACGCAACCGACAAGGACAATTGCGGAGACGATCTGTGCCGCGCGCGTTGTCCCAAACTCCCAGTGATAGGCAAGTCGTGTTCCCGCCATTCCGGCAATCCACCCTGCAATGGCTCCGCCTAAAACGTCCATCGGCCAGTGTGCGCCAACGCCCATCCGTGACAGCCCGACCAGCGCGGCAAGCAAAAAAGCGATCAAGCGAACGGGGATTCGTTGTGAGTGAAGACACACGATCGCCGCGAGCGTAAACGCCGTCGCGGTGTGTCCGGAAGGAAAGGAATATTTTTTGAGCGTCGGTCCGATGATGTGCAGCGCTTCAGCCGGCAAAACAGCCGCGGGTCGCGCGACGAGCAACAGATCCTTGGCGCCATGGACAAGCAGGGTGGCCAGAAGGGCCGAGGCCAGGCCAGACCACACGATGTTCGGGTTTCTGTAACCAATCGCAAATAACAGGACGAGACCGAGCAGGGTGTCGCCCAGCATGGTGGCGTGTCCCCAGACTCCGTCCATCCAGGGTCCCCGCGGCTGATTGATCCACAGGAATAACTCGGCGTTGTTGGCCGCATACAGCACCGGCACCACGCACAACGCGGCAATCAGCAACGGCAGGGCCATCAGATTGCGCGAAAAATCGGGTCCGGTTTCGGCGGAAAACAAGCGGGGCATGGCTATTCGGCAGTTCGGTTCACAGAACGCCGAATCATACTCGAACCCGTGGCGTGATGCTGGATGCCGATACGGTCAGTCGGGCGTAAAAACGATTTGCCCTTCGACGACTGAAAAAAATCCGGGCCCATGTTCGCGAGTCACTTCAGTTTTCGGCTCGCCGAGCTGGATTGTTGTCGGTTCAAACGTGGTCACCGAGACGGTGATTCGTGCTGTACCATCCTGCTGCATTTGTGCAAGCAGGGCGTCGCGCTCCTGCGTCAGTTTTTCGATTTCCGCCTCATTGCTCTTGTAGGTGGCCTGGGCGCGTTCTGCGATTCCTGGCGGCAACTGGGCTGATTTCGACAACAGGGCGCCGAGTTTGTCGCGCTCAGCAATCTTCTCATTCAGCGCGACGCGCGTTTTTTCAATGCTGGCACGCACCGAGCGACTCAATCCGGATTCAAGTCGCGTCTTCACGCCCGAACTGGAACCGACGACCAGTGCCTTGATGCCATGGGTGGCCGATACGTTGCCACCCAAAATATGACCCTTCTTCGCCTTGGGCTTGCCGACGACGACGACGCCTTCTGCGCACACATCGCTATGGGCGAGCAATTCATCCACGTACAGGTCGCCGCCGCAATTCACGAACGCGTTTTCAATGAAACGAGCATGGATGCTGCCGCGAGCATTCAGGTGTGCGACGGAACTGCTCGGTGTTCCATCCGGGTTGTGCAATTCGCCGCGTCCAATGACGCCTTTGGCGATATTGATGTGTCCACCGGCCTCGAGAATTGCGCCTTCGACCATCCCGGCCACATGAATGTCGCCGGTGGAATAAATTTTAAGTCCGGCAACAACATCGCCAGTGACGTTGACGGTGCCATCGAAATCGATGTTGCCGGATTCGAGATCAACCGCTTTGAGCTTGATCACCGGTTCGACGCGTACGCCGTGGTCAATCAGAATCGGCTGGCCACCGATGGCGGCGACGAGTCGATTCGGATCGATGGTGTCGACTTCCGCGCCAGTCAGTCCATTTGCGAACGGAATGTCTTTGCCTGGCTTGGAGGGGATCACGGTCCCGAAGACGGTCGTTCCGGCGATGCCGTTGGTCGGTGGAATGCGTGACATCAGCGGTGTCCCGGGATGCACGGTTGTAAATGCGCCAATCTCGCGGTAGTCCGCGATTCCTTTTTCATTGATCTTGGGTCGCCGATCAGTGATATCAGGCAGCAGCGGTTTGAAATCAGAATCATCACCGGCAGTCGGCGCGGTTCCTTGTGCGACGACGACTCCGTCAGCGCGTTGTTCGCCCACCACGGTCATGATTGCTTCCGGAACCAATCCATGTGATATGCGTTCCCGTTCGAGCAACAGCCGGACATCTTGTTCGGTAACCGGCTCTCCGCCTTGCGGGGGAACGATGGTCAATGCGGCGGACATTTCATCCTTGGAGACCTTGATCGACAACTGTGCCTCGCGCTTTTCAGCGATATCGATACGAACGGTATCCGTGGCGTCCCGGGCCATCTTTGGAATTTTGGATATCACATCCTTCATGTGATACCAGTGACCGTAGCCGGAGTCCTGAAGCATCTTGAGTACATCTGCGGGCGCGATCATTGTCGCGTCGGGATTTGGTTCAATGACGAGCTGCGCACGCCGGCCATCCTCGCTGAGCTGAAGGCTCATTGAAGGCGCGGCAGGAGCTGTTTGAACCGCTTCGTCGGTCATGGCCGGAAATCATGGTGTCCCGGCTCTTTTATCGGCAGCGGCAGGATTGTATTAGCAGCGATAATTCCGGCGCTCCCGCGCACAGCGAAGGAGCACCGGAGCGAAACAATCAACTCAATTTAAACGGTAAATCCGAATGCTTCGAGTTCGCCGGCGA
Source organism: Proteobacteria bacterium UBA6921 (assembly GCA_002450895.1). Taxonomy (GTDB): domain Bacteria; phylum Pseudomonadota; class Gammaproteobacteria; order SG8-11; family SG8-11; genus UBA6921. The sequence goes on from DKAR01000011.1 coordinate 59,283, forward strand.
TGGAACGATGCCGCCCTTGTGGAACTCCGACAAGGTAGCCGGTGCCAGGCGTGTCGGAGAAACGTACGGCCGAGGCGTTTTCGACGTGGGCAAATGCGGCCAGGGCCAATAGCTGCCGCATGCTGAGCAAGCTCTTCGAAAATTTGAACTCCATTTCGTCCGAGCTTCGCTCCCCTTCCAACGGTGGCGCGCACAAGGTATTGCGCAGACGATTCAGCGACTCGTGAAACGCCGCAACGGATTCCGCGCCAACGAGTACTTCAATGTGGTGATTCGGATGAACATGAATGGAGCCGCCAGTCGGGTAACGGCGCAGCAACTTGGCGATCTCAGTCAGGCAGTGAGGTTGAAAAATTCCGGTGGGGTGTTCGATGACGACCGGTTCGTGAACGTGCTGCAAATTGTCGTCGACGTGCGTCAAAGCGTGCGTAGCATCCGGAATGCCGTTGTTGGTGTTTTGTCGCATGGGACTATCCTTGTGATCGGAGAGACGCAACTTTAATGCGACCCGATTGCGCTGCGAAGGATCGTGTTGAACTAAGCTTAGGTCGTGCGGGAATAAGCGTGGCGTAGAGTCGCGCGACAAAAACAAGGAGCAGGAAATGAAACTTCAGCAACTGCGATACGTGTATGTGGTCGCGCAACGCGAGTTGAATGTATCTGAGGCCGCAAGCGCACTGCATACGTCGCAACCTGGTGTCAGCAAGCAGATCCGGCTGCTTGAGCAGGAGCTCGGTATTCCGATTTTCGTGCGCTCCGGAAAACGCTTGGTCGCGGTCACGGAGCCGGGAAATACCGTGATTGCCGCGGCCCAGCGAATCCTGAGTGAGGTCGACAATCTTAAGAAAGTGGGCTCGGAATACCGGGGAACCGGTCAGGGCACTCTGTCGATCGCGACGACCCATACGCAGGCGCGGTACGCATTGCCGTCCGTGCTTTCACAGTTTCGCACCAAGTACCCGAACGTTATGGTTCGTATTCATCAGGGCAGTCCGGCCCAAATCGTCGAAATGGTTCGCAGCGGCGATGCCGATCTCGCCATTGCGACTGAAGCGGTGGGGGAGTGCGACGATCTGGTTTCGATGCCGTGCTACCAGTGGAATCGTTGTGTCGTTGTTCCACAGCGTCATCCGCTGTTGCGCCTGAAGCGCAAGCTGACCCTCGAAGACATCGCGAAGTATCCGTTGATCACGTATGACTTCGCGTTTGCCGGCCGCAGTCGCACGCATCGGGCGTTTGCGGATCGCGGTCTGACGCCCAACGTCGTTCTCACCGCGATCGACGCGGACATTATCAAGACGTACGTACGCTTGGGGATGGGAGTCGGTCTGATGGCGGCAATGGCGTTCGATGCCAAGTCCGACAAGCCGCTCCATTCAGTCGATGCGGGTCACTTGTTTGAGGCCAGCACCACGTGGGTTGGAATGAAAAAAGGCAGCTTTCTGCGCGGCTATACGATCGACTTTATTTCCGCCTTTGCCCCGCACCTGACGCGGTCGGCGATTGATCGCGCCCTGCGTGGGGATCCTGTGTAGCGGAACTGGGAAACGGCCTCCGCGGCGGGCCGGCCATACCACAGGGGATATGGCGAAATGATCGGCACGCTGTGTTAAATCTCATTATTGTCCCCGGGTCCGTGGCTCGGGCACGAACGTTTCCACATCAGCCAAGGCTTCATCACTATGGATTTTTTGCCCGTCTTTATGAACATCCGCGGCCGGAAATGCGTCGTCGTCGGCGGTGGCGACGTGGCCGCGCGGAAGGTTGAAATCCTGCTGCGTGCCGGCGGGAAGGTGACGGTGATGTCGCCTGACTTGGGTGCAATGCTGGCACGCGCCCTTCAGGCCGGTGAAATCACCCACGTCGCGGGTGCATACAACAAAGTTCATTTGGACGATGCCTTTATCGCCGTCGCGGCGACGGACGACGAATCCGTAAATCGCGCCGTGTCTTCAGACGCACAACAGCGCCGCATTCCCGTGAATGTGGTGGATCAACCTGAACTGTGTACGTTCACCATGCCGTCGATCGTGGATCGTTCACCCATCATCGTCGCGGTTTCGAGTGGTGGTGCCTCGCCGGTCCTGGCGCGCCTGCTGCGGGCACGGCTCGAGACGCTGATTCCAGCAGCATACGGCCGGCTCGCGGCATTGGTTCAGGGATTTCGCGCCGCCGTGAAAAAGCGCTTTGGGACGATCGATGAGCGACGCCACTTCTGGGAGACGGTATTACAAGGGCCGATCGCGGAAATGATGTACTCGGGTCGCGAAGAGGCGGCGCGGTCCGCACTCGCGAGTGCCGTGGAGTCCGGATTGGGTGTCATGCCGGATCAAGGCGAGGTTGCGCTGGTGGGGGCAGGCCCTGGTGATCCCGACCTGCTGACCTTTCGGGCCTTGCGTCTGCTGCAGCAGGCCGATGTGATCGTATTCGATCGACTGGTATCGAAAGAGGTTCTGGATTTGGCGCGACGCGACGCGGAGCGCATTTACGTGGGCAAGGAACGCGACAATCACACGGTGCCGCAGGAAGATATCAATCACCTGCTGGTGCGGTTGGCGAAGGAAGGGAAGCGCGTCATTCGTCTGAAAGGTGGCGATCCCTTCATCTTTGGCCGTGGCGGCGACTCGGTCCAGCTCGACCCGGCCATCGTNNAGGTGAAGAGATTGAAACTCTGGCACAGCAGGGCGTTCCATTCCAGATTGTTCCCGGAATTACCGCGGCGGCAGGCTGCGCGTCGTATTCGGGTATTCCGCTGACGCACCGTGACCATGCGCAATCGGTGGTGTTTGTGACGGGCCATCTTCGCGACGGAACCGTCAATCTCAACTGGCCGGCGCTGGTCCAGCCGCAACAGACCGTGGTGTTTTACATGGGTCTGAAGGGAATGGAAGTCATCTTCGCGGAGCTGATCAAGCACGGAATGGCGCCCACAACGCCGGTCGCCCTGGTTGAACAGGGAACGACCCCGCGCCAACAGGTCTGGTGTGGAACTCTGGAGAGCCTTCCAGGACGCCTTGCCGGCGAGGATGTGCGTGCACCGACGCTCATCATCGTCGGGAGCGTGGTGACCCTGCACGACAAACTGAAGTGGTTTCAGCCGGTACCGCAGGCCCAGCAGCCCTAGCCGCCCCTCTGGGTTACGCGGGCGGCTCGAAAAGATTCAGAACATTGCCGTCGATATCGAGGCAATTGCTCCAGCGTCCGTAGAATTCGTCATGGATCGCGCCATTGTCCATGAACTGGACTCCGCGCTCCTTCAGAGTCGCAATCGTTCCTTCAAGGTTGGCAACGCGAATGCTCACCAAAGGATTGGTTCCGCCGCCAGACGGCTCACGCTGTTGCAGCGCAAGGCGCGCGCTTCCCAGATCGAATTCGGCCCAGCCGGTCTTTTTGCTGCGATACGCGAGCTTGAGGCCCAGCGAGTTGGCGTAGAAATCACACGCGCGATCGAGATCGCGGACGGAAAAAATCACCGACGCCAGTTGCTTGAGCATGAGTCTTGGCAGCGTTAACGCTGCAGCGCTGAAAACGGAATGACATTGTCGCCGGATTCTCGTCGATTTTCACCCACAGTCTCATGCGGTCGTGAGATGTAAAAGCCCTGAACGTAGTCGACGCCGCATTCCTGCAGTGCTCGAAGCACCTCTGCGCTCTGCACATATTCGGCAATGGTGCGCTTGCCAAGGGCATGCGCGACATCGTTGATTGAGGTGACGATGGATCGGTCGACGGAATTCTGCGCCACGCCCTGAATGAAGTTTCCATCGATCTTGATAAAGTCGACGTTCAAGTGCTTCAGGTGGGTGAACGAACTGAAGCCGCTGCCGAAGTCGTCCAGTGCAAAGCGGCAACCCAACCCGGAGAGTTCGCGAATGAACAGGCGCGCCTCGTCGAGATTTTCGATCGCGGCCGTCTCGGTAATTTCGAAAATAATCGAACGGGGATCGACTCGATTTTCCACCAGAAGCTGTTTGATGGCTGGCAGCAGCGTTTCATCGCCGACGGACAGACCGGATAAATTAATCGCAAATACCGTATCCGCGCGATGCCGGTTCACTCGTTTCAGGTCGCGCAGTGCGTGGGCGATGACCCAGCGGTCCAGGTCGCGCATCATGTTGAAGCGCTCTGCGGTCGGCAGAAACGCGCTTGGGCTGATGATCTCGCCATCCGGACCGCGCAATCGGATAAGCACCTCAAAGTGCTGCTGAAGATGGGGCAGGGAACGCGCAATGTGTTCCCACAGTTGGCCATCCTCCGCCGGAAGATGCGCCATATCGATGTCCGAAAGGCTGACGATCGGTTGGTAGTGAACGGTGAAGAGGTTTTTTTGCAGGGCCTCCCGCAGTCGCACGGACCAACCCAGATCCAGCCCCATCGCGACCTTTTCATCGCTTTCCGGCGAGTACACATGTGTCTGGTTTCTGCCGTGGCGCTTGGCGATATTGCAAGCGAGATCGGCATTCGCGAGTGCTTCCTCGGCGGTGTGCGTGGTTCTGTCCAGCCAGGCGACACCGATACTGCAATCGATCTGGTGCGATTTTCCTTCGTGCAGGTACGGGTTGTCGTGCAAAAGCTCGTGGAAGGATTGGCTAATGGTTTCCACATCGCTGAGTTGCACGTTGCGCATGATGGCCGCAAATTCGTCTCCGCCGACGCGTGCAAGTACGTCCGTCTCACGTATACGCGTTTGGAGGAGCTTGCTCACATCCACCAGCAGGCGGTCGCCGGCGGAATGGCCCGCCGTGTCATTGATGTATTTGAAACGGTCGAGGTCAATGTAGAGCAGCGCGCTAAGTGACTCGCTGCGCTTGAGCATCATGACTTCCGCTTCAAGCTGTTTTTCAAAATACAGGCGATTGTGCAGCTTGGTGAGTGAGTCATGATTGGCCTGCCACACCAGCTCCTCTTCCAGCATCTTGCGCTGCGTAATGTCGCCAAACGCAATCACCGAACCTTCAAGAACGCCGTTGGTCCGCAGCGGAACGGCGGAACACTCGACAACGACTGGAGTGCCGGACGCATGCCAGAAGACCGTTTCGACATCGTGCATTTCGCCGCCATCGCGATAGGCCCGCTGAAGGAAACAGGTTTCCGCCGGAATGGGACGGCCATCCTTTTGCGCATAATGGAAAGTTGCGTGCGCGGATTTTCCGATCAGATCCTTGCTCCCGCTCCATCCCAGAATTCTCCGGGCGGTCGGGTTGATGAATGTGATCATGCCCTTGGTATCGACGCCGTATACACCTTCGCCGACGGAACTGAGAATCCCGGAAAGCCGGCGACGGTCATCTTCAATGGATTTCTGAAACTTTACGGTTCGACTCATGGCGTCAACGCGGGCAAGAAACAGCTCGTCCGCTTCATTTTTGAACATGCATTCGGTGGCGCCAGCGTCCAGGGATGCCTTGATGACGCGATCCAGGTAGGTGCCAGTAATGATCGCAACGGCGATGTGCTCCAGCTTCGGGTCCTCGCGAATTGCGGCGCAGAGCTGGTCGCCGTTGGCGGCAGGCATGAAATAGTCGGTAATGACGATGTCGTAATTGTGGTCGCGAAGCTTGTCGAGAGCTTCCTCGACGCTATTGGCGGTATCCACGGTGTAGGCGTGATCTTTCAAAAGCCGACGATAGGATGCGCGAATCGTGGGCGAGTCGTCGACGAAGAGAATGCGATCCCCTGCGTGTGCCGATGAGTCAGTCTTGGCATGTGCTGATTCGTGATCCTGCTGTGGATTCAGGAGCGTCGTGAAAGATTCGTAGATATCCGAGTAGTCGTGCCACGACAGCATGGCCGCGCGTGAGCGGCCCGTCACCCAATCCCGTTTTGCGGAGTCATACTTGTCGGCCATGATCAGGACCGGAGTATTACTCCACTCCGCACTAATGAGGATCTCGAGAAAGTCGTCGGCGTACGGGTCTGTGTAATCGGGCCAGCCGAAAATGACTCCGCCAATTTTTTCGGTCGCCGTGGAATTCAGTGCGTGGACCAGGGAAACGGCGGAACTGAAATCGCGATAGGTGAGGGCATCAAATCCGTGTGCCGTCAGCAGTCGGTTGATGACATGTCGTCGCGTATCGGATTTTTCGATGACGAGAATGCGTTTCATCACGTCGATCCTTTTCTCATGTGTTCGGGCGCGCGGTTCCTGCACGCCGCTGCCTATGGTTACGTTTAACGTTGACCCATAACAGCTTTATCGCAGATCGACAGTCGGTTCTTTAGTGCAGCGTTAGAATAAAAAAAAGCAAGGCCCCGAATGGCTTATCGCTTGTACCAGCGGTTTCTCAGCGCACCGAGAACCAGGTCCGGATATTTCCAGCTGCCGAGGCTTCCGTTATAACGGGCCAACGCTCGAGGCAAGTTGTCTTGTTCTCGTTTCAGGTAGTGTTTCAGGATGGTGCAGCCGAGTCGCAGGTTCGTTTTTACGTCAAAAAGACTGTCGTTTGGGTGGCCAATTTCTTTCAACCAGAACGGCATGACCTGCATCAGGCCCTGGGCGCCGACATTGGAAATCGCCCAGCGGTTAAAGCGGCTCTCTACATCGATTACGGCGAGTACCAGTTCCGGAGCGAGTTTCGTCCGGTCGGCTTCGTGGTGCACCATCTTCAGAAGTTGTACACGATCCTGGTCATCGGGGATGGTTTTCGATGCACGGGCGGAGAGGCGCGACGTGTAATCCATCATCCAGACCTCGGCTTCATAGCGGTCAGAGAAGCTGTCCGCTTCCGCAATCGCGCTGACCAGCAGGGCGCGCAATTCTTCGTCGATGGGCTGCGGGACTTCCGCAGCACATGGGAGGATTTGGCCAAACAGCAGTGCGGCCGCGGCCAATATGGAATAAAGACCTCGAGTCATATTCCAAAATGTACGGGTCACGAAATCTTAAAGCGTGAGGGGTTCCTCACTTTCGTAACGACAGGCTGGAAAAAATTGGAAAATCGTGGAGTCGGTCACGCCTTGCGCGAGGTTGAAATCGCACTGGTCAAATACTCAACCAGGGACGATATGGGCAGGTCGCGGCTCTGCGCGTCACGACGATGTTTGTATTCGACGTTGCCCGCGTCGAGACCGCGCTCACCGACAACAATGCGGTGCGGAATGCCGATGAGATCCATGTCGGCAAACATCACACCGGCACGCTCTTTTCGGTCGTCCAGCAACACGTCAATGCCCGCTGCGATCAGATCCTGGTAAAGCTTTTCGGTCGCCTCGGCCACCCGGGGGGATTTGTGCGCGTTCATTGGCAGCAACACGGCGGTGAAAGGCGCGATTGCATCCGGCCACACGATACCTTTGTCGTCGTGGTTCTGCTCAATTGCGGATGCCACGACGCGCGACACGCCAATGCCGTAACACCCCATCGTCATCACAACGCTGCGGCCGCCGTCGTCCAGGCAAGTCGCATTCATTGCGCTGCTGTATTTCTTGCCGAGCTTGAAGATATGCCCGACCTCGATGCCGCGCTGTATTTGCAGTTTTCCGTTGCCGTCCGGACTCGGGTCTCCCTCGACGACATTGCGCAAGTCTGCGACGACCGGTTCAGCCACATCTCGACCCCAGTTCACGCCCGTCAGGTGCATTCCGTTCTGGTTGGCGCCACAAACGAAGTTGGCCAGGTGCGCCGCCGCGCGATCCGCGATGACCGGAATCTTCAATCCCACGGGGCCGAGGGATCCGGCATCGCAATTTGCAACCGCACGTATCGCGTCCGCGCTGGCGAACGTGAACGGCTTTTCAATTTGCTCGAGTTTCTCAGCTTTGATCGTGTTGAGTTCGTGATCGCCACGAACAACAAGCGCGACAACCGTGTTGTCGACACCTTTTACGAGCAGAGTCTTGAGCGTCTGTTCGGGTGCCACATTCAAAAACGCCGAAATTTCAGCGATCGAATGCTGGTTCGGAGTCGCAATACTTTTCATTTGATCTGCAGCAGCAGGTCGCGGCGTGCTTGGTGCGATGGCTTCCGCCAACTCCACGTTCGCCGCGTACCCAGAGGTATCGCTGAAGGCGATGGCATCTTCACCGGATTGGGCGAGGACGTGAAATTCGTGTGAGCCTTCGCCGCCGATGCTGCCCGTATCCGCCTGCACAGGCCTGAAGTTCAGGCCGCAGCGGGAGAAGATGCGGCAATACGTTTCATGCATCGTACGATAGGTCTGATCGAGCGAAGCTTCGTCGGTGTGAAACGAATATGCGTCTTTCATCAGAAACTCGCGCGCTCGCATGACACCGAAACGCGGACGAATTTCATCCCGGAATTTGGTTTGAATCTGATAGAAGTTTGCCGGCAGTTGTTTGTAGCTGCGAATTTCGCGGCGAATCAGATCGGTAATTACTTCCTCATGCGTGGGGCCGAAACAGAAATCACGCTGGTGCCGGTCCTTGATGCGAAGCAATTCAGGTCCGTATTTTTCCCAGCGACCGGATTCCTGCCATAACTCCGCCGGTTGCACGGCCGGCATCAGAACTTCCTGCGCGCCGGCGCGATTCATTTCGTCGCGCACGATCTGCTCAACCTTGCGCAGTGCCCGCAAACCCATGGGCAACCACGTGTATACACCCGCGGCGAGTTTTCGAATCATCCCCGCGCGCAACATCAATTGATGGCTGATGACTTCTGCATCAGCAGGGGTTTCTTTGAGTGTGCAGATCAGGAGTTGGCTGGTACGCATGGGATTCGAGTCAAAAAAAGAGAGCGCGGCAAAGCCGCGCTCTCGATGGTTTGATTACTTCACAACTTCGGCGGCAGAGACGAACAGGATTTCGTCAAACGTGCGGTGCAACGCGTTGCTGGTGAAGTTCTTCATCACCGCAGCATCGTTCCATCGCACCGTGTCGCCCGTGTTGACCTGCATGGCGTTGGTGGCGATCCATACTTTCTTGCCGCCCGTTTCCACTTCCATATAGGTGTAGCTGCTGGCGTGCATGGTGTTTACGATTTTGCCCTGGCCGCCATTGGCGCCCATGGCACCCATCGCGGCAGGTTGCGCAGCGCCGCCCATGGGCATACCGCCGGGGTGAGCGCCCGCCATTGCCTGCTGGTGCAGAGCATCGGCCGGCATCGCGCTTTGCGCTGCGGCGGGATCTGCGGACATCGGGGCCGCAGGCGCCTGGGCGGCCGGGGCTTGCGCCGCAGGTGCGGCGGCGGTGGATTCGGTTTCAGCTTTCTTGGAGCAGGCGGTCGCGGTGACCAGCATGGCTCCAGCACAGACGATCAAAAGTTTGTTCACGAACGGAGTCTCCAGTTGCTACGGGAAATACTTCTGCAAGCGACGTAAAACGGCCGACAATGTAGCACGCGGGCCGCTTAAAATCACGAAACCGGGGCGCGATTTGGCGTCAAAGATTTGAGCACCAGAGCCTATCGTTGGGGTTCAAAGGTATCTGGCGGAAAGTTTCAGCAGCAGGCCTGTGGACCGGCCCCGAGATGTGGTTGGCGTCCCGGCGGGGCGCGCCGCGTCTAACTAGGCGCCGGCGGGGTTAACGGGGAGAAACCGCAATGAAAGGTCAATCGCCCGCACATTCTTTGTAATTGCACCCGTGGAGATGAAATCTACCCCCGTTTCCGCGTACTCCCGGATGTTCTCAAGGGTGATTCCGCCGGAAGCTTCAAGCACGGAGCGGGCGTTGTTCACGGCGACTGCCTCTTTGACTGTGGCGATGTCCATGTTGTCCAGCAGGACCTGATCGATGCCGGCAAAAAGGGCATCCCGAAGCTGCTGAAGGTTTTCGACTTCCACTTCTACTTTGAAATTCACCCCAAGCAGCCGGCGGATTGTCGTGATGGCCTTGGCGACGGAGCCTGCGGCGAGAATATGGTTTTCCTTGATCAAGACCGCGTCGTACAGGCCCATGCGGTGGTTAACGCCGCCCCCGATACGAACCGCGTGTTTCTGGGCCGCGCGTAAATTGGGGATGGTCTTTCGTGTATCCAGGATGCGGGCCTTGGTGCCGCGGATTGCATCCACGTATTGCCGGGTGACCGTGGCCGTTCCCGAGAGCAATTGCAGGAAGTTCAACGCCACCCGTTCACCGGTGACGATGCTCCTGGCCGGTCCGGTGACCGTACACAGGACCTGATCCGCGCTGACGGAGTCGCCCTCGGCGCATTTCCAGCTGACCGTGACTTTGGGGTCCAACTGTTTGAACGTTTCGTCGAACCAACCCACGCCGCAAAGCACTGCGCTTTCACGGCTGATCACTTGCGCCTGGCCGAGGACAGCGGTTGAGATGAGTCGTGCCGAAAGATCACCGCTGCCGATATCTTCGGCCAGCGCGAGTCGAACGTCCTGGGGAATATTGAGCGTGGCCATCGGATCAGAGTTTCAGGCGCAATCCCACAAGAAACTGCGAAAACCGGTTTTCATCCGAGGTGATGTACTCAATTTCGACGGTTCGCAGGTTATCCAAAAGGACCTGCGCGCCCAGGCCAAAATCGCCTCCGATATCGTTACCACCCGCATCGCCCGTTCCTGAGTTCTCATAGGTTGCGTAGCGGAGTCCCACTTTGCCTTTGAAATGTATGCGCGGGTCGAACGGGTAGGTGAGGGCCGCGAATATCGCACCTTTGGCAAAGGAACGACGGCCGCTGGAACTTTCCATCCGCGCAAAGCTTTTCATGTACTCCGCTTCGGCGGTCATGTACTGCGAAAAATACGGGAGCGGCCAACCGATACCGATGCCCGCCGCCACGCCGTTCGTGTATGAATCCATGGAGACCAGCGCGGCAAAAGGCTTTACCACGAAACCATCTTGTCCATGCGCAATGGGGATCAGCAGTGCGAGGAATGTCGTCAGTAGCAGGCGGGATTTCATTGCGCGCCAGTCGTTATGAGTTACTGCACAGTATAGGAGAAATCCGCGTGCGTGCGGACGGGTCAGCGAAAACAGAAAAGGCCTCGCCGTCGGCGTGGCCTTGCGAATGAACTCTTGGAACGTTCAGTCCTTGGTCTTGCTTCCGCCGACGTAACGCTTCAGGCCGGTCGCCACTGCATCGAGTGCACGGTCCAGCAGGGGTACATCGTTGACGACGCGGACGCGTTCCTCGCGAATATCGTCGGCCAGCTCTTTCATCGTTTTGTCGGCCACGAGTTTGTACATGCGATCGACGAACGTAAACTCGCCGAGCACTTCACTCTTCCACGCCAGCTTGCCACGGACTGTATCTCCGGTTTCCAGCGTGAATTCGACCCAGGTTCCCACGGTCAGTTGCATGGCGCGCTCGCAAAACTCATCGTAGTTTTGCTCGGACTCCGGAAGGTAAATATTGTGCGGATCTTCCATCACGATATCTTCGATCAGCGTCGGGACAGCGTTCAAATCATCGATCAAGTCATCCAGTTGCGTTCGCGTCGCCGGAGTTGGTTTTTCCTGCTTGCCCGTTGCCGTGGGTGGCGAAGCGGGCGGCGCATTACCTTTCAGGCTCTTCAGGTGTAGCCCCTCCAGTTCCTGGAACAGGCGCGTCCGGTCGTCACGGGGGAAAGAAATCAGTGTCAGTCCGTCCTGCAGGCGATTCAGAAGTTTCGGGATCATCTGCACCAGTTTGGCTTTGTTTTTCGACGCCTTGGAGGGGATGACGCTCCACGCGAGATCGTCGGCGACTTGCGTTGCCATTTCCCACGCGGCACCGGAAGAGCCGTCGCGCGCATGAATTCTCAACAGCACGTCCTTCCACGCAGTTGTTAGAAAACCACGAATTGCGAGCGGGAGATCCGCATCCGAAATGAGGCGCTCGATCTCGGTTGCGACGGCCTGATGCGATGATTCCAGGCGTTCGGCAGCGAGCTTGCGCTGTGCGCGATCGTCTTCGAGGAAGGACTGAAATTCATCTAGTACCGACTCGAACAAGGAGACGTCATTGTCGAAATCATTCAGGATGGTTTCGACCGCCTCCTTGGCGCGGGCGTACAGTGGATCGACCGCTTCGTCTTCGTTACCACTCCAGCCGATTCCTGATCGCGCCAGTTCATTGAGCAGTCGGCGCGCGGGATGATTCTTTTTCGCAAAGAATGTTTTGTCGACGATCGCGACCTTGAGCACAGGAATCTGCAGCCGTGCAATCAGTGCGCGGAATGCATGTGGCAGGTTGTTATCGTCTAGGATGAAGTCGAAAAGCATCGTCACGATGTCGATCGTGTCCGCGTCCGCCTGGCTGATCGAGCGTTCGTTCTTCGGGTTGACGCTGGCGAGGTGATCCACAATGCTCGTCTTGAGGTAAGCGGAAACCTGTTCGCGGGTTTTCAGTTCGCTGAAATCGACAATCGGGTCGGTTTGCAATGCGCTGAGTGCAACCAGGACGGTCGGGGTATCGTAGGACGCTACGGTGCCCATTCCGGGTGCGGACGTTCCGGGCAAGCCGGGTCCCGCCGCTGCGCCGACGTTTTGCCGCTGTAACGTCAGCAGTTCCTGCAAGGCGGAGAACTCATCCGGAGAAGATGCGCTCGATTCAGGCGCAACGGATTTCGCTGCCGGCGCACCGGTACGCGGAGTCGCCGGCGTGGCGCGATTTGCCGTTGCCGGCGGGTTCGGATTGATCGGTGCGCGAACGCGAATTGTCGGAAGCACGCCGGCTTCGGCCAGCATCGTGTTCAACTCGAAGTACGTGTTGTCGAGCCCCTGAACGACGGATCGTTCGAAGATCTTGTAAACGATCAATTTGACGTTCAGGTCAAACGGCTGCAGCGCCATGGCGCCCTTGAACGATTCACAAACGGCTTTCGGTCCGACCGGATTGTTTTCACTATTGATGACAACGGATCCGTAATGCATTGCTTGCAGGCGCTGTTCAATCGCGTAGAGATTTTCCTTGAACGCGGTGCGCGCCTTGGAAACCATGTTGGTGATGGCGAGGGACTCTTCAAGCTCGTTGTCATCGACAAGCAGCAGATCGTCCAGCGCCTTGAAGCTGAGTTCGCCCATTGATCCGGACTCGCCCTTCTTTGTGACAATCTGGGTGAAGTTGTTGTTGAACTTGGCGAGGAAAACTTCCAGCATGCGTTCGCGTTGCATGCGCAGGGTGCGCATTGCATCGAAGTAATTTGACTGCTGGTTGCCGGTGTTCGATTTGTCTGCCAGATCGAAGAGAAAGTCATCGAGGTGGTCGAACATGTGCGTGAACAACTTCTGAAGCTGTTCGGACGTGGACGATTTCACTTTTTCCGTCAAGGCGGCGATTTGCGCCGCGTTCAGCGACGAACCGGTCCGGCCGGTAAAGGCGACTACCTTGTTTGTGTTTGTGCTCATGATTTCCGACGCCTTAAAGAGTAAGAGTTCCGTACCTTATCGTCGCCGAAAGTTGCGCAAGAAGCCGTGAAACTGACGGCACTGGTCCTGTGGGTGCGGTCGCACAGATCCAGCAAAACGAGAATTAATTGGTGAAACCGGGGAGGGGCTCTCCCGCGCGTTGGCCCGTCAAACCCGTCGTTTTAGATTGCCCCGGCTACGTCGATATTTGTCGGTATTGAAACAGGGAAGTTGAAACCCTTGCGGGCCCACCCATGACCGCTGCCGAACAGACAACGCCGCATCAAGAAACGCTGGTAGGGCGGCAACCCATCTTTGATCGGTCGATGAATGTCGTGGCTTACGAACTCCTCTATCGTAGCCACGGAGGAAATCGCGCAGATATCGTGGATCAGGATCAGGCCACGTCGCAGGTCATCGTCAATTCATTCATTGAAATCGGGTTAAAAGCACTGGTGGGTGACAAGGCCGCCTACATCAATCTCCCCGAAGGTTTTTTGTCCGGAAAACATCCCATTCCGTTCCCAAAGGAACAGGTCGTGCTCGAAGTACTCGAGCATGTGCAGGCAAACGAAGAAGTGTTGAACGGATTGCGAAAACTCCGCGACGCCGGATACAAGATTGCTCTGGATGACTTTGAGCTGACCGAGGCGACGCGCCCACTGGTCCGAACCGCGCATATCGTCAAGCTCGACGTCATGTCCACAAACCGGGCGACAATTCAAAAACGATTCGATGAAGTTCACCGAATGGGCCTCAAAGTCCTCGCGGAAAAAATTGAAACGCAGGACATGTTCGAGTTTTGCAGGAATCTTGGCTTTGAATACTTCCAGGGCTATTTCCTGTGTCGCCCGCATGTCGTCAAAGGCGCGCCGATGCCGACAAACCGACTGGCGCTGCTACAACTGCTAACCGCAATCAACGACCCGGAGATTCAGGTCAATCAGCTCGAGCAGGTCGTCAGTCACGACGTCGGCCTGAGTTACAAGCTGCTTCGTGTGATCAATTCAGCTCACTTCGGTGTGCGTAACAAGGTTGAATCCTTGAAGCAGGCCCTGGTCCTGCTGGGAATCAAGAACATCAAGCATTGGGCCACGTTGATCGCGCTGTCCAGCATCGACAACAAGCCCTACGAGCTGGTAGTTGTCACGTTGCAGCGCGCACGGATGTGCCAATTACTTGCCGAGCGTCGCCATGTACCCAATGCCGACGCGTATTTCACGGCGGGACTTTTTTCCACGCTCGAAGCCGTTCTGGATAAACCGTTTTCGGAATTGCTTCCCCAATTGTCGCTGACCGACGAATTGAATCTTGCGCTGGAGCGATTCGACGGTCCGATCGGTGCGATCCTCAAGGCATGCATTGCCTACGAAAACGGCCATTGGGATTCGGCCAGGATTCCCGGCGCGCCGCCGATCGAATTGAAAAAGTGTTACCTGGATTCGATCAGCTGGACGAGTGATATCCTGACAACAATGCTCGGAACTACCACTCCATAGTCGCCGCCAACGCGTGTTTCAGACTTGTATCGCGATGCCCCGCGATTCACCCGGATCGGGGTGTTCGTGATAACTTCCCTTCAATAGAAACATTGATAAGTTTCGCATGGAAGAAACCGGCGGCGTTTCCCATCTTAGCGAGATCATCCTCTTCCTGGGGTTGAGCGGTGTTCTTATTCCCCTGTTACAGCGTTTTCGCATCAGCCAGGTACTCGGATTCCTTGTCACCGGTGCGGTATTCGGCCCCTACGGGCTGGGTCTGCTTGCGCAGCAGTACGAAGTACTGACGTATTTTTCTTTCACAACGCCCGAAGATGCGCGGGCGCTCGCCGACCTGGGCGTCATCTTCCTGCTGTTTTTGGTAGGTCTGGAACTGTCCGGCGAGCGATTGTGGGTCATGCGTCGTTGGGTCTTCGGTGCCGGAACACTTCAGGTTGTTCTGAGCGCAAGCCTCATCGGGTTGTTTGCCTACATTTTTGGAAATACCTGGCAATCGTCCATCGTGCTCGGCCTGGTCCTGTCATTGTCATCCACTGCCATCGTCGTGCAGATGCTTGTCGAGCGAAAGGAACTCGGCACTCCCGTGGGCCGTACCTGCTTTGCCGTATTGTTGTTGCAGGATCTCGCCGTTGTTCCGTTGCTGATACTTGTACAGATTCTCGGGCAAAAATCCGGCGGGTCATTTTTATTTCTGGTCGGAGTTGCAATGGCCAAGGCGGTGGTCGCTGTCGCCGCTATCGTGTTTCTTGGGCGCGTCGTGTTGCGGCCGCTGTTTCATCAGACCTCCGCAACCAAGCAATCCGACACGTTCATGGCCATGACGCTACTGAGCGTGCTGGGAATCGCAGCATTGACGTGGATCGCCGGCCTTTCGATGGCGCTCGGCGCATTTCTCGCCGGACTCCTGCTGGCAGAAACGGAATACCGTCATGAAGTGCAGATCACAATCGAGCCCTTCAAAGGCCTGCTGATGGGATTGTTCTTCATGTCCGTTGGAATGGGCGTTGACTGGCGTGCGTTGTTGGTCGATCCATTGTGGGTGCCGGCCTCCGTGCTTGGTCTCATCGCCATCAAGAGTATGGTCATGATTCCGCTTTTCCGACGCTTTGGATTGTCATGGGGGCAGGCGGTCGAGTCGGGCGTCCTGTTGGGCCAGGGAGGCGAATTCGCGTTCATTGTTGTCGGCATCGCGATCCTCCATCAGGTGCTGCCGCGACCGCTCGGGCAATTCATCATGCTCGTGGTCGGGCTGACGATGATCGTCACGCCCGCACTCGGTCGTGCCGCACGCTTGGCCGGAAACTGGGTTGATCGACGTTTCGGCAGCACGCCGGACGAGCCTCCCGTGCACTTGCCGGAGATGGAAGGTCACGTCGTCATCGCGGGCTACGGCCGTGTGGGTCAGTTGTTGGGTCAGGTACTCAATGCGCAGAAGATTCCGTACGTGGCGGTGGAACACAACGCGCGTGTAGCAAATGAAATGCATGCGCAAGGGCAGCCTGTGTACTACGGCGATGCCAGCCGGCCCGACCTGTTGCGCCGACTGAGGGTTGGCGCGGCGCGTTCCGTCGTGATCACCATGGACCACTACACATCCGCCGTGAATGCCGTGGACGCGATCCGACGCGAATTTCCGAATGTCCGGATATTTGCGCGGGCGCGGGACGAAAAGCACGCCCAATTGCTGGTTCGTGCCGGAGCGAATGAGGTGATTCCGGAAACGCTCGAATCCAGCCTGCAACTGGCGGCATTTGTGCTCGAAGAGATTGGAATGCCGGAGGAAACCAGCTTCGAGTTGATCCAAAAGGAGCGCGAAAAACGCATTGTTTCATTCCAGGAGGAATGATCCCGGTCCTGTACGGGATGCACGATCCCGGAACTATTGCCCGTTAAGTCCTCGCCCCAGATTCCGATACAAAACCGTGAAGGGCGCGGTCCTCCCCGCGCCGAAGTTGACGGTGGCATGGGCATTCCGCTAATTCGAATATTTCTGGCAATCTTGGTGATTCTCTGTGGTGCGGCGCACGCCGCTGACGACCGCAAGAATCAGGATTTGCTGCGCGCCGCATCCGAAGGTCGGATCGACGATGTGAAGAAACTGATCAGTGAAGGGGCGGATGTAAATGCCGCCAATGACAAAGGCCGCACGCCGCTGATGGTTGCAAGTTTCTTTGGAAATCAGCAGGTCGTTCTTGAACTGATCGCGGCAGGCGCCAATGTAAATGCCAAGGACACGCAGGATACGACGCCGCTGATCAACGCGGCATATTCAGGGAAGGCAGAGGTCGTGCGCGCATTGATCGCCAGCGGGGCCGATGTGAATGCCAAGACCAAAGGCGGAATTTCCGCGGCCAAGAACGCGCAGGCGAAAAATTACAAAGAGATCGTTGATATTCTTGCCGCCGCCGGTGCAGAAATCGAAGGCGGAAAAAAAGGAAAGAAGGGCAAGAAGAAATAGCCGCAGCTATACGGCTTCCCGGTATTTGCGAATCACCTGATCAGCGCCCGGCGCCGGATGCAGCCGCACATCGAACTGAAGACCCTTGTAGATTGATTCATCCAGACTGATCCGGGCATCGTGAATTTCCGCGATGCGCTGCACGATGGACAACCCCAGTCCGCTTCCTGACGTACCGGTGCCGAGGCAACGGTAGAAACGTTTGAATATTTTTTCGCGTTCTTCCTTCGGTATGCCCGGTCCACTGTCGGACACGCGCAACACGATATCGTCACCATCTTCAAACAGCGACACGGCGACACGCCCGGCGCGTGGCGTATAGCGAATGGCATTTTCCACGAGATTGCGGACCAAAATGGACAGCATGCCCTGTTTTCCCGGCACCATTCCGCGGCAACGCGCGCTCAAACTGATGTCGATATCCTTGGCCAGCGCGTCCGGTGCGAGTTCGGCAAGCACCTCTTCGGAAACAGCTTGAAGATTCGTTGTTTCATCATTGAGGCTAACGGCTTCGGGATCCAGTCGGGCCAATGTCAGCAATTGATCGACCAGATACGTCGCCCGATCGGCACCAATAATCACCTGTGCCAGCGCTTCACGCCGCATGGCGTCGTCGTTGGTTCGTGATGCGACCTGCGCATGCGTTTTCAATGCCGCAAGTGGCGTTCGTAGTTCATGAGCTGCGTTCGAAGTAAAACTGTAAATGTTTTCCAGCGCGCCACGCAGTCGTTTGAAAAGATCGTTCAACGCTTCGACAAGCGACTTCGCTTCCGTGGGAACGCCATGCATCGGAATCGGTTCCAGATTGGCGAGCTCGCGTCGTCCGACCGCGCGGGCGATCCGGTATAACGGCCCCATCGCGCGACCTACGCCGAACCAGATCAGCAGGGCAAGCAACGGAAGAGAAATTCCGAGGGTGACCAGTGATCGCAACGCGACGCTCGCACTCAAGGCGTCGCGTTGATCGTAGCGTTCGCCGACGTGAACCGAGACCTGGCTGTTAGGGTCGTTCAATGCGTAGACGCGCCAGCGGGCGCCGCTGATTTCCCGATCCTGAAACTGAGAGTAACCTTCCGCCATCGGATGTTTCGGTGCGCTGATCGAATGCGCGGCGAGATCACCCGTCCCGGTCCAGATCTGGTACGCCAATTTCTGTTCGTATTTGTGGCTTGGCGGGGCGGCGCGCTCCGGCACATCCGGCAGTGCGCCTCCCATCTGGGCACTGAAGGCGAGTTGCTCGTGCAGTTCGTGCGAGCTGAGGGTGAGCAACGCACGGGCCGCCTGGGCCAGTTGTGCGTCAAACAGCTCGTTAATCTCGACGCGATTTTCGTGATAGTTGCGAATCGCCGTTGCGGTCCAGGCGACTACGAGCGACGTAATCAGAATGAGCAGCAATCGCTGCCGGATCGAAGGGTTCACTGCGCCTTGTCCACGATATAGCCGACGCCGCGGATAGTGCGTATCAATTCCGCGCCAAGTTTCTTGCGCAAGTGATGCACATGCACTTCCACCGCGTTGCTTTCGATCTCGTCCTTCCATGAGTAGAGACTTTCCTCAAGGCGGCTGCGCGACATCACGCGGCCGGCGTTGTCGAGCAGAGCCTGCAAGATCGCAAATTCCCGTGGCGCGACGTCGACGACTTTGCCCTGCTTGGTCACCTTGTGCGCCGCCGGATCGACCACGATGTCGCCATGCGTCAGGGTCGGGGAACGTCGTCCGCCATGACGCCGAGACAATGCCCGGATGCGTGCGTTCAGCTCGTCCAGATCAAACGGCTTGACCATGTAATCGTCAGCGCCGCGATCGAGGCCATCGATACGGCTGCCAATCGAATCGGCGGCCGTAAGAATAAGAACAGGAACATCCTCTGAGCGCTTGCGCAGTCCGTCGAGCACTTCAAGTCCTGACCGGCGCGGCAACCCGAGATCCAGAATCAACAAATCATATTGCTCGGACTTGAGCGCGGACTCCGCCGCATCGCCATCGTGCACCCAGTCCACTGCATAACCGGCGTGACGCAATCCATTGAGAATACCTGAACCCAGCGAGCGATCATCTTCCACCAGCAATAAACGCATTGCGGCGTCCTCCGAGTAGGCGTCTCCGGCTGAACGCCGGAAACGCCTATCGTACAACTGCGGATGCAACCGGCCAATCCTTTGGCACTGCCCGCATCACAAAATCACCGCCCAAATCCACGCTTTGGGTACTGATCGCACGGGTCACGCGATCTCCAACGTCGCTCAGGCGGCGTTGCGGGCTGCGGCTTGCAACAGGGCGGGCTCTTCGACATCCTCATCAACCGGCGGCGGAACAATGCGAACTACCGCTTGAGTCGCTTCCGCGGCGGTGGCGATCAATGATCGGCCGAGGAGCGCGGTCAGGACTGCGTAGGCACCTGCCAGGGGAAGCAGAGCCAATGTCCCCAGTGTGGAAACGGGTTCGATCGCCGGGATGACAAACACCGTGCCGATCAGGGCAGCGCCGGTCGTTGCCGCGAATGCCCGGTAGGCCAACGGATTCGCCAGGATCGCCCGGATCGGATCGACTCCGGTAATCGCAGTGAGGATCGGGTAAACGGATGCCAGCACAATGACTGAATACCAGCCCATTTCACCGAGCGTCGGAGAGAACACCGGCGCCAACATTGCCGCGCCGAGCGTGACCCTGGCCAGTCGCTCTGTTACCGACATCAATTCAACAGTGCGGTTCTTTTTCATGGTTATTGCCTCCATCTGCTCTCGTTGTATTTGCAACGCGCTGGAAATGCGCCTTGCTATGGAGGTTGATTAAAATCCTTGGACATTACGTGCGACTTACCGGCTGATTAACGGATGCTTACGAAATAGGTTGGTAACAAATGGGGGAATGGGGCGTGGGATTCGTCGTAGCTCTGGTCTTTGTGGCGGCGCTCGCAATTTTCGTGGTTTTTTCCGTTCGCTGCTGGGGTAAGGCACGAACGTTGCGAACAGCGGACTGGGGTGCGCGTTGGCTCAATGTGCTGGATGGTTTTGTCCGCGATTTCTGTCTCCGATATCACCGCATGAAGGGCGACATGTTACCGCTGCCCGAAAGCGGTGGGGCGATCGTCGTGGCGAATCATGTGTCAGGCCTTGATCCCTTGCTGTTGATCGCCAGTTCGCGTCGACCGCTACGGTTCATCATTGCGCGCGAAGAGTATGAGCGCTTCGGATTACGGTGGTTGTTTCGCGCCGTGGGATGCATTCCGATCGATCGCGACGCGCGCCCCGATCGCGCACTGCGCACGGCGCTACGCGCCCTGGCAGACGGTGAAGTCGTCGCGTTGTTTCCTCAAGGCGGAATTCATATCGCGGAAACGCCGGCGCTGCTGAAGCGCGGCGTTGCGCGTTTGGCACAACGATCCGGGGCGTTGGTGTATCCCGCCCATATCGACGGCGTTCGTGGTGCCGGGCAGACGTTGCTTGCAGTCCTGATGCGCAGTCGAGCGCATATGCGCGTGTTTGAGCCTTTTCCCTGCAGCGATGAAGGTTCAGAGTGCCTGGAGCACCTGAGCACGTTGTTGCATAAATCGCAGTGGGTGCGCACATAAAAAAAGCCCCACGGGGGAGTGGGGCCAAGTTGGGTTCCAGACATCTAACTGGAAAAAGGGAAGGAAAAACATACCAACCGGCGCCGGAGTTCAGCGATGCGTGCCAACGTCGACCCTTGGGTTGCATCGATAAGGGGAGGATCGGCGACGATCGGTACGCGGCGCATCGTACGGGTCAAGAATTAACGATTGCTTAATTACCAATGCTCTGCGGCGCGTGAAAAAGCACGTCGACCTGCAGGCCGCCATAGCACGACGTTCCTAATTCAATGCGCGCGCGATGCAGTTCGGCGATTCGCTGCACGATGGAAAGTCCCAGTCCGCTCCCGGGAGCTTCCGTGCCGAGGCGGCGATAGAACCGCTTGAATACTTTCTCCCGCTCTTCTTCCGGAATTCCGGCGCCGCTGTCGCCGACGCGAAGCAGCATCACGTCGTTGTCCCGAAGCAACGAAATTTCGACGACGCCGTTAATCGGCGTGTAGCGAATTGCGTTATCGACCAGGTTTCGCAGCAAGATCGAAATGGCGTCTGCGTTTCCATCGATCTCGTGAGGGATCAGCGCTCCCAGTTTCAATTCAATTGTTTTTTCCTGCGCGTAGGGCGTGAGATCACGGTGGGTGTGCCGGACAATATCGTCGAGACGTAGTGGGCTGGATTCGGTGAGTCCGTGATCCGGATCGAGACGCGCCAGTGTCAACAGCTGCTGCACCAGATGCGTCGCGCGGTCGACGCCCAGTTCAAGCAGGCGCACTGCGCGCTGGCGGTTCTGTTCGTTCGCCGATCGCAACACGACTTGTGCCTGGGTTTTCAAACCCGCGAGCGGTGTACGCAGCTCATGTGCCGCATCGCTGGTGAAACGTCGCTCGCTTTCGAAGGCCCGTTCCAAACGTGCGAAAAGATGATTGAGCGAATCCACGATCGTCTTCGCTTCCGACGGCACGCCGTACGCTTCGATCGGCTGCAAGTACGACGGCGCGCGATTCTCGACCTGTTTGGCGAGATTGGTTAGTGGGAGCAGTGCGCGGCCGACGCCGATCCAGATGACGATCGCCAGTAACGGAAGCGCGACAAGAATGGGCATCATCGTCCGCAGCGCGATGCTGTGAATGAGGACTTCGCGAAGATCGTGGCGCTCGCCGACCTGCACGACCATCGGGCTGCTGTCGTCGGGCAGCGAAAATACNNCGCCTCGCCGCGCAGGCTTTGATCCGTAAAACCGTATTCCTGATTGGTCAGTCGCGTATATGGCGCGTTGGGAGATCGCAACAGCAACGTGTCGGGCTGAATCCACACCTGGAACGCCAATTTGTTTTCGTAGCGGTGTCCGAACAATCGTTCCGCTGTGCCCGGCAAGTCCGGGCTTTCCGCCTTGTTGAGCGCGGTGGCTTTTTGCTCGATGGTGACAGAGTTCAACGCAAGCAATACGCGGGCCGATTGCGCCAGCTGCGCGTCAAACAGTTGATCGACCTGATAGCGAATATCGAGGTAACTGGTAACCGCCGTGAGGGTCCAAGCGACGACTGTGGCCGAAAGCAGGGCGACCAGCAGTCGCCGGCGGATTGAGGGATTCATCCCTTGTCGATCGTGTAGCCGACGCCTCGGATCGTACGAATCAAGGTTGGACCCAGCTTGCGCCGCAAGTGATGGACATAGACTTCGACAGCGTTGCTTTCGACTTCGTCACCCCAGGAGTACAAACCTTCCTCGAGGCGGGCGCGCGAGAGAACCTTGCCGCGGTTTTCCAGCAGCATGCGCAGCACGGCGAATTCGCGCGGCGAAATATCCACTGTGTTTCCTTCCCGCGTGACAACATGAGCCGCCGGATCCAGTTTCAGCGTCTGGTGTTCCAGCACCGGATTCGATCGCCCGGTACTGCGCCGCAACAACGCGCGGACGCGAGCGTGCATTTCATCCATGTCGAATGGTTTGATGAGGTAGTCGTCTGCGCCGTGATCCAGACCGGTGACGCGATCGTGCACCGTGTCGCGCGCAGTCAGAACGAGGACGGGTGTATCGTCTTTCCGCGCACGCATGTCACGCAGAATCTCCAGCCCGGTTCGGCGCGGGAGCCCGAGATCCAGAATTAACAAAGCGTACTTCTCAGTTTTTAATGCAGCTTCCGCGGTGGCGCCGTCGGTTACCCAGTTGGTCGCATATCCCGCTTCCGTGAGGGATACACAGACGCCATCACCCAGCAGCTGATCGTCTTCCGCCAGCAATACTCGCATCGTTATTTTCCTCCTTGTTGTCGACCCTGTTGCGTGTCCACGCGACGCGTATCATAGCCTACGAACTTGAACGCTTTAAATATGGCCCCATTGTACGACCAACACGCCAAAATGCGTGCCACCCAAAAAAGGCGAGCAAATCTATGCGCATGGACAAACTGACCAATAAATTTCAGACGGCACTCGCAGAGGCGCAAAGCCTCGCCGTCGGTCGCGATCACCAGTTTATTGAACCCTTGCACCTGTTGACGGCCCTTCTCGACCAGGAAGGCGGGACAGCTCGCCCGATGCTGCAGCAGGCGGGGGTCAACGTCAATCAACTGCGTTCGCAATTGAGTGTTGTGCTGGACAAATTGCCAAAAGTGGAAGGTACGCCCGGCGAGGTGCATGTTTCCAATGACCTTGGTCGCCTTCTGAATGTGACGGATAAACTTGCGCAGCAGCGCAAGGACCAGTTCATTTCAAGCGAGCTGTTTATACTTGCTGCCGTCGAAGACAAAGGTCCGGTTGGAGATCTCCTGCGCAAATCGGGTGCGACAAAAACGACGCTGGAGCGCGTGATCGAGGAAGTGCGTGGTGGGCAGCAAGTACAAGACGCCAACGCCGAAGATCAGCGCCAGGCCCTGAAAAAATACACCGTCGATCTCACCGAGCGTGCTGAACAAGGCAAGCTGGATCCGGTCATCGGGCGCGATGATGAGATTCGCCGTACCGTGCAGGTCTTGCAGCGACGAACCAAGAACAATCCTGTATTGATCGGCGAGCCAGGTGTCGGAAAGACGGCGATCGTTGAAGGTCTCGCCCAACGCATCGTAAACGGTGAAGTTCCTGAATCTCTCAAAGGCAAGCGACTGCTCGCGCTCGATATGGGGGCGCTGATCGCGGGCGCGAAATTTCGTGGTGAATTTGAAGAACGCCTGAAGGCTGTGCTGAATGATCTGTCCAAGCAGGAAGGCCAGATCATCCNNGGCAACATGCTGAAGCCGGCGCTCGCGCGTGGTGAACTGCACTGTGTCGGCGCGACGACACTCGATGAATATCGTAAATACATCGAGAAGGACGCCGCTCTGGAGCGACGGTTCCAAAAAGTATTGGTCGGCGAGCCCAGCGTGGAGGATACGATCGCGATTCTGCGCGGGTTGAAAGAAAAATACGAAGTTCACCATGGCGTGGACATTACTGACCCGGCCATCGTAGCCGCGGCAACGCTCTCGCATCGTTACATCACGGACCGCAACTTGCCGGACAAGGCGATCGATTTGGTCGACGAAGCGGCCAGCCGCATTCGCATGGAAATCGATTCCAAGCCGGAAGAAATGGACAAGCTCGAACGGCGATTGATCCAACTCAAGATTGAACGCGTCGCGCTGAAAAAAGAGAAAGACGAGGCGTCCCGCAAGCGCCTTGAGGCGCTGGAAGGCGAAATTTCCAGACTGGAAAAACAATTCGCCGATCTGGAGGAAGTGTGGAAAGCCGAGAAGTCTTCGCTGCAAGGTGCTCAGCACATCAAGGAGGCGCTGGACCGTGCCCGCCAGGACATGGAAACGGCGCGCCGCGCTGGCGATCTTGCGCGTATGTCCGAACTTCAATACGGGACGATTCCGGAGCTGGAAAAGCAATTGAAGCATGCCGGTGAGGCGGAGCAGAAAGACAAGACGCTGCTGCGCAACAAAGTGACCGACGAAGAGATTGCCGAAGTCGTTTCCAAATGGACGGGAATTCCCGTCAGTAAAATGCTGGAAGGCGAACGCGATAAGTTGCTGCGCATGGAAGATGAGCTGCGCAAGCGCGTCGTGGGGCAGGACGAAGCGGTACGCGCCGTGTCGGATGCGATTCGTCGTTCGCGTGCCGGTCTGGCCGATCCGAATCGCCCGAACGGTTCGTTTCTTTTCCTCGGACCCACTGGCGTCGGTAAAACCGAGCTGACCAAAGCGCTTGCGTCATTTCTGTTCGATACCGAAGAAGCGATGGTGCGTATCGACATGAGCGAGNNCGGCGCGCCGCCGGGATACGTCGGGTATGAAGAAGGCGGTTATCTCACTGAAGCAGTCCGGCGCAAACCGTATTCTGTGATTCTGCTTGATGAAGTCGAGAAGGCGCATCCGGATGTGTTCAACGTGTTGCTGCAGGTGCTCGATGATGGCCGCCTTACTGATGGCCACGGCCGTACGGTCGACTTCCGCAATACTGTGATCGTGATGACCTCAAATCTTGGCTCGCATGCGATACAGGAAATGACAGGTGAAGAGCGATACGACGAAATGAAGAGAGCGGTGATGGGCGTCGTCAGCCAGCACTTCCGGCCCGAATTCATCAATCGCGTGGATGAAATCGTTGTGTTCCATCCACTCGGTCGCGAGCAAATCCGCTCGATTGCAAAGATTCAAACGGAATACCTGCGCGCACGCCTGAAAGAGCGTCAGATGGATCTGGAATTTACAGAAGCCGCGCTCGACAAAGTTGGCGAAGCAGGGTTCGACTCCGTGTACGGCGCGCGTCCTCTGAAACGCGCGATACAGACCGGCGTCGAAAATCCGCTTGCCCAGAAGATTTTGCGCGGTGATTTCGTTCCCGGGGATGTCATCGTCGTCGATGCCAGTGACGGCGAATTGGGATTCCGCAAGGGACAGCAGCGGGTTACTTAAAGCCCGCGCATTTTTCCGCGCAGAAGCATTGCAGGGCACCGGTTCGGTGCGCGCCGCGCTCGGCCCCAATCTCCATGGCCGGGTTCGCCGGAGTGCCGTCGGGGCGTGCTGCAAGGCCAAACTCTTCGTGTCACACCGACCTCGTCGCAGTTCCTCCCCATAAAAAACAAACATTTAAAAGTGTTAAATCTTTTTTCGTCCACGAAAAACTTTCTCAAGATTCCTCGATTTAGACACGATAAAAAACTGCGTGCAAATTGTGATCTTTACTGAGTTTTTTGGTGCTCGCGGCCTGTTCAATTTCGCCTAGTCAGGAGTCTATCGTGATGAAGAAAGAGCCGAATCTTCACAAAATCGACCGCATCATGCGCGGCATCATCGGGCTTGGGTGCATCTATATCGGGTTTATCGACACGTCGCTCATCACCAATCGAGTTGTTGCCATTCTGATGGGCGTGTTTGGGATTGTGAATCTCTGGGCATTCGCGACACATCGTTGCCCCGTCTATACCGCCGCCGGATTTAGCACTGTCGTCAAGCCAAGCCGTCCCCTTGAAGACTGAGCTTTGGATTGAATCTGCGCCTTAAACTGCTACTGATTTTTGTTGCGGCGTCGCTGTCCGCATTAACCTTCTTTGGTTACATCGCCTACGACACTGCGAAAGTTGCCAGCATAAAAAACGAAACGGCGCTCCTGTCTAGTTTTGCCCGACGTATTGCGGATGACTCATCGCGGGATCTGGTGGCGGGATCTTCATGGTCTGTCCCGTTGGTTTCCGATGGCGATGAAGAAACCGGCAATCGAATTTTCCTGATCATCACGGATCAGAATGGAAGTGCCGTCAACTTGCCCGACAATAGTGATTTCAAAAATGCCTACGAAATCCTTCGGCAGTTTGTGCCAAACGCCAAATCCGGTCAGTCAGGAAGTTTTGTGTCTGGCGACAAGACTTACATGTGGGCTTCTGAAGCAGCCCAGTTGCAGGGGTTTCGCGCGACTTTTCTGACCAGTCGCCATGTTTCCTCGGCGAATTCATTCTTTCGTGAAATGGGCGTTACGCTCATCTTTGGCGGATTCGTTCTGCTTTGGTTTGCCTCGTGGGGCGCGATGTACATCGCCGGATTGTTCGAGCGTCTTGACGAACAAAAAAATATCTTGCGGCACCGTGCGCTCCATGATGCGCTCACGGGCCTGCCCAACCGCGCATTGCTCAATGACAGGATGCGGCAAATCATTCAGGTGGCGGAGCGTACGCCGGCACAAGCGGCGCTTTGTTTCATCGATCTCAATCGCTTCAAGGAAGTCAACGATTCGCTAGGCCATGCCGTTGGTGATGAACTGCTGCTCGAGATCAGCAGGCGACTGAAAGGCCATTTGAGAAAGTCCGACACGGTGGCGCGAATCGGCGGCGATGAATTCGCACTCATCCTTCGAAACGTTGACGACGCCACTGCGATGGCGGTCTTGGAAAAGCTCGTACAGGAAATTGAAGCTCCGGTGGAGCTGCGCCAGGAAAAACTTTTCGTTTCCGGTAGTGTCGGTGTGGCGCTTTTTCCGGCGGACGGCGACTCCGTCGAGTCATTGATGCAACGCGCTGACGTTGCCATGTATGCGGCCAAGCGGTCCGGATCCCGCATTGCCTTCTATTCGAGCGATCTTGAAGTATTCAGCCGGGACAAGCTGGCGCTGACGCACGATCTGCGAGATGCAATCGCCGGCAGTCAGCTGGAATTGCACTATCAGCCGAAATATCACATCGGCGAAAAGCGCGTGATTGGTGCCGAGGCGCTCTTGCGATGGAGTCATCCTATTCACGGGCCGATCCCACCGCCGACTTTCATCCAGATTGCCGAACATGCCGGCCTGATTCGAGGGCTGACCAAGTGGGTGTTGCAGCGTGCATTCTCGGACTGGTCACGGTTCGCTCGGCAGGGCCGCAAGCTCAATCTTTCCGTCAATCTGTCTGCCCACAACCTCCAGGATCCGGAGTTGGAGTCGACGCTGTATGAGCTTCTGAGTCAGTGCGGTATCGGCGCGCAGGAAGTGACGCTGGAATTGACCGAGAGCGCCGTGGTGCAAAATCTGTCGCAAACAAAACAATTGCTCGTTCGTCTGCACGAGCGAGGCTTTCGAATTTCCGTCGACGATTTCGGGACCGGATATTCCACCCTGACCAATCTGCGGCGCCTGCCGATTTCAGAAATCAAGATTGATCGATCTTTTGTCAGCAACATGAAACATGACCCGGAAGATGCGTCAATCGTTCGCGCAACAATCGAACTCGGAAAGGCATTGGGAATCGACGTTGTTGCAGAAGGCGTTGAAACACAGGAAGTGCTGGATCAACTCGATTCCTTCGGCTGTAGATCAATTCAGGGTTACTTCATAAGCAAGCCCATGCCCTTGGGTATCTTCGAAAATTGGCTTGGCACTTCAACCCCTGCTGGCACTGTTTCGCAACCGGTCGAGAACCTGGCAGGTTAGACAGCATCCCCGTCTTTGTTCCCTTGATTCAGAACGCGCTTTAATCGAGCGACGGACGATCCGGTTCGCCAATTGTTCTGGTATTCCGTGAATGCGCGTCGTTTCAGATCGTCGACGGGAATCAGGGAGAAACTACAGTACGATCCACGTGCTGGTGGCGCTGTGAATCGGTTCAGTGTGACTCCGCAAAAACACCGCACGAATAGTGTCAAATTGTGTTTCGAATCGGCCAAAGGTCATATAGGAAGGACTGCGCAAAAAAGTTCTGGACGCCCAGTCCCTGCGGTGTGAATGATATGTCACGTAATGGGACCGATGTGGACCGGAGGATCAAGATGACTTGCTCAAGAACCATCGTAATTGTGATCGCCTTTCTTGGTTCTTCCGCTTTACAGGCCCATGAAGTCACTGCGCCGATTTCGATCGAAAGCTTTCCGCTCGACGAAGTAAGCCCGCACATTCGCGTTGTGCATGGTCCATTGGCTCAACCGAGCCCCGAAAATCGGGGTTTTATGAATAATCCCGCTGCAATACTTACAGCGAACGGAATAATCGTCGTGGATCCGGGCAGTAGCCGTAACACCGGCAGGCAACTCGTCGAGAAAGTCAGAAGGATTTGGAACAAACCTGTTGTCGCCATTTTCAATACCCATGTGCATGGCGACCATTGGCTCGGCAATGACGGAGTGCGTGAGTTGTACCCAAATGTCCCTATATATGCGCACGAGCGAATGATCGAACGCGCGAACGCGGGGGAAGGGGAATTCTGGATCAACGTATTCAAGACCATGACCAAAGGTACCGCGGGTGAAACCAAAGCTGTCGCGCCGACGATTGGTCTGAAGGGCGGCGAGGAAATACGTATCGATGACGTCACCCTGAAGATTCACTATGCCGGGCACGCGCATTCAGACAACGACCTCATGATCGAGGTATTGAATGATCGCAGTCTGTTCACGGGCGATATTGTGCTCAATCATCATGTGCCAAATTCCGACGTGCCGCAGGATGCCAGTTTCAAGGGCTCCATCACCGCAATCGAGGCCATGCTGAAAGGACCGTACTCGTTGTATGTGCCTGGACACGGCCGTACCGGCGGGCGAGAGGTGCCGGAAGCAATGCTGCGTTTTCACCGCAAGCTTTACGATCTGGTCATGAAATTCTACCGGGATGGTCAGCAGGACTACGAAATGAAGGACCGCATCGTCAACGAGATGTCCGAATACCGCGACTGGCACAACTTCAGTGAAATGGGACGTGTTATCGGTTACGTCTACCGTGAAATCGAAAAGGATGATTTCTGAGATCAGGCAACTGTAAGAACGATTGAAGGTGTCTAACCTGAAGCGGACGACGATTGGTGTGTCACGTGGCCAGAAATTCTGGAGGTGATGTACTCCAGTTGTTGGAGAAGATCCCTGAGTTTCCCGTGCTGTTCGCTGCGAAGACAAGCAATCTTTTCCGCTGCAAGTTCTGGAATGATCGGAAATCCAAAGCTTCCTCCGGTTCCTTTTAACGTATGAATATGGCGTGTCAGCGACTGCCAATCCTGTTGCGCGATTGCGCGCGAAATTTGAGTGACGGTAGATGGCAATTGAACTGCGAATTTACCAATCAGCTCGGCAAACGATGGATCGTCCGCGACCAGTTTTGAATGGGTCGGCGCCTGATTGGCGGAATCGCCGGTATCGCCGTTGATATAACGCGCAACGTGGTGACAGAAATCGACTCAATCAATGGGTTTCGTCAGATAGCCGTCGGCACCGCATGCCAAGACCCGGCGCAAGTCATCGGGTGCGGAGGGGTGGGGGGCAACAGCGGCCCAAGACTTTGTAGGAGTCGCTCTATATTAGTAAGGAGAAAATCACCCGGGAGACTGGGCTTGCACGAATGGGGGGCGCGATTGCGGCCTAACCAGGTCGCCTTGCCAGTTTACTTAGAATTATTCCAGCCTAATGTTATTTTCAGAATTCGTTGTCCAAAGCCATTTTGCGCTACAAATAGCAGACTTTTTTCATCCATAAGAAAAACACTGTCAATATTGTTTTACATATCTTCGGTAGTGTAGGCTTCTGAGGCGTTTCAGTGTCTAGGGGGCCACTTCATCCGTTGCAATTACCCTTTCCCTGCACCGTAAGGGGCGGCCAGTACCGTATATCTACAATTCTGGAGTCATAACCAATATGTACAGCATGAAAAAAGTCGTAGGTGCGCTCGTAGTCATCGGTGCAGTCGCGGGTTATTCCAATTCTTTCGCCGACAGCAGCGACAAAGTTGATCCGGGCACCATTTCCCCGTGCCAATACCTGCCGATGGTGGGCAATCCGACCAATCCGACAACACAGAAAGTTTGTGTTGACGTCCCTGTCAACCTGACCAAGGCGCGCGTTGTGTTCAATATGGACGAGGCGAGCGCGATGGACGGCCCAACGACTCCCATCGGAATGAAGCACATGGTGCAATTGGCTGGCGCGCTGAAATCACGTATTGCTCAGGGCCTGATTGAAGCTGAAGATGTTTCGATCATTGGTGTCTTCCACGGTGCCGATGCCTCGATGCTGCTGAATGACGCGTACTGGGCAACTCAAATTGATCCCTCAACAGGAACGAATTACGTCGGCAACCCTTACAAGGCTTGGTTGGAACAGCTGCTCGCAATCGAAAAGGGTGGCGTCCACCTGCAGCTCGAAATTTGTGGCGTTACGATGAGCTCCAAGGGGTGGAAGAACTCTGACCTCTATGTCAGCCCAGATGCGACCAACAGCAAGATTCTCGTTAACCAGGGTGCTATCGGTCGACTGATCGCTCTGGAAAACGCGAAGTTTGCCTATATCCAACCGGGTAAGTAATCGCGTCATCACTCTGCAACGTAGTTGTTGTGAAAAGGCCGCTCATCCAGCGGCCTTTTTTTCGCCTTACGAAACGCCCGGTCTATATCGCGATCGCCGGCGTTGAGCAAAACGTGTTCAGATCATTCCTTCAAATTGGAAATTCGTCGCGGGCGCAGATTTTTTCCCTGCGAACCGTGGGGGCTGCACGGCCAAGGTCTTTGCGATGAGCCAAAGTTTTTACCTATACTTCGACTATAGCTAATTCTGCAGTGGCTAACGGGAAGGGGGGCGAGGTCTACACCGGACGTATACACATCAACAACGTCAGGGGAGGTTCGCGATGAGTGCACCGGTAGGCAGTCCGCAGCAGTATTGGCAGGCAAATCTTCGACTTCTCATCATCTGTCTCATTATCTGGTTCGTCGTCTCCTACGGCTTCGGCATCATTCTTGTTGAGCCGCTCAACAGTATCCAAATCGGTGGCTACAAGCTCGGGTTCTGGTTCGCGCAACAGGGGTCCATCTACGTCTTTGTCGCGCT
The DNA here is from genome assembly GCA_002450895.1 of Proteobacteria bacterium UBA6921. Classification (GTDB taxonomy): domain Bacteria; phylum Pseudomonadota; class Gammaproteobacteria; order SG8-11; family SG8-11; genus UBA6921. Next base: position 90,782 of record DKAR01000011.1, read on the forward strand.
GATCTTCTATTACGCGTGGCGTATGAACAAATACGACCGCGAATTCCACGTGCACGAAGACTAACCCGAGGGGAACCGACATGGATCTGCAAACCTTAACCTTCATCGTGGTTGGGGCGACGTTTGCCCTGTATATCGGAATTGCAATTTGGGCACGGGCCAGCGCCACCGGCGAGTTTTACGTTGCCGGTCGCGGTGTACATCCCGTTGCCAATGGCATGGCCACCGCCGCGGACTGGATGTCAGCGGCATCGTTTATCTCAATGGCGGGCCTAATCGCATTTAAGGGCTACGACGCTTCGGTGTATTTGATGGGCTGGACGGGCGGCTATGTGTTGCTGGCGATGTTGCTGGCGCCCTATTTGCGCAAGTTCGGAAAGTACACGGTGCCGGAATTCATCGGAGATCGCTATTACTCCCAAACGGCACGGATCGTTGCGGTGATCTGCTTGATCGTCGCTTCCATTACGTACGTCATCGGGCAAATGAAGGGCGTCGGCGTCGCGTTTTCCCGATTCATGGAAGTCGACTACTCGACCGGCCTCTACGTGGGAATGGGCATCGTATTTGTGTATGCCGTGCTCGGTGGGATGAAGGGAATCACCTACACGCAGATCGCGCAGTATGTTGTGCTCATTTTTGCGTACACGGTGCCTGCAGTATTCATTTCACTGCAATTAACCAATAACCCATTACCGCAGTTGGGGCTGGGCAGTACATTGACCGATGGCGGGACACACATGCTCGAGAAGCTCGATCAGGTGCTCGTTGACATCGGGTTCGCTTCATACACTGCGCAGAAAGGGACGTCACTCAATCTTGCCTTGCTGACGTTGTCGCTCATGATCGGCACGGCCGGATTGCCGCATGTGATTGTGCGATTCTTCACTGTGCCAAAAGTGCGTGATGCGCGCGCCTCCGCGGGCTGGGCCTTGGTCTTCATTGCCATTCTGTATACGACGGCGCCTGCTGTCGGTGCGATGGCGATCTACAACATGATTAAAACCGTGCAGCCCGGTTCTATCGGCGCTGCGGAAGGTAGCCTGGTTTACAACGATCGTCCGTCCTGGTTCGCCAACTGGGAGAAAACGGGTCTGCTCAAATTTGAAGACAAGAACGGTGATGGTCGCATTCAGTACTACAACGATGCGAACAAAACGTTCGCTGCCAAGGCGGATACGGAGTTTGGATGGAAGGGTAATGAGCTGACCAAGATCGACAACGACATCATGGTTCTCGCCAACCCGGAAATCGCCGGATTGCCGAATTGGGTGATCGCGTTGGTTGCGGCCGGCGGATTGGCGGCAGCGCTGTCGACGGCGGCCGGACTGCTTCTTGCCATTTCGTCCGCAGTTTCGCATGACTTGCTGAAGGGTGTTTTCAAACCCAATATTTCCGAGAAGCAGGAACTTACTGCGGCGCGGGTGGCGATGGGAGGCGCAATTCTCGTGGCAGGCTACCTGGGTCTGAATCCACCAGGATTTGCGGCGCAGGTCGTCGCGCTCGCGTTTGGTTTGGCGGCGTCTTCGCTGTTCCCGGCGTTGATGATGGGGATCTTCAGCAAACGCACCAATAATTCAGCGGCCGTTGCAGGCATGTTGGTTGGATTGATATCAACCCTGGTGTACATCTTCGTGTACAAGGGCTGGTTCTTCATTCCAGAAACGAACAACTTGCCCAATACACCGGACAAGTGGCTGTTCGGAATTCAGCCGGAATCCTTCGGTGCCGTCGGTGCATTACTCAATTTTGTAACGGCGTGGATCGTATCGAAAGTGACTGCGCCGCCACCGGAGCACATTCAGCACCTGGTTGAAGATATTCGCGTACCCAAGGGTGCGGGTTCCGCGACCGCGCATTGATATGCCTCAACCCTTGCGTCCGAATGCCATTGTTCGGACGCAAGGGGAATCCCTGATGCCGGTGACCCATGCGACCATGTACAGTCGTATGCGATGACGATTGAACTGCAGGACATCCGCGATTTTCTGGCGGCCCATCGGCCGTTCGACCAGCTTCCGCCGCACGTACTGGACGGACTTCCGCGTCAGCTCGAAGCGCGCTATGTGCGGCGCGATACCGTCATTCTGCAACCCGGAGATACAAACTCCGCGCTCTACATACTTCGTAGCGGTGCAGTCGCCGTACGCGACGAACGGGGCGACTTGCTGCAGCAACTCGGCGAAGGCGACTGCTTTGGCGCACGTTCCCTGCTGCGCGGTGGCGACGTGGTCGACAAGACATCAGCCATCGAAGATTCATTGCTGTATCAGCTGCCCGCCGACGCGTTCCACATGTTGCGCTCGGAGCATCGACAATTCGCCTACTACTTCGAACCCATGGGTGGACCGCGCTTACGCGAAGCCATGCAACTGCGTGGTGGAATGTCCAACAGTGATACCGGCGTCATCACTCCCCCGGTTCGCATATTGATGCGGTCCGATCCGGTGTCGCTTCCGTCATCGGGCAGCATTGCGGACGCCGCACGTATGATGACGGATTCGGGTATTTCTTCCGTGCTTGTTATTGACGATGGCGTGCTGAGGGGAATCGTCACGGACCGGGATATTCGCAGCCGGTGTGTTGCTGCCGGAATTTCGCGTGAACGTCCGGTTCAGGAAATCATGACGCGCGATCCCCACACCATCGACCGCAACAGTCTGGGACTGGACGCGATGGTGACGATGCTTCACCACAATATTCGCCACCTGCCGGTGGTCGACGGCAGGCGAGTCGTAGGTGTTCTGACGGCAACGGATATGAATCAGCGTCAATCGGCATCACCGGTTTACCTGGTGGGGAACATAGGAAAGCAGAACAGCGCCGAAGCGCTGGCCGCCATCGCACGCCGCCTGGAACAGGTGCTGCTGGCACTCGTCGACGCAGACGCAACGGCGCAAAGCATCGGGCGCATCATTTCTGCCATCGGCGACGCGATTACACGTCGGTTGCTACAGCTGGCTGAGGAAAAATTTGGTGCTCCACCCGTTCCGTATGTCTGGTTCACCGCGGGATCGCTGGCACGGGCAGAGCAGACGGCGCTTTCAGATCAGGACAACGGCGTCATTCTGTCCGACGCTTTTGTTGCGGATCAGCACGGAGAATACTTTGAGCGGCTGAGCCATTGGGTTTGCGACGGGTTAAATGCGTGTGGCTACATGTATTGTCCCGGCGGCGTCATGGCGTCGAATCAAAAGTGGCGCCAGCCGCTGCGTGTCTGGAAAGAGTATTTTTCGCGGTGGATCGACACGCCCGAACCAAAGGCGCTGATGCACGCCAGCATATTTTTTGATTTGCGCGCCATCTATGGTGAAGCGCAACTGCTGCGTGAATTGCAGCAGGACACGCTACCGCGGACCCAGAACAATGCAATCTTTCTCGCCTATATGGCGGCGAACGCCCTGCAATATCGCCCGCCTCTGGGATTCTTCCGGCACTTTGTTCTCGTCCATGACAAGCAGCATGACCGGACTCTCGATTTGAAGAAGAACGGAATCATTCCCATCGTCGATCTCGCACGAGTATACGCATTGGCGGGTGGTGTGCATGGTGTAAATACAGTTGACCGCCTGGAACGTTCTGCGGCCGCGAGCTCATTAAGCAAAGACGGTGCGACAGACTTGCTCGATGCTCTTGAATTCATCGGAATGGTTCGGTTGCGTCACCAGGCGGATCGGATACGCCGGCAGCAAACGCCGGACAACTTTGTTTCGCCAACCGAAATTTCACGCTTTGACCGGGATCATCTGAAGGACGCCTTTGTAATCGTGCAGACCATGCAGGAGGCGCTGGACCAGCGTTATCAGGCGACGCGGTTCCTGTGAATCGATGATTCTCGACTGGATACTGAATCTGGACCAACGCCGGCGGCGACTATTGCGAAATGCGCCCCCTGGCCCGGTGGCGGATTACCTCAGCGTCCCGTTTCCGGATCGGAATCGGTACTGTGACGAGACGGAATTTCTCGCGCTGGATCTTGAAACCACCGGGTTGGAATTTGCCCGCGACGAGATACTCAGTGTTGGTTTTGTGCCGGTGCGTGCGCTGCGGCTGCACTTCGCGGATTCAACCTCGCTGATGATTCGACCCGCACGACCCATCCCACCTGACACAGCCGTCGTTCATCAAATTTTCGACGACCAGGCCGCATCAGGAAGCGAATTGCACGAGATCATGCCGTTGGTTCTGCGCGCGCTCGCGGGAAAAATCATGATCGCCCATCACGCCCCGGTCGAAGCTGGGTTTCTCGCCGCGGCATGTCAGCGACTCTACGGATTCAAGCCCATTTTTCCCGCCATCGACACGCTTGAGCTCGAAAAACGATCGTTGCGGCGTCGCGAACAGGTGGTGAGGTCCGGGGCACTGCGCCTCGGTGCCTTGCGCGAAAGGTATGGATTGCCGCGCCATGGTGCCCATAACGCATTGAATGACGCGATTGCCGTGGCCGAACTCTTCCTGGCTCAGGTGGCTCACCGCAGCGCGAGCGGTCGTTTGCGCCTTGGCGATGTGTTTTGAGACGAAGCCTGACGCAGTGATATCAATGCGGGCTTCTAAATGCGTGCGCGCAGTCAGCGGTTTTCCAGTCGGCTGTAATCCAAAAGGCCGGAATCCACCGGCTCATTTTTCGCGTAAGCCTCAAGAACCGCGTCGCTGTTCTCCCAAAATCGCGCGTCCGTGCGGCGGATTCCAAATTGGGTAGCCAACGCGGCGTAGCTTTCGTTGCTGTTCAGTGCGGCAACGGCATCAACGAATTGGGCGAGTTGGGCTTGGGTGACGCGAAAAAACGCGTTCGGATACGCGCCGATGATTCCGCTTGCGACGGTGATCGAATCTTCGTCAGGTGCCCGACGCAGTTCCTCTGCAAAAAGTTGCGCCACATTGAAGTGTGCGCTGTTGCGAAGAATGGAAAATACCTTGCCGCTGCCGGAATCCTTTTCATTTTCGACGATTGAGAGGATTGATGCTTCAGGCATCTGCGTCGCCGCGCGTCCGGTCGTTTGCGCCAGACGCAACAATTGGGTTTTCACAGTGCCGGCCGGTTCCATGTCCAGATCATGGGTGTGATCGAGTACCGGATTGAGCCGCTCCATCGCGTACTGAAACAGCTCCTGCTTGGGGTTTTGGGTTACATAGCGGATCGCGGAGTCAGCATTCAGTCTCGAAAATTCCTTGTTGATGTAGTCGCGCACTTCATCGGGGGCCTTGCGATACCAGTAGTCACGTTCTGCAATGCGTACACGTTGCGGAAGCAGGGCGAGAAAGTTGAACTCGCCTTCCATGCGCAGGAAGTCCATATAAAGGCGCGTATTGAGTTGGTGTCCCAGGTTGCCGTGCACGTCAAATCCGGCAGTCAGCAGATAATGAATGCGCTCCAGCAGCGAATACGAAATCAGCAACGCCGTCTTGGGTGGGCCGCCGATAAGCCCTTTGACGACCGTCGCTGAATCAAAGTGCCGGAAGACGGTCAATGCGGCGTTTGAATTTCTGCGTTCACCATCCCAGATCAGATCCAGCGTAATCTTGTGTGTCTTGGCAGCCGCGCTCAAAAACTTCACACGCGCCTCCGAGTATTCGCGCTGAAGAATGGAATACTTGATCCACGGGGTGAGTGCCAGAGAGGTGCTTCCTTCTTCGGCCGGAAGCCGCAGGTGGCGGCTTTGCTGTGCGAGGAACTCCTCGGTTTCCGCACCGTGCATCAACTCCGGATTTACAAAAAAGATCCAGAACCGATCGTCGATGGCATTGACCGCCACCGGTCCGTTGCACACGGGCCCCTTGATAAAGCCCATGATGTAGAAGTGCGCGTCATCAAGCATGAAGCGGTAGCGGGTAGGCAGGGGAATCGCCTGAAAGACGACAAACGGATTCGATGCAATTTCCGGGTCGTAACCGGGAACTGTGTCGACTTTGAACGGGGTACTGAAAAACAATTTTTCCCACCGGCGAAGCGTTGCATCGTTCAACGCATAGGGCATGTGCGTTTTGGCGAGAACCGTCGTGTGCATCGGCTCCAAACGATAAAAGACGCGATCGATCCCGGGATCATCGTACGGACGTCGCGTGGCAATTTGCTGAACCGGTTGTCCGGGCGCGGTTCGCGAGCGCACCAGATGGAAGTAACGTTGTGGCGCAACGCCTTCAAAATACAAATCCGCCAGGAAGAGATGCTCGAAGATGTAACGACTGACCAGCCGGCTTTTGGGATCGCTACCATTGAGAAACTGTTCCCACGACGCGACAAGGTTTGCTTCGGTTTCTGTCAGTGGATCTGGCGAATTGGCCGGTGCGCCTGCCTCAATCCAGCGACTCAACGTTTCGAATTCGCTATTGCTCATTCCGGGTAAGGCGTAGGGCATGCCGGATTGCGGATACTGAGTTTCGAATCGGGGCATTTCCTCGATTGTCGGGCACTGATAATCACCGTCGCGGCCGAACGCAAAGAGCTTGTCTGAGAGCACGGTGCCCGGCGGCAGCGGGTTCGCGCGCTTGAGCTCCAGCAATCGATGCAGCACGCTGGCTTCACGATTGGCTTCCGCGGTGGGGGTGCGTTCGTTGAAAACCGGGAAAAATCCGCGCGCTCGCCATTCGGGCGTACTGTGGGCATCGATGAAGAGTCGCGACGGTTCGGACGCGATCAGGCGCGAGGCGTCATAAACCTTGTCTTTATTGGCGCCGCGCGCAAGGCCCTCGTAGGCGGCGAAATTTGCCTGGCAGGGTGAGTCGTAGCACGCATGGCAAACCACGCAGCGCCGGTCGATGATTGACTTTGCGGCCGGCCAATCGGCGGCCGCCGCCCGGACCGGCAGCGTCCGGTCCATCTGGCTAGCGTCCTCTTTTCCGAATTTCTCGTCCAACTGGTGCCGAACGACGGTCGCGCAACTGACCAGTCCGGCAAATACAGCCAGCACCATCCAGCGTGCAGGTTTCACGGTCATCCCGATTCATTTCAGTCGTTGCGGCGGATTCTGACATGAGTCGTACCCTGGCGGCGATATGCGCCAGCGAGCCGATCGATTCAAGACCGCGCAGTTGCAGCGGGAAATGGGGGTCGAAAAAATGACAACCGTGTCGCGCAAAAAAATTGCAGGAAGAACGTCGCAGTTCGACCGGCAATTTCTTCCAGTGAAATTGCGCGATAGGTCGCATCCCGGACGTGGCATCGTCGTCGTATCAGCGAGTGCAATATCCGGATACTCAATCTCGGATGTTAGGGGTCTGTTACCTTTCCTAACTTATCAGGAGAATGTATATGAGTCGCCCCATGAGTATTGCGTTAATGTTGGCCGGAATTGTTGGTTCCGGAAGTGTGCTGGCCGCGACACCCGTGGTGGTGAACGAGGTCGAAGTGAATGAACCGATTGCGAGCGCGCAAAAGGTGGAAGCCGATAGTGGCAATCTGTCGATATCCGCGGTTCTTGGCCATACGACCGGCACAGTCATCAATGATACGGACTACTACACCTTCTTCGGGATGGAAGGGGACGTGGTCACGGTGGATATCGACGGTGCCATCGGCGGAGCGCGGAGCTTCGATTCGTATATCGCGATCTTTGGCCCGGGTCCGGACTACAAGGTGCTGCGAGCCAATGATGATTCGCTGACGATCGATGAAGGGTCGTTGTCGAAATACGACTCGATGATCGAGAACTTCAGCTTGCCTGCCGCCGGGTTCTATACCGTGGGCGTCACATCGTTCCGCCGCCAGTTCAGGGACGGCGGCGTGCTGACGACCGGCAGCATCGGCAACGGCGATTACAGCCTGGTCATTACAGGCGTGTCACCGCCGGTGCAGCAAATCAGCATCGACATCAAGCCGGGTAGCGGCGACGTTGCGCCGATTAACCCGAAATCCAAGGGCAAGGTCCCGGTGGCGTTGTTGTCCTCCACCAAGTTTGATGCACTGAGCGCGGATGTCACGTCGCTGACGTTCGGCGCAACAGGTGATGAAAAGAGCCTGAGCAAGTGCGGTGAGAGCGGCGAAGATGTGAACGGTGATGGACGCCTGGACCTGGTCTGCCATTTCGAGAATCAGCTGACCGGTTTCGAAAAAGGCGATCTGGAAGGAATCGTTCACGGCCGCACCAAGTGGGGTTCACGCTTTGAAGGACGCGGATTCCTGAAGGTGCTTGCCGAGAAGCGCGAACGCTAATCTTAATCAGTACTGCAATGATGCGGCGCGATCCAAAAGATCGCGCCGCTTTTTTTTATCCGGCGGAACCCTGCGTCGCGGGCGCAGGTGCCGGGGTGGCGCGAACACGCGACAGTCCTTCGACGATCTTTCTGACCCCAACGTAGAAGACCGGGGTAAGCAACAGCCCGAAGAACGTGACTCCGATCATTCCGGAAAACACCGCAATGCCCATGGCATGGCGCATCTCCGCGCCGGCGCCGGTCGCCAGCACGAGCGGAACGACACCCATGATGAACGCGATCGAAGTCATCAGGATCGGACGAAGGCGCAATCGACAGGCTTCGAGCACGGCCTGAACGCGATCCATGCCTTCTTCTTGTTTGGCTTTCGCAAACTCGACAATCAAAATCGCATTCTTTGATGCCAGCCCGACCAGCACGATCAGGCCAATCTGCGTAAAGATGTTGTTGTCGCCGCCCGTGAGCCAGACGCCCGTGATCGCTGAAAGCAGCACGGTAGGTACAATCAAAATCACCGCCACCGGAAGCGACCAGCTTTCGTATTGCGCGGCGAGTACCAGAAACACGAACAGCACACACAGCGGAAAAATATACACGGCGGTGTTTCCGGCCAGGATTTTCTGATACGTCAGGTCAGTCCACTCGAATTTCATACCCTGTGGCAATTCGCGTTGCAGGATTCCTTCGATCAATGCCTGTGCCTGACCGCTGCTGATCCCCGGCGCAGGTCCGCCGTTGATGTCCGCCGAAAGATACCCGTTGTAGCGCGGCAGACGATCCGGCCCCGCCGTCTCCACAATGTTGACGAGCGATGACAGCGGTACCATGTCGCCGTCCGCGTTGCGCGTTTTCAGGCGACCGATATCCGCCGCGTTGAGACGGTAGGGCGCATCCGCCTGTGCCGTGACCGGATACGTTCGCCCAAAGCGGTTGAAGTCATTCACGTACAGCGAGCCCAGGTAGATCTGCATGGTTTCGTACACGTCGGTCAGCGCGACGCCTTGCTGCTTGGCTTTTTCACGATCGACATCGGCGCGCAACTGCGGAACGTTCGCCTGGAATCCGGAAAACACGCCGGCGAGCTGCGGTGTCTGGTACGCCGCCATCATGACCTTATCTTTGGCTTCATTGAGTGCGCGCACGCCCAAGTCCGCCCGATCCTCGATCTCGAGTTTGAATCCACCGAGCATTCCGAGTCCCATAACGGGCGGTGGCGGAAACGCCGCCGCAAAGGCTTCCTTGATGCCGGAAAACTGCTGATTGATCTGTCCGGCGATGGCATACATCGATTGATCAGGCGTTGTGCGCTGCGCATAGGGCTTTAACGTGATGAACACGATTCCCGCATTCGATGCACTGGCGAAGCCATGAATCGAAAGTCCCGGAAACGCCACGGCACTGTCGACGCCCGGAGTTTTCATGGCAATTTCGGACATGCGCCGGATGACGGCATCCGTTCGTTCCAGCGTTGCCCCGTCCGGGAGCTGGGCAAAGGACACGAGGAACAGTTTGTCCTGCGTCGGTACGAAGCCTTCCGGTACCCGGGTGAATCCGAGATAAGTCAGTCCGATCAATCCGACGTAGAGAACCACTGCAATTGACGGCGCGCGCAGTGTCTTGCGAACGACACCGACGTAACCGCGGGCGCCCCGGTCGAACATGCGATTGAATGGTCCGAATACGCCGCTCAGAACACGATTGATGATGCGCGTGATGCCATCCTTGGGCGCATCATGAGGGCGCAGCAGCACCGCCGCGAGCGCCGGGCTCAACGTCAGCGAATTGAATGCGGAGATCACCGTTGAAATCGCGATCGTGATCGCGAACTGTTTGTAGAACTGGCCCGTCAGCCCGCTGATGAATGCCGTGGGAATAAACACGGCGCACAAAACCAGTGCTGTGGCGATGATCGGTCCGGTGACTTCGGTCATCGCTTTCTTAGTCGCTTCGCGGGACGAAAGTCCCGCGGCAATATGGCGCTCGACGTTTTCGACCACCACGATCGCGTCATCCACCACGATACCGATCGCCAGCACGAGCCCGAACAGCGACAGCGCATTGATGGAGTAGCCCAACGCAAGCAGAACCCCGAACGTACCGACGATGGACACGGGCACGGCGACCAGCGGGATGATCGAGGCGCGCCAGGTTTGCAGGAACAGGATGACGACGAGCACGACCAGCAGGATCGCTTCCAGCAGCGTCGTTACGACGGCGGTAATTGAGTCGCGTACGAACAACGTGGGGTCGTAAACGATCTTGTAGTCGACGCCTTCCGGAAAATGCTTCTTCATTTCCTCCATCGCGGCGCGAACGTTGTTGGACAATGCCAGGGCATTCGAACCGGGCGCCTGGAAGATCGGTATCGCCGCGGCAGGTTTGTTGTCGAGCAAGCTACGTAGCGAATAGCGCGACGCGCCCAGTTCAACGCGTGCAACATCGCGGAGCAGGGTGGTTTGCCCTTCGGCGCCAGTCTTTAAGACAATCCGCTCGAAGTCTTCTTCTTCGGTGAGACGGCCCTGCGCATTGACCGTCAATTGCAGCGCGTGCTCGCCGCCGCCCGGTGTCTGGCCTACGGAGCCGGCGGCAACCTGTACGTTTTGTTCACGGATAGCGCGGACGACATCCCCGGCGGTGAGATTTCGCGATGCGATCTTTTCCGGATCCAGCCACACACGCATGCTGTATTCGCCGGCGCCAAACACGAGGACCTGTCCCATGCCGGGAATTCGCGCCAGCGTGTCCTTGATCTGCAACGTTGCGTAGTTGGAAAGATAAATCGGATCGTAGCGGCCGTCGGTCGAAACCAGGTGCACGACCATCGTCAGGTCGGGCGAACTCTTTTCAGTTGTTACGCCATTGCGGCGAACATCATCCGGGAGTTTGGGCAATGCCTGTGACACGCGGTTCTGGACCTGGACCTGCGCGTTGTCGAGATCCGTGCCCAGTTTGAACGTTACCGTCAACATCATCGTGCCGTCCGCGCTGGACTGCGACGACATGTAAAGCATGTTTTCCACGCCATTGATGGACTGTTCCAGCGGCGCCGCAACGGTATCCGAAATGACGCTCGGATCGGCGCCGGGGTAGGTGGCGCGCACGATGACCGTGGGCGGAACGACTTCCGGATATTCCGAAATCGGCAACTGGAGCATCGAGATCGCGCCAATGATGAACAGCAGTGCCGAAAGCACCGCGGCGAAGATCGGACGATCTACAAAGAAATGACTGAAACGCATGGGGGCAACTCCTGAACGGGCAGACTACTTGGCGGCGCCTGCGGTGTTCTCGGCCGCGAGGGTCAGCATCGAAACGACCTGCGGCGTTACCGTCATGCCGGGTCGCGCGCGCTGCAGGCCATTCACAATTACGCGCTCGCCTGCAATAAGGCCTTCGCGCACGACACGCAAGCCGTCCGTGGTGGGACCCAATTTCACTGGACGAAACTGAACCTGATTCTTGTCATCCACGGTGAGCAGGAACTTGGTGCCCTGGTCTGTTCCAATCGCACGCTCGTTGACCAGGAGCGCACGATAGCTCGAGCTGCCGGGCAATTTGAGACGTGCAAACTGTCCCGGAGTGAAATCACCGGACGCATTGCGAAACACCGCACGCAGTCGCAATGTGCCAGTCTGCGGATTCACGTGATTGTCGATGAAATCCAGTTTGCCCTCGTGGGGGTAGCCGTCTTCCCCGGCCATGCCGAGAAACGCCGTCACTTTTTCTCCGGAAGCGCGGCTGGCACGCGCGTACTCCACAAAGGCGCGTTCGTCGGCGTCGAAATAGGCATAGACCGGATCGAGAGATACCAGCGTGGAGAGGAGTGTCGCGTTGGCGGCGCCGCCGGCAACAAGATTTCCCTCGACCACTTGTGCACGACCGATACGTCCGGTAATCGGCGCGGTGATTTCCGTAAATTCAAGATTGAGCTTGGCGGAGGTGACCGCGGCAATTGCTGCACTCACCATCGCTTCCGCTTCCTGTACGGCGGAGGAGCGCGAGTCGTACTCTTCCTGTGAAATCGCATGGATGCTCAGCAGTTGTTGCGCACGCGCCAGATCGTTCTTGGCGCGCGACAGCTGCGAACGCGAACGTTCTTCTTCTGCCTTCACGCGATCGAGTTCGGCCTGGAAAGGACGCGCGTCGATATGAAACAAGAGCTGGCCCTGTTTCACGATCGCGCCTTCACGAAAGTTCACGCTTTCGACGTAGCCGCTCACGCGCGGACGCAGTTCCACAGTCTTGGCGGCCTCGAGTCGCCCGGTGTATTCATTCCAGTCCACCGTATCCCGCTGCAGGACTTCCGCAACGCTGACTTCCGGCGGCGGCGGGGTCATCGCGGGGTTGGCGCTCGGCGATTTTCCGCATCCTGCGACTGAAATGACCAGCGCGACACCCGTTGCCAATGCAACCGTGCCGTTTTTGAATGTGCGCCCGAGCGATTCCTTGAACAACATGGCGTGTACTCCTTAAAAATTCAGACGCTCATTGTGAACCAACTGGGGCGGGGAAATGAAAAGAAGTTTGTTACTGTTTTGTTACGCAGGGTTTTTGCGCGCGTACGACTTCATTCGTGCGCGACTTTTGTGCATTCCCGGTCACCGCAAGGCGAAACAGCCTTACGTATTGTCGGGGGTTCCGGGTAGAGTGCTGCGAAGAATTCGATGACCGCGTAGTGACTGGAACAACGTGTCGGGCGACCGCTATGGATTCGCGCCGGTGCCAAGAACCGAAACGGGCGTCGATGCGTTGGTCATGGTGGCATTGCCCAGCTGCCCATACAGGTTATAGCCCCAACACTGCACGCCCGCGGAGGGAGTGACCACACAGTTGTGGCCGTAGCCGGTGGCAAGCGTTGTGATCGGCGTCGATAGTCCCGCGACCGTGACCGGCGCGGTCGAATTTGTTGAGGTTCCGCTGCCAAGTTGCCCATACGTGTTGGTTCCCCAGCACTGGACGCTCGCCGTATCTGTCGTTGCACAGGTGTGGACGTTCCCTGCGGCAATGGCGGCGTAGTTGCCGGATGTTCCGATCACCGCCACCGGAACTTTGCTGCCGGTCGTGACCGCGCTGCCAAGTTGGCCGCCGGCATTGCTGCCCCAACACATCAACGCATTGGTGTTGGTGAGCGCGCAGGAATGATTTTGGCCCGTTGCAACCTGAATTGCGGAGGTGCCCAGTCCGATCACGGCGACTGGACTGGTCGCGCGATTCGATGTGCCGTCGCCGAGCTGGCCGCTTGAGTTATTTCCCCAGCATTGGATCTCGCCGGTTCCGAGAAGCGCGCACGAGTGCTGCGCGCCAGCAACGATGCTGGCTGCGCTGCTGTTCAGGCCAGCGACAGTGACCGGCACTGTCGAGTTGAACAGGTTGCCGTTACCGAGTTGTCCGTTCGCGTTGTATCCCCAACAACGAACCGCGCCGGAAACCGTCAACGCGCAAGTGTGATACCCGCCGGTGGCGAGCGCGGATACCGATTCATCCAGGTTCGCGACAAGGGTCGGCGAAAACGCATTGGTGGTCGAGCCGTTCCCCAACTGTCCGTACGCGTTGTATCCCCAGCAGTACACCGCGCCGGAAACGGTGGCGACGCAGGTGTGTTGCGCGCCCGTGGCAAGGGTTGTTACCGCTTCGCCGATGCCCGCGACCGGAATCGGTGTCCACGTCCGGGTTGTGCTGCCGATTCCGAGTTCACCGAAGAAATTGTCGCCCCAGCACAACACCTCGCCTGCTTCGGTCAGCGCGCAACTGTGTGAGCCTCCCGTCGCAACGCGTGTCACGCGCGTGCTGGCCAGCGCTGGAGCAAAGGTTGCCGCGACCGCGCAGTCCGCCGTGATCGGACCCGTCGTCACCGTCAATTGCGACAGCGTGCCGGTGCATCCGGTGGTGGTGACATTGGCAACGCGGTACCCGGAATTCGGCGTCAATGTCAGTGCAACGCTTTCTCCGTGTGTAACGTTGGAGCTTGGCGGTGAAATCGTGCCGTTCGCGTCGGCACTGGCGGTTACGGAATGCAGCGATCCGGAGAAAGTTGCCGAGATGTTGCAATTGGTGGTCACGGCATCGGTGGTGAACGTGTTTCCGACCAGCGTGCCGTTGCAGCCATTTGCGGTGACGGTGTTGATCGCGTACCCGGACTGCGGATACACCGTGAACGTCACTGTGGCTCCGGAAACGATGCTGACACTGGTGGGTGTGATGCTGCCGCCGGTTCCCGCCGACGCCGTGACGGTCAGCGTATCCGCCTCGACAAAAGTAACGTTCAGCGTGCAGTCGGCCGTGATCGCGCCGGTTGAATAAGTTGTTCCATTCAATGTGCCAGTACAGCCCGTCGCCGTGACGTCCGCGATGGCGTATCCGGTTTGGGGCGCAATCACAAACGTGGTGGATGCACCTTGTGCAACCAGCGTACTGGTTGGCGTGATCGTTCCTCCGGCACCGGTACTGGCGGTGATTTTGTACGTAGGCGCCGAGAAAAGCGCCGTTAGTGTGCAATCCGACGTGACCGCATTGGTTGTGAAGACCGAGCCGGCGAGCGTGCCGCTGCAACCCGTTGCGGATACGCCGGCAATGCTGAAGCCGGAATTCGCCGTCAGCGTCACCTGAACGGTTTGTCCATGCGTCACCGTTTGAGAAAGTGGAGTGACTTGGCCCCCCGATCCGGCGGTTGCTGACACGGTATAGGTCTTTTGCGCAAACGATGCCGCGATCGTGCAGTTGGCGGTGATCGGATAAGTAGTGAAAGTCAGTCCCGACAATGTGCCCGTGCAACCGGCAGGTGCTACCGCAGTCACGGAGTATCCCGCGTCAGGGACAAGAGTCAGTACGGCCGTTGCGCCGGACGCGACCGAAAGGTGAGAGGGAGTCACCACCCCTCCGGCGGATGCCGTCGCCGTGATTTCGAAACCATCGGCGTTGATCGCAGAGAAGTTCACGACGATTTGGCAGTCGGAAGAAATTGCGTCGGTCGTGAACGTTGTGGCGTCGAACGTTCCGCTGCAACCGTTCAATTCAAATCCGGTGACTTGGTAGCCCGGGTCCGGAGTGATTGTGAACTGCGTGGTTTCGCCGTTGGAAACGAGCGCACTGGCTGGTGCGATAGAGCCGCCGGGCCCGGCCGAGGCGGTGACCGTTGAAGTTTCATTTTGCGCGGGGGTTACGGTGGATGAAGAATCCTTCGAATGGTGTGATCCGCCGTTGCCACAGCCCTGAAAACCAAAGCTTAGCAGCACCGCGATGAGGGGCATCCAAAAGCGTGTCGACATGGCGTGCGAATCTGTCCTGCGGTTCAATTCGTTTCGGCAGTTCAAGCGTCCAATTAATGCAAATCGCCGGCCAGTTACGTCTGCTTGCGAAAGCCGAGCGTTTTTGCGCCCCGGTGGATACCGAAAAGTGAATCGAAGCGGCAAGGTCGCGGCCAACTCTTGCCGCTCTGCGGCCGTCGTGCAGTTCAGCCGCATTGCTTTTCAAAACGACTATGCTTTTGGAAATGTCGCTGCCGCTACAAAACGCCGGGCTATTTCGGGGCGCCGTTCGCATCAGTCCTTCAGAAAGTGAAAAGCTCCGCGCGGAAAATGGCGAAGGTGCGTTTGCGTAGATTTATTTACCCGTGTTTCAGGCTCATTGTGAGGGGAATCGCATGAAGATCCGATTGAATAGCGCTACGACATTGCTGTTATCTACGCTTGTGCTGATCCATCCGGTGACGACATTCGCGGATGAGGCCATTGACGATCTGGTTGTGGTTCCGAAAATTGCCTACACCTACAAAACCGTGTCGTTTGTTATCGGCGACAAGAAATTTTCCCCCTTTTATCAGACTCTGGACCTCGGCCTGACCACGGCCTTTCAGTCGTTTTATATCTCCGCGAATTTCGACAGCTCGCTGAAGGACCATTCGGAATTGAACACGACGCGTAACGGAAGCGGGGGTTACGACAACAGCATCATTCAAATCTCGCGTAAGGATTGGGCACTGACCGGGGGTTACAGCGTCATGCCCGGAGTTGCGATCTTTGGCGGTTACAAATACGGAGAGAACGACGTTCTGGTGATTTCCAATTTGTACTTTAACAGCGGCACACCCCCGAATAATCTGGCTATCTCGAATTCGCACGTTCGAGTCATTCTCGAAGGCCCATTCCTGGGAGGGAGCTATTCGTTTCGTTTCAAAAACGGTTCGTTGGATTTGAGTCTCGCGTACGCGTACATGGACGGAAAATTCAAGAACAAAGCAGCAGTAACTGCCAATTCCGATACGAGTATTGAAGAGAACACGGTGAATGGCACTGCGTCAGGGTTCAGTTACGGCGTCGTGTGGTCCGGACCGCTCGCGGAAAGCTTCACCTATTCCACAGGAATCAAGACCAATCGTTATCGTTTCGACGCTGACAATACGGTCGGAGACGACGAAGACGTGAGTTTCAACGAGATCCACACGATCTTCTTTGTGGGCGTCTCGAAATACTTCTGACCCCGCAGCCTCAAAACCCGCCGAAGGTACGCTGCGATTTTTTCGCGTTCTTCTTTTCTTCGATCGACTTCTGTAGTGCGAGAAGTTGAGCGTCGTTGGGTCGCAGTTCCAGGCCTTTGAGCACCAAGGCCTGCGCTTCATCGTACTGCTTCGAATCGCTCCGTGTTCGTGCAAGATTTCCGTATGCTTCCGCGACCCGTTGCGGTCCTTGCTGGGCACGATCATCGCTCGGCGCCAGTCGTTGTGCTTCGCGATACAGCTCGAGCGCGCGTGAAGCCCGTGATTCTGTCAGCTGTCCGGAATCAAGGTAGTCGCGCGCCTGATTCAAAAGCGAGTTCAGCTTTTCCTCGCGCGCGCGACGATCCTGTTCTTCCTGGCGCGATTTTTCCAGCGCGGCCAGGCGCAGTTGTTCTTTTTCCGCGGCCGCTCGGCGCTCCGCATCATCGCGACGTGCTTTGTCATCGGCCGCACGCCGATCAGCCTCCTCGCGTCGCGCCTTTTCTTCCGCGGCGAGCCGTTGTTTCTCTTTTTCAGCGGCGAGTTTTCGTTCGAGTTCCTGTTTCTTTTTTTCCTCGGCCGCGGCGTTCGCTTCCGCTGCGACGTTTTGATCAACCGCTGCGGGTTCGGGTGACGGTGCCGCGACCGGCGCGGGCGCTTCGACTACCGCCGGTGCTACTGGTGCGGGGGCGATTTGTTCTGTTTTCGTGAGAGCTTCTGTGCCTGGAGTTTCCGGTCGCGTTGAGAAATAGCCAATCCCCGCGACAGCGGACATGCCAATAATTGCGGCGCCAATGAACAGTGGGGTTCGACCCCCGGCAGGTTTGGTCGATGATGCTGTGCCCTGGCGTGATTGGATGACGGTGGCCGCTTCGCCACCGTCGTTGGTGTCGCCCGATAGTGGTGCCAGCAATTCGGTTTCAGCATTGCTCGGCGCGACGTCGGGGTTGCGCTCGATCTCGTCGAGCGCGCGAATAATGTCGGAACCACTCTGGTAGCGGTCGGCCGGGGCCTTGGCCAGCATCTTGTTCACGATGCCCTGGAAGCGGCGCAGGTGAGCGGGAAGATCCGGGATCGGATCGCGCAGATGCTTGATGCTGATCGTGATCGCGGAATCGCCTTGATACGGTATGGCACCGGTCAAAATTTCAAAAAACATCACGCCGAGACTGTATAAGTCAGAACGCCCATCGAGTTCTTTGCCTTGAATTTGTTCCGGGCTCATGTAACTCGGTGTGCCAATGACCGCGCCGGCGACCGTCATCCGCGTCGCCGCGTCGTTTGCGGCGCGCGCGATTCCGAAATCAGACAGAACCACGGTGCCGTTGGATCGAAACAACACATTCTCGGGTTTCACGTCGCGATGCACGAACCCGTGTTCGTGCGCGAAATGTAGCGCGGCTGCGACCTGTCGAGTCACGTTGATGGCTTCAGGAATGGGAATCGGGCCGCTGCGAACGCGCGATTTCAAATCGCCGCCGGGAACGAGCTCCATCGACATGAAATGGTACGAGCCCGCCGTTCCAACGTCGTAGATCGCAAGGATGTTCGGATGCGTGAGCTTCGCGACAATGCGCGCTTCGCGTAAAAAGCGATCGCCGAAGCTGCCATCAGAATCGAGCTCTGGCCGCATGACTTTGATCGCGACGGGTCGATCCAGTCGTTCCTGTTCGGCAAGGAACACGACAGCCATACCGCCGCGGCCAATTTGCTTGCTGATTCGATAGCCCGGTATTTGCGGGAACTCGTTGTCTGCCATTCCGTTTCCGATCCGTTCGGGGCGTCGATGAATTATGCGGTTCTGAATTTCAAAAACAAACTGAATACGCGTATCGTGGGCCGGCGGGCGATGTCAGTTCAGCTTCAGAAGCACAAAGAACATCTGCGCAGAAATTCTGTGCCAGAGGCACCCAAGCCCACGGGATTCGCGCGCGGAAACGCTGCATTCCGCATTGGTATATGGGTCGTCCAGTGCTATTCTTTAATAATGGCACCGTAGACACGGAATCCGTGTTCGTAGATGCCAGATTAGCCAGACGTCCTTTGCATGCCGCATGAGAGTCATCGCGGCCAACAGTAATACCTGAATTCGAAGAATACGCGTCGCCGGCGACCGGCGATGGTGTTGAGCAAACAAGCGAAGTAGGCAGAAATCCGCGGCGGCAGTCGATGCGCTGCGAGTTGTGTTTTTCTAAAAATTAATTGCGTGGTGGGTTGCGTTGGCATGCGTGCGTTACGTTCGGGTTTCAAAATCGATGCATGGTTTGGCAGCTTAAAGAGTGTCCGTTCGTCGGCTTTGATGCTCGATTACGATGGGACCCTGGCGCCGTTTCACGTTCGGCCCGAAGAAGCGCGGCCCTATCCTGGCGTTCGGGAAGCCATCGAGGCGATTGTCGCGCAGGGTGGAACGCGGGTGGCCGTCATCAGCGGGCGCCCGGCGGAAGAAGTCAGCGGACTGTTGAACCTTCACGACCCGGTTGAGGTCTGGGGCGCGCACGGATTCGAGCGTCTCGACGTGGCTGGCCATCTGCACAAGTCTGAATTGCCGCCGGATATTGTGGACGGTTTGCGGTGGATTGATGGGTGGGTTCGTGAGCTCGAACCCCTGGGCGCGCGCGTTGAACAAAAGCCGGCCAGCCGGGCGATCCACTGGCGTGGACGTTCACGTATTACTGCGAATCTCATTCGTGCCCGGATCGGTACACACTGGGCTACGAATACATCCGCCTTGCAATGGCACGAGTTTGACGGCGGCATCGAATTACGTGCGCCGGGATTCGACAAAGGGCGAGCTGTTGAAACGATTCTTGGCGAACTGGAACCGGATGCCATGTTTGCGTTTCTCGGCGACGACGTTACTGACGAAGATGCGTTCAAGGCCATCGGCGACCGTGGAATGAGCGTCCTTGTGCGGATGAAATGGCGGACCACCGCGGCGGATGTCTGGATCAAGCCGCCGGGCGAGCTGCTGGATTTTTTGACGCGATGGGTTAATGCACGCAGGGCGAGACGATGAATTTTTTCGAGAAAAATTACTTTCACAATACGCTGGAGCAATGGGCCATCGCGGCCGGTATTGCCTTGGCTGTCATGTTCGGTGTCTGGGTCTTCAGGCGCATTGTGGTGGCACGACTCGCGGCCGTCACGCGTGACACTGAAACGTCCTGGGGTCTCAGCCTCGCGGCCATGTTGTCGGCGACGCGCACACTGTTGCTGTGGCCAATCGCCTTGTACGTAGCCTCAATGACGCTGGAGTTGCCGCCACGCATTGAGCGCGTCGTGAGCGCGGTGACGGTCATCAGTCTCCTGGTACAGGCCGCGTTGTGGGGCAATGCGTTGATTGCGGAATATCTGCGCCGCTACGTGAAGCAGAAGGCCAGCCAGGACGCAGCAGCAGCGACCAGCGTGTCCGTGCTCGGATTCATGGCTCGCCTGATTTTGTGGGCTGTCATTACACTGCTGGCGCTGAGCAATCTCGGCTTCGACATTACCGCACTGGTCGCCGGTCTGGGGATCGGCGGTATTGCTGTCGCGCTTGCGGCGCAAAACATTCTGGGCGATGTCTTCGCATCGCTTTCCATCGTGCTCGACAAGCCGTTCGTCATCGGTGACTTCATCATCGTCGGCGATATGCTCGGAACGGTCGAACATATCGGCATGAAGACGACCCAGGTGCGAAGCCTGAGTGGCGAATTAATTATTTTTGCGAACGCTGATTTGCTGAGTTCGCGCGTTCGTAATTTCAAGCGCATGGCGGAGCGGCGTGTCGTTTTCAATCTGGGTGTGACGTACCAGACGCGCGCGGAACAGCTCGCGCGCATTCCTGAACTGTTGCGAGAAATCGTAGTGTCGCAACCGAAGGTGCGTTTTGACCGCTCTCACTTCAAGGACTATGGCGATTTCTCGTTGAATTTTGAAACCGTCTACTTCGTGCTTGATCCCGACTACAACAAGTTCATGGATACGCAGCAGGCGGTCAACCTTGAAGTGTTCCGGCGCTTCGCGGCCGAAGGTATCGAATTCGCCTATCCGACGCAGACGCTTTTTGTTCAGCGCGAGGCGGCATCGGCATGACTGCCGCGGCCAGCCATTCGCGATTGTTGGTCGTTTCGAATCGCCTGCCGTTCGTGCTGCGGCAGGAAGCCGATGGCACGTGGCAACTGAATCCGGGAGCGGGTGGTCTGGTGACGGCGCTGCTGCCGGTGTTGCGTGCGCGCGGCGGAGTTTGGATTGGTTGGCCCGGTGGCGTCGCCGAGCAGTCATCCCTCGATGCCGCACTTGCCAATCGTCGCGCGACGTCAACCTATGACCTTCAACCGGTTGCGCTTGAGCCGGACGAAGTCGACAAGTTCTACAACGGCTTTTCCAATGAAATAATCTGGCCGTTATTCCACGATCTCCAGTCGCTGTGCAACTTCGATCCCGGATACTGGCAGGTGTACCGCAACGTGAATCAGCGCTACGCCGCCGTAATCTCCGAGACCCGGAAACCGGACGACGTGATCTGGGTGCATGACTACCACCTGATGCACGTCGCGGAAGAATTGCGTGGTCGCGGCATAAAGAATCGCATGGCCTTCTTTCTCCATATTCCGTTTCCCCCGCTGGATATCTTCGCAAAATTGCCGTGGCGTGATTCTGTGCTGCACGCATTGCTGAGCTACGACGTCGTCGGATTCCAGACCGCGCGCGACCGGCGCAATTTCATCCAGTGCATACGCGGTCTTGCCCGGGATGTGGTGATTGAGCGTTCGGGAACATCTCATATCGTGCGGGCTGCCGGACGATCCATTCGGGTCGGAAGCTTTCCGATCAGCATTGACTACAATGAATTCGTGACACTGGCAGAAAGCGCGGATGTCACGGCGCAAGCGGCCGAATTGCGCAAGTCACTGCACGATCGGCAGCTCATTTTGGGCATCGATCGGCTGGATTACACCAAGGGAATTCCGCAGCGCCTTGAAGCATTTCGAAACGCGTTGCAACGCTATCCGGAACTGCGGGGCCACGTGACGTTGATTCAGGTGGTGGTGCCGAGCCGGGAGCAGATTCAACAGTACGCTGACCTGAAGGCGGCGATCGAACGATTGGTGGGTGAAATCAACGGCGAGTTCACGCGCCCGGGTGAGTGGGTTCCGATTCACTATGTATTCCGCTCCCTCGATCGGTCCGGGCTTGCGGCGTACTACCGCGCCGCTGAAATTGCGCTGGTGACGCCGCTCAAGGACGGGATGAACCTGGTGGCGAAGGAATACTGCGCGTGCAGCCTTGAGGAAGATTGCGTGCTGATCCTGAGCGAATTTGCCGGGGCCGCGGCCCAAATGAAAAACGACGCAATGCTCGTCAATCCGAATGACGTGGAGGGTGTGGCGGATGCAATTCACGCAGCATTTGAAATGCCGATGCAGGAACGTCGACGCCGGATGCGACGCTTGCGCAAATCGATCCGGTCGCGCGATGTCTATTTCTGGGTCGAATCCTTTTTGAAGGAACTGGCGCACCGATCGCCGCCAGTTGCGGTACGAAAGCACGCCTAGAGGATTAAAACTGTCTCCCGAGGAGGCATCATGGAACAGCAATTTGACGTCATCGTGTCATCGCTGAATGCATTCTGGCAACAGGTGGCCAGTTTTGTCCCGACGCTCATCGCGGCGATTCTGTTGTTACTTATCGGTTGGTTGATCGCGCGACTGGTGCGCGGCGCAGTTCGACGGGTGCTTGAGATCTCGCAATTCAAGATCCTTGTACAAAATTCCGGAGTGGAAGATCTGCTTCGGCATGGCGGCATGAATGTCACGCTGACCGGAATCATTGCCGAGCTTTCCTTCTGGTTTGTCATGCTCGTGGTCATTGTGACCGTATCCAACAGTTTCAATCTGCAAGTCGTTGCCGACCTCTTCAATCGAATCGTGTTGTATCTGCCGAACGTCCTGGTGGCCATCCTCGTGCTCATATTCGGCGCTTTGCTCGGCCGTTTCATCAATCGCCTGTTGTTTGCCTGGCTCAATAACCTGGGTATTGAAAATGCGCTGATCATCAGCACGGGAACGCAATATGGTTTGTATGTCCTGACACTGTTCCTGGCGCTGCAACAGCTGAATATCGGAACGCAACTGTTGACGGCCGCGTTCGTGATATTGTTCGGCTCCATCTGTCTTGCGCTTGCTCTGGCATTTGGCCTTGGAGGGCGTGAATGGGCGGCCGGTGTCATCGCACGTGCCACGGCAAAAAAGAATAACGAGGATCGATAAAACCGAATGCCGAAGTCGACAGAGTGGGTTGAGTCGTGTGCCACGCGTGCCTGGGAACTGCTCCGCCGAAATTCAACTCCCCACGGAATCCTCGCCGCATCCCCAAGCGCCGAGTCTGAAAAGCGCAACTACACCCGGATCTTTGGTCGCGATCATTCGATCTGCGCGTTGCCGATGATCCTCGGCGACGATGCCGCGTTGCGTGATTGTGCGCGTGCCGGTCTTGTAATGCTGGCGCGTCACCAGGCGCCTAATGGTCAAATTCCGAAGCTCGTGGATCCGGTTCGCGATGAAGCGGACTTCTGGTACCTCGGCTGCATTGACGCGACGTTGTGGTGGCTGATCGCCGTTGAATTCTACGACCGGCACATGCCGACGGACCGATTGCGCGAACAGCTGAGGGAGCCGATCGAGCGCGCCATCGTGTGGTTGCGCTGCCAGGAACATCCGCAACTCTTTCTGTTGCAGCAGAACGAGGCCAGCGATTGGGCGGACATCATGCCGCGCTCCGGATTCGTGCTGTATTCGAACGCGCTCTGGTATCGGGTGAAGCAGCTTTACGACATATCACATGCGGAACAGACGCATTATCACTTCAATCATCTCTTTCATCCGTTCGCGGCGCATCGGCCGGATTACAAGCGGTTGCGATTGCTGACGCACTACGTGCGCCGGCGCGCGGCGGACAAGGACCTGTATCTGAGTTTCGTCAATTTCTCCTATCACGGCGAGGAGGGTGACGTGTTCGGGAATCTGCTGGCCATTCTGTTCGGGCTTGCCGCGCATGCGCCCGCCAGTCGCATCATCCATTCACTGCGCCATGAACAAATCGATGTACCCCAGCCGGTTCGAACCGTGCTCAAACCCATTTCGCGCAAGGATCCGCTGTGGCGCGAATACATGGGCCGCCACCGCCAGAATACCGAGCATCAATATCACAATGGTGGCGCCTGGCCGTTCATTGGAGGATTCTGGGCCATGGTGCTTGCATCGCAGGGCAAGCGACGTGCGGCACAAGAGCAAGTGGTCCGGCTTGCGCAGGCCAACGCGGTCGGTGACTGGGGCTTCTACGAGTGGTTTCACGGCGCGAACGGCCAGCCGCGCGGTATGCGCGGACAATCCTGGAGCGCGTCGATGTTCCTGTTGGCGCGCATGGCGCTTGAGTTACGCATCTTCTAAAGCGGAGGCGCTCGATGCCACGGCGAAAAACCCGCATCCTGAGTCCCGAAGGAATCAGCTGGGCGCCGGCAACGTCGTACTGGCGCTACGTCTGGTTCGTGATGTGCGCAGCGGCGATGTTTGCCGTCGCGTATTTCGATTTCCTGATTGGTCGCCACGCGAATCTGTTCATTTTGCAGACAATCCCGGTCGTTCTCGCCACGTGGAAAGTCGGCCGCACCGCGGGGATCATGCTCGCCATCGGCGGACCGCTCCTTGCGCTGCAAACGGAGGTGACACTCTATTCCGGAGAAGGCGTTCCGATCATCGTTTTTAACGAACTGCTGCGCATGGGCGTGTTTGTCATGGCGGCATTGGCCTTGTGGCAGATTCGTCGCCAGGGCGCGGAACTGGCGAGACTCTCGATGACCGACGCGCTCACCTCACTTGGAAATCGGCGGTCCTTCATCAAGCGCGGTGTGGAAGCAGTGGCGCGTGCACGCAGAACGCCACAGCCGCTGAGTCTGGTTTTCATCGATCTCGACAACTTCAAACAGGTGAACGACGAACACGGCCACGATACCGGCGACATGGTGTTGCAGGTGGTCGCAAACTCGATCCGCGCCGGTTTGCGCGACACCGACTTCGCCGCGCGGCTAGGCGGAGACGAGTTCGCGATCATCCTGTACAACGCGGCTGCACCCGGTGCGCGACATGTGACAGAGAAAATTCGCGAGCGAATTGCCGATGCGCTGGCCCAGACGGAACTGGGCGTGACCGCGAGCATCGGCGTCGCGACATTCAACGAACCACCGCAGGATTTCGAGGCGGCATTGGCGCTGGCCGATACGCAGATGTATGAAGTGAAGAGCTCGAGCAAGAACAACGTGTCGTATCGCGAAGTTTGAGCCGTCGGCGAAACTGAACAATTCAGGCGTCCAAAAAACACGAGGCACGCTTTCGCGTGCCTCGTCTCGATGCTATAAGGCGTTGTGCCGTCAAGCGTCAGTCATCAACGCCCAGGTTATACACTCGCAGATCCTTCGCGACTTTGATCTTTCCGGTAAAGCCCTGGGCGCGAACGGCCGCTTTCACTTCGTCGAGTGCCGGTTCGGTCACGGGCGTGAGATGCGAAAGAACCAGCGTCTTTACGTTGGACTGCGCTGCGACCTGGCCCATGGTTGTCGGTGTCGTGTGCAACTGGAAGAACAGCGTATCGCCAATGTTGGTGGCGTCGACGTACGGATATTCGTCGGGCTTGGTGTCCGTAATCGCCGTATCGTAGATCAGCAGGTCGGCATTGCTCGCCAGTGAGATCAGTCCCGGTGAGTTCGAGCCCGCCAGTGGACCGGCCGGAATTTTCGAGTTCGTATCACCGGTATAGACGATGCTGTGTCCCTTGTAGTCGATGCGAAACGCCACGGAAGGCACCGGTCCATGAAACACACCAATTGATGTGACTTTGAGTCCATCAGCGGTATTCATGATCTCGGTCGTTGCACCCGTCAGATTGATGCCCAGGTTCTTGACGTCATAGGCGAACTTTCCGCCGTGAATCGCACTCGCGAAAGTATTCATGTACCGTTCGATACCCAGCGGCTTCTCTGCGTTCGCGACGTTATAGAGTGCGTCGACATAATCCTCCGAGGACGGAAACTGTTTTGTCTGCGCGTTCGTCAGATTTTCAGTCGGACCCCAGATTCGGACCGGATTCGTGCTCGGACGCGGCTCCTTCATTTGGCGTGCGTGGAAATAAATTGTCTTTACCATCGCAGACAGGTCCGCCATATGGTCGATATGCAGATGGCTGATCAGAATTCCGTCGATGTTACGAATGTTGGTGCCGCTCTCCGCGAGTCGGGCATAGGTTCCGCCGCCCACGTCCATCAACAGGCGCGGCTTTCCGTCGGTGAAGATGATGTACCCGGCGCTCGCGCGGCCGCTTTCGACGGCCATCGGGCCACCGGAGCCCAGAACCATCACGGACAAGTCACCGTGAACGCGGCGTACGGCGGGCTTGCCGGAATCTTCGGAACCTTCGTCAGCAAAAGCGGCTGACATGGACATAACGCTGCACAACCCAAGGGCCAATATGGAGTGATGAGAGGGACTGCTCGACATTTTCATTTCTCCTCGGTGCGTGGACAAAAATGTACAAAAAGTGCCTTACCTTAAGCGGATGGGAGGGGGTGACGCAAATTTCTCGAACCCCGCGCCGGATCAGGTCAAACCATTGAATACGCAGAGTGGCATCGCGGCGACTCTCGAGTCCCATGGGGCGAAGCCTTGACTGAATCCACGATGGTTGCCAAGTGATTGTGATGAAAGAAGTAACGACGATTTATGGCGCTAACCAGTGTTGTCTGCCGTGACCAGTACCGCCCAGGGGAAGTCGTTCAACATGTGCGGGAGCGCCATGGATTCGACGGTCTGTCCAGTGAGGCAGTTTTGAAATCGTTGCCCGGAAAAGGGCATCGTTTCCAGTTCGGTGCCTTGCCAGCTTTGACCTGCCGGGATGGGATGATCAATGTCGGGCACGAGCGTGGCGAACAACCGAGGACAGACGACAATCATAACCGCATCGCCCAACTTGCGTGCGTAGGCACAGAGGTGTTGCGACTTTGGACCGGAAACACCCATCGGAAAATACTCACCATTCTTCAATAAGTCTTCCCGTTGCGCGCGCAATTGAAGCAAGCGTGTTGTGACGAACAGCTTGATGCGACCGTCTTCGGGATGAGCAAGCAGCTTGCGCGGATCACACTCTTTCAGGGAATCGAGCAATGAGCGGCGCATCGCATAGTCCACCGGTCGCCGATTGTCGGGATCGACCAATGAGTAGTCCCAGATCTCGTTGCCTTGGTAGAGATCGGGCATGCCGGGCGCGGTGAGTTTCAAGATCAATTGGGAAATGCTGTTGTACACGCCCAACTGCGCAACGCGCTTTTGCATGGATGAAAAGTCAGACAGGAAAAGTTTTCCACGTTCCGGATCCAGTAGCGCACGAACAAAGTGCGTCAATCCTTCTTCGTAGCCGACATTCGGATTCAGCCACGAGCTGTTGACCTTGCCTTCGCGCACGGCCTTCACCATGTACTGCTCAATACGGGCGATGAGGTCAGCGCGCGTTGAATCGTCAGTAAGATCCCATGGCCATGCCCCAAGCAATATCTGGTACAACAGATATTCGTCGTTGGCGGTTGGCGCGGGTGCGTTGTCCACGTCCGCTTTCTTGGATCGATTGATCCGGCTCCACCGCAGCAGTGCCGCGTTCCACTCGTCAGTCAACTCCGAAAGCACCGCGAGCCGCGCACGCACGTCCTCAGATCGCTTGCTGTCGTGCGTTGACGTAGAGAGCATTGCGTGTGGCCACACGCGCGCGCGGTCCAGATTCATGTGGTGGAACTGCGCCACCGACACGCCGAAGCGCCGTGGATCGCCACCGACTTCATTGAGCGCCGTGAGGCGGTTATAGCTGTAGAACGCCGTGTCCTCCATGCTCTTGGCCATCACGGGGCTGGTGTACTGCTGAACTTTCATCGCGAACGCGGTAACAACGTTTCGGAATGCATCGGATTTTCCCTCGGCGCGCGATTTAAGCAGCACGTCGCGGATGAAATCAAAAATACTCAGGTCCGCGAGACGCGAGCGCTTGCGCGCCGCGGCAACCGCCCAGTCGATGTAACGCATGTCGTCCTGCGATGGCGAACTGTCGTCGACATAGGTGCGATAGACCGGAAAGCACGCCACGACGTCCTGCAGCGCACGGCGCAAGCCGTTGAGCGTGAAATCGCAGGTCGCTCGATCCGCTTCCGCGATGCGACTCAGTTCGCTGGCCAGCACATTCAGTTCGCCCGCCAGTGCAATGACCATCGTTTGCTGTTTCGCGCGGTAGAGCACGTCGTCAAATGGCTGTGCGTCGCCGGTGAACTCGTGGTAAGTCCGCGAGAGCGCTTCTGCGCGATCACCGTCGAGCAGCAGGCCCAGGCACGCGTTTGCAAACTCATATCCTGTCGTGCCGTGCACCGGCCAGGATTCCGGCAGGCGTTCGAACGGCGCCAGAATCTTTTCGACAACGAGATAGAAGTGGCGCTCGTGCTCCTGATCGGAGGCGCCGGTGGATACGGCGCGCTGCAGGCGCGTGAAATACTGCAACGGATCGTACAGCCCGTCGGGATGGTCGATGCGGAGGCCGTCGATCTTCCCGGTGCGCAGCAATTCAAGAACCAGGCGATGCGTGGCCTGGAATACATCGATATTCTCCATGCGCAGTGCGGCGAGGTCGTTGATGTCGAAGAATCGGCGGTAATTGATTTCATCTGCCGCAACGCGCCAGTACGCGAGCCGGAACGCCTGCGCCTCGAGCAGTTCATGCAGCGCGCCGAAGCTGATCGGATTGGTTGGGTCGCCATTGAGCGTTGCGACGTTTTCCTCGACGTAGTGTGTGATGTCCGGTGAACGGCCACACAGTGTGGCCAGGTGTTGCTTGTGCAACTCCTTGTCGCGGTGGCGCTCGCCCATTTCCTCCGCCGTATGGGCGGAACGCTGCGGCAGGTTGCGGAACGCCGTGATGCGGCTCTCGAACTCCAGCAAATCCGGATGGCTTGCGCCGAGCCGCGCCTGCAGGCGGTCAATCCCGAGTGCGAGGATGCGCGGGTATTGCTGCGGGTCGATCGGGAAGCGGTGCTCGTAATAGAACACGCTGAACTCGCCGCGTTCTCGATCAAACACCAGCTTGAGCTCGCCGCGTTCCAGTACAACTCCGTACTGCGCGCCCAGCACCGGGATCAGCACCTTGCCGCGTAATTCTTCCTTCAGCGGATACCAGTCGATGTCAAAAAATTTCGCGCGCACGGAGGCGGGGCCATTTTCCAGCACGTCGAGCCACCACTGGTTATCGCTTCCCATGACGCCCATGTGATTGGGCACCATGTCCAGAATCTGTCCCATGCCGTGCTCGCGCAATGCAGCGCAGAATTGATCGAAGTCCTCGTTCGAGCCGATCTCGGGATTCAGCGCACTGTGATCGATAATGTCGTAGCCGTGCGTGCTTCCCGGGCGGGCTTTCAAATAGGGTGAACAGTAGACGTGACTGACGCCAAGCTCTTGTAGGTAAGGCACCAGCGCCGTGGCATCGGAAAACGTAAATGAACGATTGAACTGGAATCGGTAGGTCGCGCGCGGAATGCGCAAGTCCGGCAGCGGAAAGTATTCCGGCGCGGGCATCAGATGCGGTGTTACTGAACTTCCACGCTCGCGCCGCAATCCCGCTGTGATGGCAAGCAGGGCATCGTGATGGCTCCATTCGCGCAGATTGAGTGGCAACTTGCGTCGCCAGTTCGGATGCTGGTCTGACGTCGTCCCGGGAAGGTTCGACTGGTCCAGGCAACCGAACAAATCTTCACACTGCGCCAACATCAACGCGCACGGCGCGCGCGCGGCGTAGGCGTGCACGGCGGATGTCAGTTCGGGCGTCAGTTCCGGGACCTGAACCGGATGCACCCCGGTGCCGGGCGGCAACAGCTGTTCGCGCTCCAGCGCCATCAGCAGGCGCGCGCGATCCTGGGCACGCGCAATCACTTGCGATTCGCGCATGGCATCGTCCGGGAACAGGCCCAGGCGCGCGCGCTCATCCAGATCGTGGCCACGCCAGAATCCGGACAGCGTGGGCAGATCGTGGGTGCTGACACAGACAATCGCGCGCGCCGGAAGATCGTGCGGCGCCGAGAATGCGCCGTCGGCAGATTTTTCAAAATACAGGACCCGATACAACAAAATGGAGCGTGAGGTGAGTGCGGCGCGAAGATCTTCGGGGACGGTGCCAAGATCCTCGCCAATCACGAGACACCAGTTTCTTCGGCTTTCCAGCGCGAGGATGGCCAGCATCTCGTCGCGTGGATAGGCGACATACGTGCCCGCGTCGGGGCGCTCACCCTTGGGAATCCAGAA
Organism: Proteobacteria bacterium UBA6921; assembly: GCA_002450895.1. Classification (GTDB taxonomy): domain Bacteria; phylum Pseudomonadota; class Gammaproteobacteria; order SG8-11; family SG8-11; genus UBA6921. The sequence continues at coordinate 120,761 of DKAR01000011.1, forward strand.
CAGGCGTTGCAGTGCCATCACGTGATCGATGCGCAACGCGCCGGCGTGTTTCATGTTGGTCCGCAGCACGTTGATAAACGGCTGGTAACCCCGCGCGCGCAAGACATGCGGAATCGGCACGGGCAAGGCCCAGTTCTGGCCGAACAGATTGAAGTCGTCGGGCGGTGCGCCGAGTTCCGCGCCGTGCGTGTAAAGCGATGGCTCAGACCAGGTCTCTGATCCGCCGGTCGCCGGAGCCAGGGCGAGATCCTGCATTAAGCCGATGCCCAGGCCGAGTTCCCAGGATCGTTTTCCGACACTGGCGAGCTGTTCCTCGGCCTGCCATTGCAGGTACTCGAAAAACTCGATGCGATCGACGTGATCCGACGTAAACGCCACGACAGATTTCGAATCGGGGTCGCGATATTCGGTGGGCCACATCGGCCATCCCCACACGGACGAATCCGTGGCCCGAAAATGTTCCTGCAGCGCCTCAAACAGGGCGTGGCGGCGCAACGCCGTGCCGCGCACACCCTGAAACGCGCGAAAGGATCGTGCGCGCTCGTCCTCGTTGTGCAAATGGATCTGGCGGAACTGCGCGTACAGGAGTTCGAGCACGCGCCGTTTGGCGGCGGCAATACCGTTGTACTCCACACGATCGCTGCCGCGCAACGCGCGCAGCTGCGCCTGAAATTCGGGATCCTCCACCGCGGCGCGCGCCGCATCGCATTCTGAATATTCCGGGATGATCTCGACATCGAGGTACAGGATGTTCAAAAACGCCCGGCTGGAAGGATTGTATGGACTGTCATGCGCGAGATTGTCGGGAAACAGGGCGTGAAGCGGATTGATGGCTACCGTGCCGGCGCCTTCGGACGCGGCGAATTCCACGAGCGCGCGCAGGTCGGTGAAATCGCCGATACCCCAGTTGCGTTGCGTACGAAGTCCATACAATTGCGCGGCGAGTCCCCAGGCTCGGTGTTCGCCGCGCACGGCTTCCGGTGTATAGCAGCGACGCGGAGCGACAATGACGCGCATGCGGTGCGTCTCTGTTTCACCCGGTATTTCAAAATCGTGATAACCCATCGGGAGACGCTGATTGATCGTGACGCGATAACGCTGCATTGCTTCATGCGCGCCCGCGCCGGTCTGTCCGGGTTCGCCCTTCGCAGGAACCAGCGATCCTTCACGCAGCTCGCCGCTTTCGAGCCGCAATCGCCACCGTTGTGCCCGGTCGGCAAGCGTCTTCGCAATATTGATGTCAATTGCGAGTGTGGGAGCGTCATCCTGTGTGACACAGACGGGCGGCAACATGGCGCGCCACTGTTCGTTTTCGAAACGTCGCAATGACGCTTCGACTTCAGCGTCGGTGGTAGCCGGGATTCCCATTGCAGCGAGTAGCGCGCGGAGCGTCGACTCGGGGGCAACGCAATGCTTTCCCCAGATGTCGTGGTAGCTCACCTGGATGCCGTAGTTCCCGCAAAGCGTTTCAAGCGCGAGATTCAAGTTGTTTCACCTTGTTCCTTGCGCAGAAACCAGCGCACGTTCCACGCACCAACACCGTGTGCGGCCGGATTTACTTCGTGCAGCGGCGCGTCGCCGGTTGAAAAACCTTCATGCGCGGAATCCGAATAGTTGCCGATGAGGCGCAACGCCGTGCCCGAGGCAAAGCGCCACTCGACGCGCAGCACTGATGGGGCCTCGATGTCGAACTGTGCGGAAACCGGAACCTCGCGTCGTAACGGAACGATGTGGCGGGCGCGCAGCCGGAGCAAGTCGCGATACAACTGGAGGACTTCAGAATGTGGTGGACTGGAAACGCAATTCCAGTTCAGTGCGCAATGCGCAAAGGTTTCGACGGCATTCGGATCGGGAATCGCCTCCCGCGCGGACGGCTCGGAAAATTTGCGAAAGCGTGCGAACTCGCGGCGCCGGCCTTCGGTAACGTTGCGGGCGAGATCCCCGCTGAAGTCGCAGAAATAAAGGAACGGATTCGGTGTCGCGAATTCCTCGCCCATGAACAACATCGGGGTTGAAGGGGCCAGCAATATGGTGCTGATCATTGCGCGCAGCGCGGCGGGAGAAGCCAGGTGATGCATGCGCTCGCCGAGGGCGCGATTACCGACCTGATCGTGCGTTTGAATGAAGTTGATGAACGCCGACGGCGGTAGGTCCGCACTGGGCTCGCCGCGCGGCGTGTCGTGACGAAAAGCCGAAAGTTCTCCCTGAAACGCAAATCCCTGCGCGAGGCAGCGGCCGAGGTGGCGGATCGGCTCGTCCGCATAGTCGGCGTAATAGCCGTCGGTTTCGCCGGTCGCAAGGATATGCAGCGCATGGTGCGTATCGTCATTCCATTGCGCTTCGTATCCTTTCGGATTGCGCAGATAGTGCGCCTGGTTGTTGTCGTTTTCGAGGATCAGGTGGATCCGCCGTGCCGGATCGATACTCTCGCGCACCGTCGTCGCGAGTTCCTCGAGAATGTCTGGCGTGGAGTCATCGCAGATCGCGTGCACGGCGTCGAGCCGCAGGCCATCCATGTGAAACTCGTTGATCCAATACAGCGCGTTGTGAATCATGAAGTCGCGTACGACGCGACGGCCGTCGCCGTCGTAGTTGATCGCCGCGCCCCACGGCGTGTGATGGCGCTCGGTGAAGAAGGGCTTGGCGTACACCCACAGGTAATTTCCGTCCGGGCCAAAGTGGTTGTACACCACATCCATCAGCACCATGAGGCCGCGTGCATGTGCAGCCTGCACGAATCGTTTCAGGTCCTCCGGTCGTCCATACGCCGCTTCCGGAGCAAAATGCAGCACGCCGTCATACCCCCAGCCGCGCGCGCCGGGAAAGTCGGAGACCGGCATCAGTTCAATGGCTGTGATACCCAAATTCGCGAGGTAGTCGAGCTTTTTCTCTGCTGCGGCGAATGTTCCCTCCGGCGTAAATGTTCCGACATGCAATTCGTAGATGACGGCTTCTTCCCACGGTCGCCCGCGCCATTGCGTGTCGTTCCAGGTAAAGACAAGCGGATCGATGATCTCGCTGGGTCCGTGCACGTCCTTCGGATTGAAGCGGGACGCCGGATCCGGAACGTCGAGGGTATCGTCGATTCGAAATTGATACAGATCGCCGGATCGGGCATCGGCGACATGCAGTTCAAACCAGCCGCCGTCACGCCGGCTCATCGCCAGTTCGCGTTTTCCACGGGTGAGTTTCAGCGCAACACGGTTCGCGCTTGGTGCCCACAAGCGAAACTGTGCGCCAAACTCAGCGAGTTCACAGCCAAACGGCATGGAATGCTGTCGTTGCATTCAGTTTGCTCCTTGTTTTACCGGAGCGCATCGCGAGCAGAACGTCAGTCGACGGAATGTCCGAGGCGGCCGATTTCCATCAGCTCCATGGCTCCTTGCAGCGGAATATCAATCCATTGTGGCCGGTTGTTCAGCTCGTAGCGCAATTCATACATGACCTTTTCGACCAGCAGCAGATCACGCAGTCGCTGCGCATGCGCCTCGTTGGCGGGGAACATCGGATTCTCATCGACTGTCTCGCGATAGCCCTTGAAGAATTCCTCGCATGCGCTCTGGCGCCAGGAGTTTGCGGCCGCTTTCAGCACCGCAAGTTGTTCAGGTCGCTGCGGATGGATTCGCTTGACCGCCGCGGCGGCGGCATAGCTGAACGAACGCAACATACCGGCGAGGTCTTTCAACGGCGTGTGGCGGGCACGACGTTCTTCCAGCGAGCGTGTCGGCTCGCCTTCGAAGTCGATGATCAGGAAATCGTTATTGGCGAGCAGGACCTGACCGAGGTGGTAGTCGCCGTGATAGCGAATCTTGATGGCGCGAATGCGGGCGAGCGGGGCCGGGTCGCAGCGGGCGAGCAGGCTCGCGCGCTGTTCCAGCACCGCGTGCGCGGCCATGCGGGTTTCCTCCGGCAGCTCATCGATCCGTTTCTTCAGATCGTTGAGCGTGTTGTGCACTTCGGCCCGAACCTGGTCGCACCAGCGCTCGATATCTTCACGCAGCACCGGCTCCTGTCCAAAGTTCGGATCCACCGTTGGCATCGCCAGCGCCTTGTGCAGTTCTGCGGTGCGCACGCCGAGCAGGTGAACCAGCGCAAGGTAGGCCGCGTGGGGCGAACCGCCTTCCGCAGGCATTTCGCAGCCAGCATCGGAGGCGCAGGTTTCGAGGAAGCGCTCCAGGTAGTCCTGCGTGTATGCCCACATGCTGCCCTGGTTCGGCACGTAGCGCTGCAGCAGGGCGAGCGTATAGACCGCGCCATCCTCCTGTTCGTATTCAATTGCACCGATGACCGGAACGGTGTGCAGGAACGGTGACGTCTCCGTGAGGAATCGTCCGATTTCCAGTTCCGGATTGGAACCGGCGCGGGCGCGACGGTACACCTTGAGGAACATTTCGTTGCCAAGCGTAAGCGACGTATTGCTCTGGTCCATTGACGGGCGGTAAATCTCCCCGTTCAGGCCGTGCGAGTACATCGGGAACAATCGCGTCGAGGCAAAACGGATGCGACCGTGGCTGAGCGGCATCATCGCGTTCTGACCAATCGCCCGCACGACGGCACGCACGACTTCATCATCGCGCAGCGCATCGATCAGCAATCCCATGCGCGCCTTCTGGCGCACCTTGGCGACCGTCCATGCGCCGAGCTTGCGCAGTTGCTCGTCGGAGTCGGGTTCCTCCCACACAATGGCAAGCGGCAGGAAGTACGTGTGCGCCTCGCCGTCATTGAAGGTGACTTCGACAAAATTCAGCAGGCGCCGGCTGCCTTCTTCATCGAGTTCGCCGAGCGGCTTCAGTGATACAGATGCGATGGTGTGGCCTTTGCCGGCAAACCAGCGTTGCTGTTGCAGGTAGTGCGGAAGAATGTCCTTCTCGAGTTGCGCGCGGGTGCGCTGTGCCGTCAGGCGACGCACGTCGTTGCCCGAACTCTTGCCGGCGATCAGCGCGCCCCAGCCCTCAACCAGGACAAGGACCGGGAGTTCTTCGCGCGCAATGACTTCGGTATGCCAGCTGGGCGAGTCCTCGTTCTTGTTCAGGCTGAAACCGTAAAAACCATAGCCCGGCAGCGTGAGCAGATAGGGAAGTTCGCCGATCGGAGGGAATGGCGTGCGGCCCACGAGTTCCATCGGGACGTAACCCTTGAAGCGCGCCAGATCGAGTTCCACTGGCTGCGGGTTGCGGGAAAGATTGGCGACGCAAAGGATGATTTCACTCTCATACTCGCGAAGGTACGCCAGGATCTTGCGGTTGCCGGGGCGCAGAAAAACCAGTGTCCCGCGACCAAATGCGCGATACGTCTTGCGCACCGCGATGAGTCGTCGCATCCAGTTGAGCAGTGAGGTCGGATTGCGGCTCTGCGCTTCGACGTTCAGCGCTTCGTAACCATACACCGCATCCATGATGGGCGGCAGGAACATGCGCGCGGGATCCGTGCGCGAGAATCCGGCATTGCGATCGGGACTCCATTGCATCGGCGTGCGTACGCCGTTGCGATCGCCGAGAAAGATGTTGTCGCCCATGCCGAGTTCGTCGCCGTAATAAATGATCGGCGTGCCGGGCAGCGTCATCAGCAGGATGTTCATCAGCTCGATCTTGGCGCGATTGTTCTCCATCAGCGGCGCGAGGCGGCGGCGGATGCCCACGTTGACGCGCATGCGCGGATCGTCGGCATACATGCGGTACATGTAGTCGCGTTCCTTGTCGGTCACCATTTCGAGCGTCAGCTCATCGTGGTTGCGGAGGAAGATGGCCCATTGGCAGCTTTCCGGAATGTCCGGCGTCTGCTGCATGATCTCGACGATAGGGTGGCGATCTTCCTGCGCGATGGCCATGTACATGCGTGGCATCAGCGGAAAGTGATACGCCATGTGGCACTCGTCGGCATCCCCGAAATATTCGCGCACGTCTTCGGGCCACTGATTGGCCTCGGCGAGGAACATGCGGTTCTGGTAATGCTTGTCGAGCTGCGCGCGCAGCATTTTGATGATCGAGTGCGTTTCCGGAAGATTCTCGTTGTTGGTACCTTCGCGTTCGACAAGGTACGGAATGGCGTCGAGTCGCACGCCGTCAACGCCCATGTCGAACCAGAAGCGCATCACGCGCAGCACGGCCTTCACGACATGGGGATTGTCGAAGTTCAGATCAGGCTGGTGTGAAAAGAAACGATGCCAGTAATACGCTTTTGCTTCCTCGTCCCAGGTCCAGTTCGATTTCTCGGTGTCGGTGAAGATGATGCGCGTTTCCGGATACTTCTTGTCGTCGTCGCTCCACACGTAGTAGTCGCGCTTGATCGATCCGGCCGGCGCCTTGCGCGCCGCCTGGAACCACGGGTGCTGGTCCGACGTGTGGTTAATGACCAGCTCGGTGATCACGCGCAATCCGCGGCGGTGTGCTTCACGGATGAAGTTGCGCACGTCCGCCAGCGAGCCGTATTGGGGATGCACGCCGCGGTAGTCCCCAATGTCGTAGCCGTCATCCTTGAGCGGGGACGGGTAGAACGGCAGCNNCGCCTTGACGTGCAGCTCGTAAATGATGGCGTCTTTGTACCAGAGTGGATCTTCGTCAATCATGCGTCGTTCGTTTTCTTTTCTTATTCAGTGGCGTTTCAAACTGCGCCGCGTGCCGCTTGGCACGCGAAGATCAGTAACACGTTTCCACGTAATCCTTGTACGCCCATCCGGTGATGCGGTAAATCTCGGCCGGGTTCTTTGCGGGGTCGAGGTCCACGAGCTGGCGTGGTCCGCGCCACAGATGCTTGCGGCCGCTGAGCAACTCTTCCACCTGATAGGTTTTATCGCGCGCGATGCCCAATTCCTGAAGCGGGAATTCGATGACGGCCTGGTGGGCCTCGAAGGGATCCAGGTTCACGGCAACAAAGACCGCGTTGGAACCGTCGAATGTGCGCTTTCCGTAGAACAACACGTTGTCGTCATCGGCGGTGTGAAAGCGCAGATTGTCCAGTTCCTGCAGCGCGGCGTTCTCGCGGCGGATGCGATTCAGCTTCGTGATGGTGTCCTTGATGTTGCCGGGACGATCCCAATCCCACACCTTGTATTCATATTTTTCGGAATTCAGGTATTCCTCGGTGCCGGGGATCGCAGTGTTCTCGCACAACTCGTATCCGTTGTAGATGCCGTACACGCTCGACAGCGTGGCGGCAAGCACGGCGCGGATCTGGAAAGCGGGACGCCCGCCGGTTTGCAGGAACGTCGGCAGAATATCCGGTGTGCTCGTGAAAAAATTCGGGCGCAGGTATTCGCGTGTCTCGCTTTGCGTCAGTTCCGTCAGATAGTCCGTCAGCTCCTGCTTGAAGTTGCGCNNCTTGGTGTGTGGATTGTCGACGCGGAAAGTTTTTACGCCGCAATCCACCCAGAACAGCACGACATCGCGCCACTCGCGCCACAACCCTTCCTGGTGATCACCGTGAAACAGGACCGGAACAATGTCTTCATATTTCTTGGGCGGGTTCTCCGCATGCTTGATGCTGCCGTCGGGCCGGTATTTGAACCAGTCCGGGTGCTCCTTTAAATAGGGATGATCCGGCGCGCACTGAATCGCGAAATCCAGGGCGACTTCCATGCCGTAATCGTGCGCGGCACGTACGAACCGGCGGAAGTCATCCAGTGTGCCGAGATCGGGATGCACGGATTTGTGGCCGCCGTGTTTCGAGCCGATGGCGTAAGGACTACCGGGATCATTGGGTCCGGCCTGGGTGGAATTGTTCTTGCCTTTGCGATTGATTTCGCCAATGGGATGAATCGGTACGAAGTAGACGACATCGAAACCCATCCCCTGGATCTCGGGCAGGCGTTTTTCGCAATCGCGAAAGGTCGATCCCTTGCCGGGTACTGTCCCTTGTGAACGCGGGAACATCTCGTACCAGGCTGCAAAGCGCGCAGCGATGCGATCGACAGTGACTTCAAGTTCGCGATCGTATTGCGTGGAGCGTGAGCGATCTGGCGCGCGCGCCATCAACCGGCGCAGCGCCGGGGACAGCAACAGATCAATGCGATCCTGCGCCACCGCGGATTCATCGTAGTTGCGTAAAGTGCGCGCCAGTTGCGCCTGGTCTTCGCGACCGGCGCGCGCTTGCGCGGCGGCAACCAGCTCGCGACCTTCCAGCAGGTCCACGTCGGCGAAGACATTTGCGGCCACGCGTTTTTCCATATCGCGCCGCCAGGATTCAAACGCATCCTGCCAGGCCTCGATCGTATAGTAGTAGCGAGTGTTTTTTTCCAGACGGAACTCACCATGCCAGCGATCGTTGTCGCGGTGCTCCATGGGAGACTCAACCCATGCCTGTTCGCTGTGTTCGCGAACTTTCAGAACGGCGGCCATCACATCGTGGCCTTCCTTGATAATGTCGGCTTCAACGACCAGTGTATCGCCGACCTCGCGCTTGACCGGATAGCGCCCCGCATCCAGTTCCGGATACACGTTTTCGATAATAATGGTTCTTGTCGTTTCTTTGATCATCGTGTTCTCCGTATTGAGCGGCTCTCAAAACGGCACGCGCCGCGCAAACGCGCGCGAACCGAACAGATCGCCCGTGGGCGACGAGGTCAATTATTGGCGAATTCCGCGGACCGGGAGACTGTCTCCGTCTTTCAGCGGCGGAACGCCGATATTGCCGGTTGCACCCAGCGTGTAACCTGCAATGGTCTGTTTCCGGCACGCTGGCGAAAATCCAGCGGCCAATCGATGGTGCAAGAAGGAACAAACTAGCGACGTTCTCTAATTTTAGATCGGATTGGCGAAGATTTCGAATCGAATACCGTCCGGTCGCACGAATTGCTTGACAACGGCATGGTGAGCGAGCGGCAAATTGCTCGATTAATGCATTCAAAATGTCTTTGTGACCACTGAAACCGCGCCATTGATTGGCTGCAGAGTCAATGTCCGCGGAATTGAAAAAAACGCACGCGTTTCTGACCGAAGGCCATGTACTCTCCCCAATCGGATCGGTAAAGTATTGCCACTTTAGAATCTGTTGGATGCATTTTGTGCTGAATATCCTCGGGCTCGCGGTAGCCTATTACATCTCCGGAAAATTCGGCTTTCTATTCGCGATTGCGCCGGGTTATGTGAGCCCGGTGTGGCCCGCCGCAGGTATTGCGCTGGCGTGGTTGCTTGTATTCGGCATGCGCGCGTGGCCCGGTTTGCTGCTTGGCGCCATTCCCTTGAACATGGAGTTTCCGCTGGGCAGCGATCTGGTCACCAGTTTGGGGCAGCCCATCTGTATTGGTATTGGAGTGACGCTGCAGGCGCTGTTCGGCGCCGAATTGGTTCGGCGTGTTATCGGGTTTCCAAATGCGCTGGATCGCAGCCGTGACATCATTTGGTTTCTGTTGCTCGGTGGGCCGGTCAGTTGTCTCGTGGGCAGCTTGATCGGTGTCTTTGCGCTCGTTTCGTTCGGCTCTCTCGAGTACTCGTCATTCCTGTACAGCCTTTGGGCGTGGTGGTCCGGCGACGTCATCGGTGTGTTGGTTTTCGCGCCGTTGGTCTTTATTTTCGCCGCCAATCCGCGTGCCGAATGGCGTGCGCGAAAACGTTCGGTGGCAATCCCGCTTGTTGTTACATTCGCCCTGGTTGTGCTGGTTTTCAATCTGGTCATGGATCAGGAGCAACGGCGTGCGGATGCGGAGTTCGCGCGGCGTGCGCATATCGTCGAGGAGCGGGTCGCAGATACGTTGGGAGACTACCTTCAGTCCGTGCGCTCCATCGAGGGATTTTTTGCCGGCAGCACAAGCGTTGAGCGCCACGAGTTTCGAACCTACGTTCGTCGGGTTATTGCTGCCGCGCCAGGCATTCAGGCGTTCAGCTGGAATCCCAGCGTTCCCTCGACTGAGCGCGGTGCATACGAGAGCGCTGCGCGCGCCGACGGATTCAAGGACTTTCAGTTTACCGAACGAGATGCGAATGGACAGTTGGTAACCGCCGGGATGCGTCCGGAATACGTTCCGGTCTACTACATTGAACCCCTCGAAGGAAACGAGGCCGCGCTCGGATTTGATCTCGCGTCGAACACCGCACGTCGTGCTGCGCTTGAGCAGGCGCGGCAGTCCGGCCAGCCCGTCGCAACCCAGCTCCTGAATCTGGTGCAGGGTGGTGAAAATCGCGGTGGGATCCTGCTGGCTGTTCCGCTGTATGCCGAAGATGCATCACCGGTCGCGTCGGCCCAACGCCACGGGGTACTCCGGGGTTTTGTAGTGGGCGCGTTTCGATTGAACGACATGATTCACGCCGCGCTGGAAAAAAGCGAAATCAAGGATATTTCACTGCGTATCTCTGATCTCGGCGCGGAACCGGGCAGACAGAATTTGTACGGCGTACTGGATAAGGATCCCATTGCGCAGGAATCCCAGTTGAAAGCATTGCATGTCACTTCGACCATTCAGTTCGGACAACGCCTTTGGACGCTGAACTTCACTCCGACACCGGACTATGCGGTTGGCCAACGATCGTCAGCGGCCTGGTTTGTTCTGGTCGCGGGTTTGTTGTTCACCGGTTTGATCGGGGCATTCCTGCTGATTCTCACCGGCCGTACGCTGCGTATTGAGCGTGTGGTCGCCGAACGAACCAAAATATTGGAGGACACCAACGTCGAGTTGGCGCGGATCAACCAAAATCTGGTGCGTGAGATTACCGTTCGCAAGCAATTCGAATCGGCCCTCGAATTATCCAATCGCGAGCTGGATGCCTTCAGCTACTCCGTGTCGCATGACCTTCGCGCACCGCTGCGTGCCATCAACGGTTTCAGCGCCTCGCTGGCGGAAGATTTTGGCAATGTGCTGGGCGAGCAGGGCAAGGGATACCTGGAGCGTATCCGGGCTGCGACCTTGAAGATGGGCGGACTCATTGAAGATCTGTTGCGTTTGTCACGCGTAACACGATCTGCACTGGAACCCGTGTCGCTGGATCTGAGCGTCATGGTGCGTCAGATTTTGGATGAGTTGCGTGTGCGCGACCCGAAGCGTCGCGTCGAAGTGAAATTGATGGACGGGTGTGTTGCTGTTGCGGATCGTCAATTGCTGCATATCGCACTCTCAAATTTGGTGGGTAACGCATGGAAGTTCACGCGCGAGCGCGTCGATGCGCATATTGAGTTTGGCTGCGAAACTCAGAACGGCGAATCGGTATTCTTTCTTCGTGACAACGGCGCCGGATTCGACATGGCGTATTCCGACAAGTTGTTCCGGGCATTTCAGCGCCTGCATTCGGTATCTGCATTCGAAGGATCCGGAATCGGCCTGAGCATTGCGCAGCGAATCATTCATCGCCATCACGGTCGCGTCTGGGCACAAAGCGAACCCAATCGCGGCGCGACGTTTTTCTTCACGTTGCCGCGTCTGGAGTAAGGCCCCTCACGCCGCGGCCTACATCGCGTCCTTCGCGCCGTTTGTGTCGATTTGCTCCGGCGGGCCCGCGTGGGACGGCGCAGATTGATCCGCCGTGGGATCGCACTCATACTCCCGCACCATGAATTTCTCGCTTGCAGATTTTCGGACCGATCGCCTCAGCGTCGCATTGTTTGCGGTCGCCAGTGTGTTGTGTGTTGTTCCGGTATGGTGGGTCACCTTCCCGCCGATGGCGGATTTGCCGCAGCACGCCGCGCAGGTCTCGCTTTGGTTCAACGTCCATGACGCGTCATTTCGGTTCAAGGAACTGTTCGAGACGCGATTGTTTTCTCCTTACTTGCTGGCCTATGTGCTCGTCGCGGCGTTGACCCCGCTGTTTGGCGTGCTGGCTGCCTGCAAGCTGGTCATTTCGGTATCCATTGCGGCGATTCCCTGGGCCACGCGGAGTTTGTTGAAAGCGACCGACTCGGACACGTGGTGGGCCTGGTTGACCTTCCCGGTTATTTACGGATTTTGTTACCAATGGGGATTTGTAAGTTATCTGGTTGCGATGCCGATCGGAATCTGGTTCCTCGGGGTGGCGTGGTCCCACGGGCCCACGTCGTCCATCAAGTCCGGCCTCGTACTTTCCACATTGATGCTCGCGTTATTTTTTTCGCATCTACTGGTCATGGGTTTGTTCGGCGCGATCGCTGCGATCGTGTGGCTGATTCGAACACGGCGAATTGGCGCGTTCGCGCAAACCGCATGGCCGCTGCTCGTACCGGTACCCATCGCACTGACATGGCTGGTGCAGACCAGCGGGCACGCCGCCAGCCAAGTGCCGACTGCGTGGGACCTTTCATGGTGGAGCTCGCTCGATGCCTATTATGTGTATCTCGCGGCGTGGAGCACGCCGGACAACCCGGGATGGGGCCGCATTAACGGGTTGTTCCCGCGCCTTTTTGGGCGGCATCCGGATGCGGTCACGACGCTGCTCGGTCTTGGTCTGATGCTGTTGCCGATCCTCGCGCGCAGCACCATGCGCTTTGAGCTGTCGCGCTGGGTTCCGCTGGTGATCATTGTCGCCGTCCTGCTGCTGGTGCCGAGTCGCGTGCACGGCGTCGCACTGGTCTTTCAGCGCAACACGTTCTTCCTGATTCCGTTCTTTCTTCTTATTTTTTCCCCGCCGGCGGCGGCGCTACAACCGGCGCTGCGCGGCATCCGCCTGCTGGCACCGGTGATCGCTCTGGCATGGATCGCCTGGACCGCGCATCTGGCGCTGGAATTCGGGCGCGACGTGGACGGTCTGAAAGAAGTCATCAATGAGATGCAGCCCGAGCGCCGCGCATTGGCGTTCATGATCGAACGCGACGATCGTTTTTCCATCGCGCCGGTCATGATCAATCAGGTCGCGTGGTACTCCGCGCTGAAACGCGGCGTTACGGATCCGAGTTTTGCCGGCACCCAGATTCAGCCGGTGATCTATCGTAGCGAGTTTGCGCCGACCGCCTCGGTGCTCAACTTTGAATGGGCGCCGAAGCAGTTCAACTGGAATTTTCATCGCGGCGCAATCTACGACTATTACGTCGTGCGCGCGCCGGCCAATCCGGGGATGATGTTGTTTCGACAGTCCTCGTGCGTTATCACACTGGTGTCGAATCATGGGCACTGGTGGCTGTTTCAGCGGGACCCGGCGTGCACGGGGTGAGTGCGATTTATTTGGCGACCTTGTCGAAATTCCGATCCGCCCATTCCACCGCTTCAAGATAGGCGTCAACGAACACATCGCGTTCCTGTCCGGTGGAGAGCAAGGCATCCCAGTCGCCGCGTTCATAGTTCACGACATGTTTCAGGATGTCGCCGTGCGGACCTTCATGGTCGAGGATCGCGAAGCGGATTGGCGCGGTGAGCGCCAAGTTGTCCAGTAGCGATTCCATCGGCGCATCCATGATGGCATCCAGCAGGGAAAGCAGTCCGGTGATGAACATCTGCGGCTTTACCGCCGGATTTATTTTGGCCGCGAGATTTTCACACATGCGCGCGCGGATCATCGCCGTGCGCATGAGTTCGAGCGGATTACCGTCCGACGCATTGTTCAGCAGGATCAGCGTCGCCCAGTTGCGTATGGTGACCAGCCCCACAAGGACGATCGCATCCTTCAGCGATTCAATTTCGCGGCGCAGTCCAAACGCCGCGCTGTTGACGTAGCGCAGCAGTTTGTATGAAAGCGCTGCGTCGGTCGAAAGCGTGGCCTGCAGCTTGCTCACTTCAAGGTTGGGATCGCTGATCTGTTGCAGCAGGTGCAGCACCGACGCGCGATTGGCCGGAAGCGTTTTTTGCGTGAGCGTTTGCGGACGGCAGAAGAAATAGCCCTGGAACAGGGTGATGCCGAGTGCGCGGCACTCCTCGTATTTATCGCGCGACTCGACCTTCTCCGCGACGATTTTGACCGGGTATTTTGACAGCAGCTGAACCTGCGTTTTGAGTTCTGGCGAACCGTGTTCAAGCACGTCGAGCTTTACATAGTCGGCAAAACGCAACAGAGGTTCGGTTTCCGCCGTCACGGTGAAGTCATCCAGTGCGATCAAGAAGCCGCGTTTCTTCAGTCGTTGCAGGGCTTCGAGAACTTCGGGGCGCGCCGTCACTGTTTCAAGCAGTTCAAGCACCGAATGTTCCTGGAACATGGGAAGCAACGCGTCATTGAGCAGCAGCGGTTCCGGCACGTTGATGAATGCGAGTGAGCTTCCGACCAAGTGGTCGATGCCAATATTCAAAAACGCGTTGACGATGACTTGTGCTGAGGCCTGATCGTGATCGGAAATGTGGGCGACATCGTACTGGCCGGCGCGGTAGAGCAATTCGTAGCCCACGACTTCCTTGGCGGTATTAACGAGCGGCTGGCGCGCGATGAAGATGTCCTGTTTTGCCACGAAGCACTCTGCTGTTGCGGATTGGGTCCCGGCCGCGCCAATGACTGCGACGAGCGTGCGGCCAACGAGCGCGCCAGTTTACCCCGTGAAAGGGGAGGAATGCGACGGTTCCGAGCAAACGTTGTTGCCCAGAAGCGCCACTTTCGATGCGGCGTCCAGTGTTTTTGCCGGTGCGCTGAGAAACCGAAGGAAGCGCTAGCGAATCATTCCCAGTGTCTTGGGCAGCCAGAGCGACATCGGCGGCCAATACGTGACGACCATCAGGAAGACCAACATCGTCAGCAACCAGGGCCAGACGGCGACCGTCAGTTCACTGATCCCCATCTTGGTTATGCCGCTGGCCACATACAGATTCAGGCCTACCGGCGGATGGCACAGTCCGACCTCGCAGGTGACCGTGACGATGATGCCGAAGTGGATCGGGTCGATGCCCATCTTCACGGCGACCGGAAACAGAATGGGCGCCACGATCAGGACGATCGAGCTGGGCTCCATGACGTTGCCGGCGAGTAACAGCATCACGTTCACCATCAACAGAAACGCGATCGGCCCCAGCCCCATGTCCAACAACCACTGCGCCAGCGCCTGCGGAATGTTCTCCGAGGTCAACAGGAACGAGAACAAAACCGCGTTGGTGATGATGTACAGGATCATCGCCGACAGGTTCGCGGAACTCAGCAGCACCTTGCCGACTTCCTTCAGCTTGAGATCCTTGTAGACGAACACCGAGATGTAGAACGCATACACCGCGCTCATCGCCGCGGCTTCCGTGGGCGTGAAGATACCGGCGTAGATGCCGCCGATCACGATGATGATCAGGAATAAACCCCAGAAACTTTCGCGAAACGTGCGCCACCGATCGAGCCAGCTGGCCTTGGGCAAGCGCGGATAATTGTTTTTCCAGGCGCGATACCACGTGGTTCCACCGAGCATCGATGCAAGTACCAAACCCGGAATGACGCCGGCAATAAACAGGGCACCGACGGACGTGTTGGTCGCGACGGCATAGAGCACCATCACCAGCGACGGCGGAATCAAAATACCGAGACCGCCGGACGTGGTAATGACGCCTGCACCGAAGCGCTTCGGGAACCCTTGCGCCAGCATCGCGGGAAGCAGAATTGAACCGATTGCAACGACCGTCGCCGGGCTGGAGCCGGACACCGCCGCGAACAACGCGCATGCCACGACACCGGCCATGCCAAGGCCACCGGGAAAATGACCGACGAGGGAAGTCGCGAAACGAATCATGCGTTTCGCCACGCCGCCATGCGAAAGAAACGTGCCAGCGAGAATGAAGAACGGAATCGCCATGATTTCGAATTTTTCGATTCCGGTGAACAGCTTTAGCGCCACGGATTCGATGGGAACCTGCGTGAACAAAAACAGGAACGTGAGCACGGTCAGGCCGAGCGCGATCGAAATCGGCATGCCGGTCAGCATCAGCGCGATCAGCAGTCCAAACAGGATCGACGCCGTCATGGCGACGCACCCGGTTTGCCGGGCGTGATGATCGCAAGCGCTTCACTTTCGCTTGCGCTCAGCCGGTCCGTTTGCGCGCTGTCGTGATGCGGCAGCTCGCCGCCGCGCGCGAATGTCCACAACACCTGCAGAAAGCGGAAGCACATCAGGTAGGAGCCGAGAGGCACGCACAGGTAGATGATCCACATGGGCCATTCGAGGTCCGAAGACACCTGATCGGTGTGCGCAATCGCCCAGACAAATTTCGCGCCCAGCGTGCCGACCACGCCGGTGAAGAACGCGCCCGCCGCGAGACCGAACATGATCATCGCGCGCTGGCTGCGGTGCGGCAGCCGATTCACCAGCACATCGACGCCGACGTGAATGCCGGTGCGCACGCCATAGGCGGCGCCGAACTTGGCCATCCACACGAACATGTAGATGCACAGTTCCTGCGCCCAGGTCAGATTGATGCCGTAGAAATAAGGATAGAGGAACGGTATGCCGACCGCATAGCGTTGCACGACCGCGACAAAGATCACCACCGTAGCCGTCGCGATCAGCGTCGCGATCAGAACTTCCTCGAGCCGGTCAAGAATACGAAGAAACACATACGCCTCGCGCGTTCAGGTTTCCAAAGTCTACCCTAGCGGCTGGCAGTTCCAAATCAAAGCGAAAGGCCGCACAAGTGTGGCCCCGCCTTAAAAGATTTCTGGAATTCCCACCCCCTGAACAGGAAAAGAGCTCCAGCGGACCCCGCCGGAGCTCGTTATTTCTTTTTAGTTGGTCGCCCCTTGCGCCGTCTTGACGACGTCGTCGATAAGTTGCTTGCCGACGCGGGAAGCCATGTCCTTGTACAGCGGCTCCATCGCGGTCTTCATCGCCGCCATTTCGGCGGCGGTCGGAACGATGATCTCGGTCTTGCCCGACTTCTTGATCTCGGCCAACGCATCGTCGTTCTCCGATGCGGAGATCTTGTTGGCGTAGGCGGTTGATTCCTTCATCGCCTTGTCGAGCTGGCTGCGAATGTCGGCCGGCAGACCGTCCCAGAACTTCTTGTTCACTACCACGACATAACCGATATAGCCGTGGTTGGTCAGCGTCGTATGCTTCTGCACCTCATGGAATTTCTGGGTGTAGATGTTCGACCAGGTGTTTTCCTGGCCGTCGACCACGCCGGTC
>DKAR01000177.1 GCA_002450895.1 Proteobacteria bacterium UBA6921
AAGCGGCGTCGGCGGCGGCGCGGACGTAAAGGCGGCGGATCTGGCGGTGGCACAGACGGCGGCTCCACACCACCGACGCAGCAGCCTCTGTTTTAATTCCTGACCCCGGGGGTTTTTCTTAAGCGGCGCGCTGATACGTGCGGTGCTTAATTCCGCTTTTGTTGTTGAGTTCCACACTAAACCGCCCGTGTTTCGTGGTCTAAGCTTTGAAGATTCCCCCGGTCCGCGGAGCAGCCCCATGCTTCCCATCGAGAAAGCAGCCATCATGACATTTGGCGCCGCGCTCGCCATAGTCGGCATCGTGTTGTTCGCGCGCAAACAGGGGCAACTCCAGGGCACCAATCGCATCAAGATTGCAAAGTTTGAATTTGAAGTCAGCACGCCATCGCTCTTGATCTTCATTTTTGGATGCGGACTGTTCGTTTTTCCTTTCTTTAGTCCATCGACCTCGCTTGATGACCAGGACTCGATGCGAGCCTCGGATGGCGAGCCGGCGCTGACCCTCCCTCTCACAAGCGACCCGGCTTCCGTTGCACCGGTGTCCGGGAAGACTGATTCAGGTCTGTCTCGCGGGGCGGAGTCGCCGTCCGTGCCAACTGAGGTCACGGCGCAACGACAGGCGGATCTCGAAGCAAAAATCGCAGCGCTCGAACAACGATTGGCCAACGCCAACACCCTTGCACCACAAAGCGGCAGTGGCGGTGTGAACGCTGCTTTTNNCCTGCCACAAATTGGCGGACGCTGGCGCAGCAGCAATGGCAGTGATTACCTGATTGAACAGTTCGGCAATCGCCTCATGATCAAGGAAATCACGCGTGGAATGATCTCCGCCGTCGGCGAAGGCACCCTTGACGGTAGCGACCTTGAGGCTTCGTTTCAGACGCTTTTAGGCGTCGTCGACGTCGAAATGACGCTGGCTGAGAACCACCAGCAGCTGACAGGCATCTACACGCAGCCGTTGACCGGCATCGAAATCCCCGTCGAGTTTCATCGTTAAGTTTGTTTCTTTGTCGCCTTAAGGGTCGCATCAGCTTTGCGAATCCGAGTATAATGCCGCGCCTTCTGTGAACGCGATTTGCTTGCCCAGACGCAAGGTTCGCTGCTTCGGCCACGCTAGCTAACAAGGTTTACTGTGTACCGACCCATCACCGATAAACAGCTTCGCGCACGCGTTAAATTGTTCGGAAACCTGCTCGGACGCGTCATTCGCAAACACGCCGGCGAAGATGTGTTCAATGCCGTCGAAACGCTGCGCCAGGGCCACATTCGTCTGCGCAAACTGGACAGCAAGAGAATCCGGCGTGACCTGAGCCGTTTGATCGAAACGCTGGATGCCGAGACGCTAATGCATGTCGTGCGTGCCTTCTCGACATACTTCAGCCTCGTAAACATCGCAGAAGAACAGTTTCAACATCGCGTGCGCCATGAGCAGGAACGCCTTGAGGGACCGTCATGGTCGGGCTCATTCGATATGACGTTCCAGGAACTGCTGCGCGAGGACGTGTCGGCGACGCAGATCCAGACCTTGCTCAATCAGCTGGTCTTTCAGCCCGTCATCACGGCCCACCCCACCGAATCCAAGCGCCGCACGATCATGGAAACACTGCGCCGCATTTTCGTTACGGCGGAGCAGCTCGACGATCCGCGACTCAGCCCACGCGAGACGGCGCTGATCAATGAAAAGCTCGAACTCGAGATTCAATTGCTGTGGAAGACGGACGAAGTGCGTGCCACCAAACCGCGCGTTCGGGACGAGATTTCCAACGGTTTGTTCTATTTCCGCGAAAGCCTGTTCCAGGCAGTACCGACGATGTATCGCAACATGGAGCGCGCGCTCGACCGCATTTACGGATTTTCAGCACCGGATCGCCAGCACGGCATCGTCGTGCCGAGTTTTTTGCGCTTCGGATCCTGGATCGGCGGCGATCGTGACGGCAACCCAAACGTCACTCCACAAACCACCGTTGCGGCACTGCGGCTGCAGTCCCAGGAAATCTTGCTCGAGTATCTGAGGCGCTTGCGCTACCTCGGGCACGTATTGACGCATTCGAGCCTGCTCATCACGCCTTCCGCGGACATGCTCGTCAGCCTCGCCGCTGACACCAAGTACATCGAAAAGGCATTTGCCGAGAAGCCCGATCGCTTCATGCAGGAGCCGTATCGACGCAAGCTGCACGTCATGAACTACCGGCTTGAACGAAATCTCATCACGTTGCGGCAGCGCCTCAACGGTGAAGAGGTCGAGCGCCACCCGCACTCCTACGAGTCGGCCCAGGAGTTTCTCAGCGAGCTGTATATCATTCGGGACTCGCTGATCGGTCACGGCGATGAAAATATTGCGAACAACCGCATCAAGGACCTGATCCGCCTGGTTGAAACATTCGGGTTTCATCTGCTGCAGCTGGATGTGCGCCAGGAGTCCACGCGACATACCGATGCCGTGGCCGATTTGCTGCGCTTTCATCTGAAGGGCGAGGAATATACCGAACTCAGCGAAGAACGCCGCATGCAGGTGCTGTCCGATGCGATTTCGCGGACCACACTGGTGGTGATCGACGAAAGCGAACTTTCCGATGCCACGCGCGAAACCATGGAAGTGTTTCGCGTGATGTCGAATATGCAGAAGGAAATCAGCTCGAAAGCGTTTGGCTGTTACGTGATCTCAATGACACACAGCGCGAGCCATGTCATGGAAGTGATGTTTTTGGCTCACCTCACGGGCCTCGTGGGTCGCGGTCCGTATGGGTGGCATTGCAATCTCCGCGTCAGCCCGTTGTTTGAAACGATCGACGATTTGGCACACATTGAGCCGGTATTGACTTCGCTGCTAAACAATCCGGTTTATGCGTCCTTGTTACAAGTGTCGGGCAACCTGCAGGAAGTCATGCTGGGTTATTCCGATTCATGTAAGGACGGCGGCATCCTGACATCGTCCTGGATGCTGTATCAGGCGCAGAAGCGCATCAACAGTGTGGCCGCACAGCGTGGCATACAGGTGCGCCTGTTCCATGGCCGTGGGGGAACGGTCGGACGCGGCGGCGGGCCCACCTACGACGCCATTCTTGCGCAGCCGCCCGGCACGGTGCACGGGCAGATCAAATTCACTGAACAGGGTGAAGTGCTTTCGTTCAAGTACAGCAACGCTGAAACTGCGACATACGAATTAACCATGGGCGTGTCGGGCCTGATGAAGGCCAGTGTCGGCGTTGTGCGGACGCATGCACACGATTCCGCCAACCATCTTGAGATCATGGACTACGTATCGCGCCAGGGCGAAAACTCGTACCGAGATCTCACGGACAAGACGCCGGAGTTTTTTGATTACTTTTACGAAGCAACGCCGGTCAATATCATTGGCATGCTCAATATTGGATCGCGACCGTCGCATCGAAAGAAAGCCGACCGCTCCAAAAAATCCATCCGCGCCATTCCGTGGGTTTTCGGCTGGTCGCAGTCACGTCACACCCTGCCCGCCTGGTTCGGCGTCGGCACCGCGTTGCAACAATGGCTGCGCAAACACGGACGTGACGTAAAGTCGCTGAACCAGATGTATCGCCACTGGCCATTTTTCCGAGCCCTGATTTCAAACATCGAAATGGCGCTGTACAAGGCGGACATGGATATCGCGCGCGATTATGCGAACCTGTGTACCGAGCCGGCAACGGCCAAACTCGTTTATAAAATGATTGCCGATGAGTATTCGTTGGCGCGAAAAATGGTGATGCGTGCTACGGGAAATCGTGCATTGCTGAAGGAAAATCCGGCGCTGTTCTTGTCGCTATCGCGACGCAAGCCGTATCTCGATCCACTCAACAATATCCAGTTGGCGTTGATGCGCCGCTATCGCGACGACAACCTGGACGAAACCGAGCGGCAAGCGTGGCTGAACCCGTTGCTTCGTACGATCAACGCGATTGCCGCCGGCATGCGAAATACCGGCTAACCTCCGGCCGTAACCCTAGTCGTCGACGCGCACGTTGTCGATCAGTCGCGTGTTACCGCACCATGCGGCGAGCAAAATAACGCGCCTGGTATCCACCGATGTTGCCGGCGCGAGATCGGAAGCCCGGCACACATTCACGTACTCCGTACGAAGCCCGAAGCCATCAAGCGATGATTTTGCCCAAAGCTCGACGTCACGAGCATCTTCACCCTGTTTCAGCCGCTCGCGGGCCTGCGACAATACCTGGAAAATCCCGCTGGCGCGGCGGCGTTCATCGTCCGAAAGACGACTGTTTCGCGAACTCATTGCAAGACCGTCCGGTTCGCGAACAGTATCTACGCCCATCAGCCGGACCGGAATCCGTAGATCGTTCACCATTCGGCTAATGATGGTGTATTGCTGGTAGTCCTTGAGTCCGAATACCGCGACATCCGGTTGGACCATGTTGAAGAGCTTGCTCACTACAGTGGTGACACCGAGAAAATGCCCCGGGCGATGCGCGCCACAGAGGATTTCGGACATTCCGGGGACGTGCACGCGCGTGACGTCCCCCTCAGGATAAATCTCGTCGTGCGTCGGAAGAAATAGTACGTCGACTCCGGCAGCTTCCAGTTTTCGAGTGTCGTCGTGCACCGTGCGCGGATAACGAGCGAAGTCATCGCGGCTATCAAACTGAAGTGAGTTGACGAAGATGCTTACCACCACACAACGCGCCGTGGCGCGCGCGTGTTTTACCAGCTCCAGGTGACCATCATGCAGATTTCCCATGGTCGGAACAAATGCGATTGATTCATTCCTTCTGCGCCACAACTCGAGCGATCCACGCAATTCAGCGACGGTTGTTACGGTGACGGTCATGGATCGAATCCAGAAAAAAATCGCTTATCCGCTCAGGCAGAGGGAATGGCCTAGAACGTATGCTCGGCGGCGGGAAACTCACCGGCCTTCACTGCACGCACATAGGCTTGAATCGCCGCACGAATGTTTCCACCATCGTTCAGGAAATCTTTTGAAAACTTTGGTCGTTTCCCTGGCGTGATTCCCAGCATGTCGTGCAGGACCAGCACCTGCGCGTCGCAATCCACGCCCGCCCCGATCCCGATGACCGGGATCGAAANNGCCCGCCTGCTCCATCGAAAGCGCGTCATCCAGAATAGTCTGTGCGCTGGCCTCATCCTTCCCCTGGACACGATAGCCACCCAGTTTGTGCACGGACTGGGGTAGCAGACCCAGGTGCGCGCACACGGGAATGCCGTTTTGCGCCAGCGCGTGCACCGTTGCAACAAAGGGCGCGCCGCATTCGAGTTTTACGATCTGCGCCCCACCTTCTTTCATCAGCCGTCCCGCACTGAATACCGCCTGCTCCGGACGGACATAGGTCATGAACGGCATGTCTGCCATAATCAGCCCCTGCGAAGCGCCGCGCCGGACGCTCGACGTATGGTAGATCATGTCATTCAGCGTCACGGGCAGCGTCGTGTCGTGTCCCTGCAACACCATCCCCAGCGAATCACCCACTAGCAGAACTTCGACGCCGCATTCTTCCAGGATTCGCGCAAAACTTGCGTCGTAACACGTCAGGCACGCAAATTTCTGCTTCCGGCTCTTGAGCTGGCGAAGCGTCGTAAGCGTGACTGGCGTGCCGGATGCCGTCATAACGCGATGGGCAAGGGGTTTAGATAGTGCCGGCCGCTGCGTATGCGGCGCATGTGGTCGACGAGCTGCTGGTAATCGCGTGTGTTGTTCACCAGATCGATATCGGCCGCATTGACGATAAGCAACGCTGACGCATCGTAGCGATAAAAGAATTCCGCGTACGCATCGCTGACTTTCTTCAAATAGGAGGCGTCCAGCATGCGTTCGTAGTCCGCACCCCGTTTGCGTACCCGACTGATCAGGACGTCCACGGGTGCCTGAAGGTATACAACGAGATCCGGGACCGGGGCATCCAGCGAAAGGGACTGATACATCATGTCGTATAACGACAGCTCGTCCTCATCCAGGGTCAGGCGGGCAAATAACGGATCTTTTTCCAGCAGAAAATCAGAAACAACGGTCGATGTGAACAACTGATTCTGCCGCAGCGACTGGATTTGCTTCGCGCGCTGCAACAGGAAAAACATTTGCGTTGGCAACGCCGCATGGCGCGCGTCACTGTAAAATTTCTCGAGAAACGGATTTGATGCGGCATCTTCCAGCATCAATTGCGCATCAAACGTTTCTGCCAGACGTTTTGCCAGACTGGTTTTTCCAACGCCAATCGGTCCTTCAACAACTATATGCGAAAGGCTTCTGCTGTCGTTCATGTCGTGAGCCCTCATCTTGTTTTTTCTATCCATGTCGTTTTTTTATTTGCATCGCAAGTCACCATTCACCGCCTACATCAGACTTCACACTTCCCGCGCAAGACCTGATTATGGCACGGCATCGAGCAGGACCAAACCATGCGACATACAGCGTTTTGCCAGGTCGCATACTTTTCCTTTTCCGGGGATTTCCGCCTCTGGCGCAATGCTGCACCAGGGGACGAGCACGAAGTCTCTCAAGTGTGCACCAGGATGGGGAAGGGTCAACCGTTCCGTCGTCATCACCAGATCGCCGTACGCCAGCAGATCCAGATCCAGAGTCCGCGGGCCCCACTGATCTTTTTTGCGCACCCGGCCCTGGGAAAATTCTATTTCTTGTAGTTGGGTAAGAAGGTCTGCAGGCGATAATTCCGTGCGAATCGCGGCGACGGCATTCGCGAAATCGGGCTGGTCCTGTGGGCCCATCGGTCGGCTGCCGAATACATTTGATGTTGCGATTAATTCAGACTGCGACAGCGTGGTGAGCGCGATTTTCGCGCGCTGCAGCTGGGAAATGGGGTTCTGCAGATTGCTCCCAAGCCCGATGAACGCAATGACGCCGGGCAAGCGTGTTATTCCTCACTGCCCTTATTGTTCGAACGTTTTCGGCGTCTACGACGCTTGCGAATGGCGCGTTGACCGCGCGGCAGTTCTTCGAGCATTTCGCCGCGATCGGTTTCATTGGCGTCCTGAAACCGTGTCCACCATTCACCGATATCCGCAGTAACCTCGCCTGCCTCGACGCGCAGAAGCAGAAAATCATACGCCGCTCGAAAACGCGGATGGGACAAAATGCGAAGCGGGCGACGCCCTTGCCGCTCGGTCAGCCGATGCTGGAGTAACCAGATTTCCTTGGATTGGGTTGCGAAGCGTTTCGGATTCGCAACATGTTCGGATTGCTCACGCATTACTTCATTTGCTGCCAGAAGGTAGGCGTCATGTTCCGCGGTGCCGTTGGCTAACAGCGCCTTGATACGCGCCTTGACCGCATCCCACAGCATCACTGAAAAAAGAAAGGCAGGCGTCACGGACTTGCCATCGTTAACCCGCCGGTCCGTGTTCTCAAGGCCTCTGACGAGCAAAGAACGTGGATACGAATCCGGTTCGGAACCAAGCAGTGCATCGGTAAGCGGGAACAGCCCTTTGAACAGCCCGTAACGTCGCAATAGCTCAAATGTCTGGACGGCGTAGCCGGCCATGAACAGCTTCTGCAATTCGTCGAAGAGTCGCGCAGGCGGAACATGTTCGAGCAGGCCGTTTAACTCGAGTATTGCGGCCCCTGCTGCCGACTCGATCTGAAAACCCAGTTTCGCTGCGAACCGAACCGCGCGGAGCATGCGCACGGGATCTTCACGAAAACGTTGGCGCGCCTCGCCAATCGGCCGTAGCGTTGCAGCGCGCAGGTCATCCAGTCCCCCGGTGTAATCCACCACCGAGAAATCCTCGATGTTGTAATACAGCGCGTTGACGGTGAAGTCGCGCCGCCAGGCATCTTCCTCAAGCGTCCCATAAACGTTGTCGCGCACGATCATTCCGTCGCGCATTTCCCCGCCGCCTTCGACGGCGTCATCATGATGGCCCCGGAACGTGGCGACTTCGACGATTTCTGGCCCGAAATGGACGTGCGCCAGCCGAAATCGCCGGCCAATCAACCGGCAGTTGCGAAACTGCTCACGCACCTGTTCGGGCCGAGCGTTGGTCGCCACGTCGAAATCCTTGGGTTCACGACCCAGCAGCAGGTCACGGACGCACCCGCCGACGAGATAGGCGTCATAACCGGAGTTACGCAATCGATAAAGCACTTTCAGCGCATTTTCGCTGACAAGAGCGCGCGAAATGTTGTGGTCGGCGCGAGCAATAATTCGAGGTGTTGAAATAGCAATTTCTCCATGTGGCGATTGGCTTGTCCCACGCTAAAGCGCCCGTATAATAGCATCTTCGCTGAGAGCACCACGCTCCCTTCGTCTAGCGGCCTAGGACACCGCCCTCTCACGGCGGTAACAGGNNAAACCCCTAGGGAGCGCCACTCATGCAACGGTGAGGAGGACAATCGATGGCCGAGTCACGTTTTTGGGACGGTGTAATACCCAGGCATTACGACGAGAAGCGCGATTTTCACCGTATGACAGTCGATTGTGCGATGTCTTTGCGCGTCGACGGACAAACCAACGGGACGGCGTACTGCAAGAACCTCAGCGCATCCGGGGTGCTGTTTGAATCCTTCCACCCTATTCCGGTGGGAACCCAGGTTCACTTCAATATCACGCCGAAAACGACCTTCGTGCCCCCGCTCAACGCGGTCGCCGAAGTGCTACGTGTGGTGCATCGCGGGGAAAATAATACCTACGACGTGGCCGCCAGAATCACCCGCGTGGAGTAGAGCGGGATTTGCCTTACCAGGCGAAACGCACCAGATCGCCCGGCTTGAGCGTGACCTGATCCGTTTCAACCTCGCCGATCGAAAACTGCGGTTGAACAGTGCGAATCACGAGTGTCGCAATGGGTTGCTCCGCGTTTCCAAGCGAACGCCCGGATTTAGGATCATTCGTCGAGGTCGACTCGACGCGGAATGCCAGAAGCATATCGCCTACGCGCATTCGTGCGGCGCTGCCCGCGTCAATAAACACTTTCTTCCCGTTCGTCCGTACGATGTTCGCCGTAAAGGGAAGCTGTCCAACATCGGCGCTGATCTTGTCTGCTGCATGCTGAACAATTTGCTTCATGGATTTGCCGTACGGACTGTTTTGAAATTCCTTGCTGGCGACTGAGACGCCGCTCTTCAACCGGTCCGTTCCGATCACGTGCTCATCGAATCGGCTTCTCGATAAGACGGTGCCGGAGACGCCGTCGTATACAACAAACTCAATTTCAATCCGCCGGCTCTGCCCGACCATATCGTCGGTGATCCCGGTATCGATGATGTCCATCGTGACAAGAAATTGGACGCCCAGATCCTGGGCGGTTCTCATGACAATACCGGGTTCCGGCGTTTCCGATTGATTGCCGTTGCCCAGGAGATATTGCGACGCATCAACGCCTATTGCTCCCAACGAGCGTTCAACTTCTTTGCGAAGCATACGAGGCAGCTCAATTTCGACGGTCGGAAGATCCGATGCTGCGCCGCGATCCCGCAATGTCGCCTGTAAAAAAGCTACACGTCTCCGGGCACCGTCCGGCCCGTTGCCTGTGCCATTGTTGTTATCGACATCTGCGCGTACCAGGACGTGGTAAACACCATCCTCCTGCCATTCATCGGCAACGGTCGCGTTGGTGATGCGAGCCGTAGTGCGCATTCGCGCACTGTCGCCCGTAACGGTGCCGTTGTTCATGGTTGTTGATGCCGAGATGCTGACCGAATACTGCATGGCCGCCTGTTGTAGTGCATTCTGCACCGCCATCACGCGCGCCTTGCCGGGGGCGCCATCGGAGATCGGTGCGGTTCCTTCAACCTCAACCGTAAGCGCCAGTGCTGCCGTGCCGGCGTCAATCAGCAAGAGACTGCCCAGCGCTAAAAGGGAGTGCCGCATCCGTGTAAAGAAAGTTTGTGTAGTCATTCGCTGTAATAAAAAGTTGATGGTGATTCAGTTTCCATGGGCGCAAAAGTTACTTGCGAGCTGTCTTTGACACACGGTACGGCCGTTGGAGCAGAAAGAATTCGGTTCAGAAATCGGGAATCGATCACCAACTCGACGACCGTCTCATAATTTCCATCCTCATTTGCGTTAACGCTGGTGATTCGCGCGCCGCGGATGAAACCATCGACGAACACACGATACTTGTCTTTTTCGATCACCATATCGCCGATCGTCGTCCCACCCCAGATGTGTAATCCATTGATGGATTCGGACAGCGCACGATACGCGTCGATCTTTGATGCGCGCATCGTCATCAGACGCCGCTGGTTTTCCGGGTAATACTTTGGTGGCGGCGCGCCATAGCCCGTTGCACTCACCTTGATTGATTCGACCTTGGTGTTGTCCTGATCAAACGAATAGGCGCTGCCATCCGCCGCAGGAGCACATTCGACCACTTGCGCTGGCGCCGGCACTGCCATTTCCTCGGCCCAAACCCGCTGGGTCGTCCCAGCTTCAAACAGAAAAAACACCGCTGCGCCAACCAAGAAAAACATCAGGCGATTTGTCACCTTTCTCCAGGCCACTGAATTTCGGTTCGTCATATTGCGCGACAACAACATAGCGGAGGTCTTGGGACACATATCGGCAGCGCCACAAGCTGACTTTAAGTACCGAATTTAGGGTGCTCAACGAACCCCCAAGCCGGCCGTTATTAGAGGTATGACTCGCGGTGTGAAGTCCATGCCCTACACAGCCTATTCTTCGATCCTGCAGCACATTGCCGCGGCCTTGACCCTCGTCTGCTGCGGGGCGTCGGCCGCGGACGCATTGCCGAACTGCTATGAGCAACTTGCTGTTGACCCGC
Source organism: Proteobacteria bacterium UBA6921 (assembly GCA_002450895.1). Lineage (GTDB taxonomy): Bacteria > Pseudomonadota > Gammaproteobacteria > SG8-11 > SG8-11 > UBA6921. Next base: position 10,729 of record DKAR01000177.1, read on the forward strand.
CAGAGGCGGTTAAAACGCGCAACTACTACTTGTTCGTTGATCAAACCATGCCACTCACCGACGCGATGAAAAATAAGATCTCAGAGCTGGTCGCGGATTGGGGACAGGCCGGCGAGCGCCTCCGCGTCGTGCGTTTTTCCGCGAACACGCGCGGGCAATACATGGAAATGTTGTTCGACGAAGTTGCGGACGGTAAACCCACGCCGGAATATCTGTTTAATATTCATCCGGACAATCGCCCCAAGCTTGTACAGTGCCTTTCCGATCGCGACGAGCGATTCCGCAAAAAATTCAAAGGCGCCGTCGCCCGCGTCGTGAACCTGACTGACAAAAGTCTTCCGCGCAGCGAATTGCTGAGTTCATTGAAGGAATTGGCGACCAAAGTAATCGCGCCTGATGCCGGTACCGAACAGACGGTGCTGCTGGTTACGGACGGAATGGAAAACAGCAGTTTTGCTTCGTTCTACCAGCGTCGCACGGTCATTCGATCCGTGGATACCCACAAGACGCTGACTGACGCGAGCAAGTCGAATCTGATTCCCGTGTGGCACGGCGCAAAAATCTATATGTATGGACTGGGATACGTACCTGACGAAAAATTCTACGTAAATGCAAAACTGCTTCAGCCGCTGAAAGAATTCTGGCAATCCTATTTCAGCCTTGGAAAGGCGCAGTTGATGGAATTGGGCACGCCGGAATTGATGTTGACCTCACTCAAATAGAAAAAGAAAGGGGGCTTGCGCCCCCTTTCCGGTTCAGGCTTTCCCAACGACTAGTAGCGATAGCTGTACATCAACTGCCAGTTCAGCTGGCTCATCGTCGACTTCACACCATTTTGGGAATTGGTCGCGCTCGTCTCCAGACCTTTGCTCAACGCAAAATCGACTGATGAAGCATTCGACATCCGGTAACCGACGCCACCTGTGACGTGAGTTTCTTCAATGGCCGGGAATAGCGCGTTGAGATACTTGTCCGGGATCGGATTCTTGCCGCGGTTGTACCCCAGACGCAGCGTCACTTCCGGTGTCACTTTGTAAGCACCACCCAGTGCGATGACGGTCTGATCTTCCCAGTTTTGATAAAGTTTGGCATCGAGCTTCTGGCCTCGAAGATCCGAACCGGGTCCAAACACGGAGGTGAAGTCATTGGTGGCCGACTGGTCCGCAGTGAACGTCATGCTGAAGTTTTCCATCACGTCCGCCCAGAAGATGCGTTTGATGTCGAGACCCAACATCAATTGCTCCATCGGGTTAAACGCAGCTCCGATCGCGAGCATGGCCGGCCACTGGAAGTCATTGACCTTGATCTTGCCGGTCAGCGGAAGCGGAACAGCCTCGTAGCCAGGACCGAAGAACGCCGTTGCATCTGCATTGACCGTCACTTTTGCATCAGAGGACTCGAGATCCGAAAGTGCTGTCTTCGAGTGATAGGTAGCGCCTAACGAGAATTGCGGCGAAAGTTTGAAAACCGCGCCGATCTTACCGGCAAATCCGGTTCCCATGGCTTCGCCCGTATTCGGGTTGTTGTTGTTAAAATCGAATCGCGCCCAGTTAACACCGAGTCCACCCATCACAAACGCGCCGAAGGTGTCGACCAGAGAACCGCTCGCTTCGCCGCTATTATGCGCTGCGGGATTCGTCAGGTCGGCGAATTGTGCGCCGCTCATTGCCATTTTGAGATCTAAACCCGCCCACACGAAGTCGACGCTACCACCGATGATGACGCCTGGGCTGAGCTCAAAAGAAATCGGGAAAATCAGGCGACCGACGCCCAATTCTGTTCGGACTTTCTCGCCCGATCCTGCGGCGAGAAACGACGTTGATTTGTACTCGGTTCCCATGCCGCCCTGAGCAAACAAGCCCACACCATAGCCGAGACTACCGTGCCGACTGAGCCATCCCAACGCGGGCATGTAGTAAGCCGTGCCGCTGGAATTCGCTTTCTCGCCCGTCATCATCGTTTCTGTTGCGGAAACGTCCGGCCCCAATTTGCCGACCGCGAAATCCGATCGGTGCCCTTCCGGCATCAGGCCGATCGTTGCGGGGTTGTTCATCGTGGCAGCACTGCCGTTGTCGTATGCCATTCCGACGCCACCGGAACCCAACGATTCTGGCCCATAACCCTCAAGATTCATCCCGTTCGTCGCATAGACAATGCAGGGAAGCACAGCGGCCATGGCCGCGACCGGTACACGCAAACTTCGTACGACGCTCATTGCTTTATCCTCCACACCAGGGTAGTTGGATCAGTTTCGTCAGATCCCATCAAATTATGAATTTTTGCCCCCCTTTATTTACTAGTCGACAAAATGACACTGTTCAACCATTTATAACCGCAAATTTTTGATACCTCCCATTGACTAGGCAGGCTCAAAACGGGACCGCATAAAGGCGTAGTACATTACTGGGATAATGAACAAGGTCAGCAGTGTCGACACGAGAATGCCGAAGATCAGTGCCGTTGCGAGCCCATTGAAAATTGGGTCATCCAGGATGAAAAAAGCACCTAGCATGGCGGCGAGTCCGGTCAAGACGATGGGTTTTGCCCGAACGGCGCCAGACCGCAATACGGCTTCCTGAAACGGTACACCCTCCTCCACCTGTCGATTGATGAAGTCGACGAGCAGAATCGAATTTCGAACGATGATTCCGGCCAAGGCGATCATTCCAATCATCGAGGTGGCCGTAAACTTGGCGCCCAAAAGTGCGTGCCCTGGCATGACGCCGATAATGGTCAAAGGTATTGGTGCCATGATGATGAGTGGAACGAGGTAGGAGCGAAACTGCGCCACGACGAGCAGGTAGATCAGTATTATGCCAACGGCATAAGCAAGTCCCATGTCACGAAATGTTTCATACGTCACCTGCCACTCTCCATCCCACTTGACGCTGTACTGATACGGTTCTTCAGGCGCAGCAATCAAATATTGGCGAAGCGAACCCACACCTTCAAATGATGCTGCGGACACTTCCTTGTAGAGTTCGTACATTCCGTAGAGTGGACTGTCCAGCGGACCCGCCATGTCGCCTGTCACAAACGTCATCGGTAAAAGATCCTTGTGGTAAATCGCCCGCTCTCGTCCCACGCGTTCCACAGTCGTCAGATCGGAGAGCGGAACCAGACCACCGCTGTTCGAGCGCACCCGCAGCGCCAGCGACGGTCTCAGATCGGATTTGAGTTCAATCGGGAATTGCAGGCGAATTGGAACCGGGTACTTTGCCTGTTCAGTGTGCACATAACTGACATCTTCGCCATCGAGTACCGTGCGCAATGCGGCGACCACGCTTTGTGGTGCAACGCCGATGAGTGCAGACTTCGCCTGGTCAATGCGGACGATCCATCGCGGCGCCTCGGATTCGATACTGTCATCTACGTCGTGGACGTCCGGTGTCGCTTCAAACATGGTGCGCAGCTGCTTGGCGACGCGCGCCTGACCTTCGTAGTTCAAGCCATACACCTCAGCAACCAGGGGTGCCTGCACTGGTGGTCCGGGGGGGACTTCAACAATCTTGATGTTCGCGTTGTATTTTTTGGCCAGGTTAACCAACGGGTCCCGCACTGATAGGGCAATATCGTGACTCTGTCGATGACGGTGCTCCTTCGATACAAGATTGACCTGGATGTCACCGACGTGCGCACCGGACCGTAAATAATACTGGCGCACAAGCCCATTGAAGTTAATTGGAGAAGCGGTGCCTGCGTACGTTTGTAGATTTTTTACTTCCGGTACGGTAACGAGATACGCGCTGAATTCTTTCAGAACATGTTGAGTTTCTTCCAGCGCAGTGCCTTCCGGCATATCGACCACGACCTGAAATTCGGATTTGTTGTCGAAGGGAAGCATCTTTAGAACAACAGCCTTGAACATGACTAGCGCAATGGAAATAGTTATTAAACCGAGAACGATATAAAGAAGTTTCCAGCGTCGCGGCGAGCCGGAATTGCCGTTCAAAAACGGTTTCATATATTTTTCGAAATATTTGTAGAGCGCCGCGCCATCTTCGGCATGCGCAGGCTGGTGACACGTTACACCGCGTAACATTTTGTAGGTTAGCCATGGCGTAACTACGAATGCGACGGCCAGCGAAATCAGCATTCCGATGCTGGCATTTATTGGGATTGGGCTCATGTAGGGACCCATCAATCCCGTAACGAATGCCATCGGCAACAGCGCTGCGATGACCGTGAAAGTTGCCAGAATTGTGGGGCCGCCGACTTCGTCGACCGCCGAAGGAATCGAATCGAGCAGGCTTTTGCCTCCCAACTGGCGATGCCGGTGAATGTTCTCTACAACAACTATGGCATCGTCTACCAGAATCCCGATTGAGAATATTAGCGCAAAGAGCGAAACGCGATTAAGCGTGAAGCCCCACGCCCACGATGCAAAAAGAGTTGCCGCCAACGTAACGATGACTGCTGCGCCGACGATGATCGCTTCACGCTTTCCAATTGCAATAAGGACGAGCGCAATCACAGATGCGGTTGCAAACACGAGTTTGCTAATTAACTTCTTTGCCTTTTCGTCTGCGGTTTCGCCATAGTTTCGAGTGACCGTTACGTTGACGCCTTCTGGAATGAACGTGCCATGCAGCTGCGCGATACGATCCGTGATGTTGCGCGCAACCTCGACGGCGTTGGCTCCAGTTTTTTTTGCAACGGCAATTGTGACAGCGGCATGCGCAATGCCACCTTGATCGTCCTTGCTTTGAGCCTCGTGGTACTCTACATAGTGGTTAGGTTGTCCAGATCCAAAATGCACATCTGCAACGTCGCGCAGATATACCGGCGCGCCTTCATGTACTGCGACAACCAGGTTTGAAATTTCATCCGCCGAACTCAAGTAAACGCCGGCCTGAACGAAAATCTCACGATTTTCCGAAACGACTGTTCCGGCGGGTTGCGATGCGTTGCTGGCAATCAGGGCAGCACGAAGGTCATCAAGTGATACACCGTAGGCGCCAAGGCGAGCTGGATCCAGAGTGACTCGGACAACCTGCTCCGGTCCCCCGATCGTATAGACATCGCGCGTATCCGGAACGCGTTTAAGCTCGGTCTCAATAGAATGCGCGATGCGAAGCAAATCACCCGCCTCGCGATCTCCGTCACTCCATAGTGTTAATGACACGACGGGAACGTCGTCAATTCCCTTGGGTTTGATGAGCGGTTGGGCAACTCCAATATTGCTTGGTAACCAGTCCTGGTGTGAGTAAAGCGCGTTATACAGACGAACGATCGCATCGGTTCGATCTTCTCCTACGCGATAACGTACGGTGAGCACGGCCATTCCGGACTGGGACACCGAATACACGTGTTCGACACCGGAAATTTCAGAAACGATCTGTTCCGCCGGCGCCGCGATGAGCCGTTCAACTTCGCGGGCAGATGCCCCCGGGTATGCAATGAAAACGTTGGCAAACGTGACATTGATCTGCGGTTCTTCCTCGCGCGGCGTGATTGCAACCGCAAACACCCCCAATAGCAGGCAAACCAATGCAATGAGCGGAGTGATTTCCTGGGTCAGAAAGCGCGCCGCAATTTGGCCCGACAACCCGAGTTTTTCGTTCATTTTTTTGTCGCAAGTTGCTCTTTTAGCGCAACTCCAGCGCGAATCGGATCCAGTGCGACGCGCTCGCCCGGGGTGAGGCCGGCGAGCACCTCAAACGTATTGGCGTCGACACGTCGCCCCAAACGGATCTGCCGCAGAGAAATCTTCCCGTCGGTCGCCACGACATACGCGGCATCGAGCTCGCCTCGGCGAACGACGGCCGTTGCAGGCGTCACCGTGCGCGCTTCTTCTCCAACAAAGAACAGGACTTTCGCAAACATTCCGGGCAACAGCCCTTCCTCACCCGGCGCCAGATTTATCCGGACCTGAAATGTGTGGCTTCCGGCATCGGCAAACGGAAAGATTCGCAAGTTCTTGGCTTCGACCATTCGGTTGGCCTGAGTCGGAAATTCAATGCGCGCGCGCATGAATTTTCGTATCGAACCAATCGCGTTCTGCGAAACATTTGCCGAAACCCGTAATTCATCAAGTGCAAAACCACTCATCAAAGGTTGACCGGGATTCGCCGTCTCGCCGACTTCGATATGCCGTTTGACCACAATCCCGCTGTATGGCGCCCGTATCACAGTGTGTTCAAGCTGCTCCTGCGCCTGGGTCAGACGCGCTCTGGCCGCATCGAGTTTCTGTTTTGCAGCGGATTGGTCAGCTGTTGCTTTGTCGAGCGCGGATCGTGGCACCACCTGTTTCTCAAAAACATCCTTGATCCGATTGAATTCCGCTTCTGATTCGGCGAAACGGGCCTCAGCCTCCTTTACTCCGGCACTGGCAACCTGAAGACCTGCCTGTTGCTCCTTGTCTCGAAACCGAACGATCACGGCGCCTTTCGGTACATAGTCGTCGACGTCGAAATTTACTTCCTGTACTCGACCCGACGTTTGGGAAGTGACGGTCCCTTTTTTTACAGCCTCGACGATGCCATCGGCGATGTATTCGCTGGCGATGTTTCGGATAGCGATTTCTGCGGTTTCAACGGCGGGAGAATCTGCGGCGGCGACTCCGGCCAAAAATGAAACCAAGGTCGCCACCGAAGCAAGAAAGATTGTCTTCATTGTTCTTCTTTTAGCCCTGAGGTGTAGCCCGCGCAATTGCGGATATTTCGTAGCGACCTAAACGACAACGCCGCTCAAGACTGAAAGCGGCGTTGGAAGACGGGAACTGCCTGCGAACTAGATAAACAACGTGATATCCGATCCGCCCGCCGCTTCGAGATACGTCGCCGCGCCGCCCAATTCAATGCCTTCGATGAAATCCTGTTTTGCGTTCCAGTCGAAAAGATCGACCGTCATTTGGCAGGCAACCATCTTGACGCCCGACTCAAGGCAAAGTGATCGCAATTCCTCAACGCTCGCGATCCCTTTTGACTTCATCTTGCTTTTCATCATGGCGGTCATCATCGCTTCCATTCCCGGCAACGCCGTACCGAGAATCGGAAACCAGTTATGCATACCCATTGGCATCGGCATCCCAGGATTACCCAGAGGGCTGACGCGTAGGTCCAAGTTCTTCTTAATGAGTTGCAACCCGTAAAATGTGAAAAAGATATAAGGCTGAAATCCAAGCGCCGCGGCCGTTGAGGCGAGAATAAAAGGTGGATAAGCCCAGTCCAACGTTCCCTTCGTTGTAATGATTGAAAGTCGTTTCTCGGACATATTGACTACCTACAGTGAATGATTGAGTTGGGGCAAAAAACGCGCTTGCCCATTCACACTACCTGCTCATCCATTTTTCTTTATTAGGAAAAAGTACTTGTTGCCCTCTTGCCGTGATTCAAGCAATGTGTTGCCTGTTTGCTTGGCGAACGCGTCGAAATCCTTCACTGAACCGGGATCTGTCGCGACGACTCGAAGGACCTGACCGCCACCCAAAGTCGCCAGCGCCTTCTTCGCTCGCAGAATCGGAAGCGGGCAATTAAGTCCCGTAGCATCAAGTTCTTGGTCGAAGTTGGACATAGAGGGTCTCCTTGGGAAAAATTCAGATTAGAATTCAATGGATGTCTTATATGACGAATCCCCGGTAACATGCAAGCAAAAATGCCGTAGGGTGCGAACCGACACCCCAAGTATTTTTCATGCTGAAAATATTTATAGCCCAGAACTTAATTTGAGGAATTAAATTCGGCATTTTTTTGCGCTGAAAGACCGTATGGACTCGATCAGACCCCTCGCCCGCCACGCTATGCGCTTGTTACCTGTTCTGGTCTTCTTTTTGTTGGCGATCGCGCCACCAACGAAGTCGCGTGCCGCAGAGAATGCCGCCGTAGCACTGCCCGAAATGGGAGACACATCCGAAGCGCTTTTGTCTCCGCAGGAAGAACGGCGCCTCGGTGATGCGTTCATGCGAAATATTCGGCAATCCGTAAAACTGGTTGATGATCCGGTAGTCAATTCTTACGTCAGCTCGTTGGGCAATCTATTAGTTGGATTTTCCGGACATCATCCCTTCGATTTTTCATTCTTTGTCGTTGAAGACGCGAGAATTAACGCGTTCGCGGGCCCCGGGGGTTATGTTGGAGTCAATTCCGGACTGATACTTACGACGGAATCCGAAAGCGAGTTGGCTTCCGTTGTCGCACATGAACTTGCCCACGTGACCCAACGCCACCTTTTGCGATCTTTTGACACAGCAAACAAGATGAGCGTACCGACGGCTGCTGCGGTAATCGCCGCAATCATTCTGGGGGCGAACAATCCCCAAGTCGCCGAGGCGCTGTTTGCAGCAGGAATTGCTGCGAATGCGCAAACCCAACTTAGTTTTTCGCGTTTGCACGAACAGGAAGCGGATCGCATTGGCATCGACACACTACACCAGGCCGGCTTTGATCCGCAGGCCATGCCGATGTTCTTTGAGCGACTGCAGCAAGCCACACGTTCGATTGACGGCGGTGCCCCTGATTTTTTGAGCACTCACCCGGTAACGCTATCGCGTATTGCGGACTCAAGAAGTCGCGCTGAACAATTCAAAACAGTCAGCGCAACCGACAGTGTTGAGTACCATCTCGCGCGATCTCGGCTTCAGTTCCTTTCGACAAATGAGTCTCCCGCCGCCCAACTCAAATCCGTTGAAAACAATCTAAAGTCCGGAAAGTACCGAAATGAATTTGCCGCGCGATATGCGGTTGTTCTCGCCTTGACCGCGAACAAGGACTATCAAAAAGCGCGAGCGGCGATAGGCGAATTGATCAAGAAAGATCGCGAGCGTGTACCCTACCTTCTGGAACAGGCGAGCATCGAATTGCGAAGTGGTGATTCCGGAAAGGGTACTCAAATGCTTGAGCGTGCGCTTGCACTGTACCCTCACGATTCCGCACTAACACTTGCCTTGGGCCAAGCGCTTCTGGATTCAGGTGAGGTTCAGCGAGCCATCTCTACCCTTCAAAATCAGGCGCGTTATGAATATTCAAACCCACAATTCTTCCAGCAGCTGGCCAAGACAGCAGAACGTGCGGGGTTGGCGGGTGAGGCGCACGAAGCCTGGGCTGAGTATCACGCGCTCAATGGTCGTATGTCGCTAGCGATGGAACACTTGCGTACGGCATTGCGGGATGATTCGATCAGTTTTTATTTGAAGTCACGATTGGAGTTCAGGCTTCATCAAATTGAAGAGGAAGCAAAGCCCAATGGGGCCACACGAGAACGACAAATTGCGCTGGAAAAATAGACAGTCCAGCGAAAACTTGGGCAAAAAATAATCTCAAGTGGAATTTTTAGCTTGAAAGTTGTATTGAACTGTTTTTGATCTATCATAGTACCTAAGCTTAAGGTCGGCCCCGAACATCTGTAATTTGGGTGCAACAAAAAGGATTCCGGAGACGGTCATCGTTATTAAACGAGGCGTGCACTGTGGAATTTAAGAGCTGATAGCCTTCTTAAAACATTTAATAAAGGAGGAAGTGATGCGGAAGCCCGCAAGCATTTTTGCTACATCCACGGGGGCAGTATTACTGCTCGGAAGCGCTTTCCTTACACCAGTGGTTGCTGCAGAAGCCACCCTGGCCGAAACCGGCAAAGCCGTAGCGGAAGATCGGACAAAAGGAAATTGTTTCGCCTGCCACGATTATCCAGGCGCTGTACTTCCCGGCAATGTGGGACCAAAACTGATGAACATGAAAGCTCGCTTTCCAGACAAAGCGAAGCTGCGCGCGCAAATTTATGATGCAACCAAGAACAACCCGAACACCATCATGCCCCCCTTCGGAAAACACCGCATCTTGACGGACAAAGAACTGGATGCGGTAGTTGAATGGGTTCTTACGCTCTAAACGTGCCATTCAATCGCTTCTTAGGAGAAAAAGACGTGACAAACATGAACCGCAGATCTTTTCTAAAGGGTACGGCTGCTACCAGCATGGTGGGAATCGCCATCGGCGCCGGCGTTCTTAAACCGACGGACGTTCTCGCGGCTTGGCCTCAAGCTGGATTCGAAGCGAAGTCTGTTGACGGCGCATTGAACGCTCTTCACCAATCCTCCAGCACAACCGCGAGCAGCGACATCAACATCAAAGCTCCGGACATCGCTGAAAACGGAGCTGTTGTTCCCATTACTGTTTCGACGCCAATGGCAGCTGAAGCCATCACCGTGATCGTCGAGAAAAATCCGCAGCCTCTCGCCGCGAACTTTGTAATGGGCGGCGGTGCGACAGGATATATCTCAACTCGCGTAAAAATGGGTAAAACATCAAAATTGATCGCCGTGGTCAAAGCCGGCGGTAAGTTACACAGCGCCGAAAAAGAAGTGAAAGTTACGATCGGTGGCTGCGGCGGCTAACTTAGAACGACTACATTGAGGACTTGACCCATGGCAGAGAAAACAATTCGTATTCGCGCCGAAATGAGCGGTGAAATTACCGACGTCAAAGCGCTTATCAACCACCCGATGGAAACCGGCCTTCGCAAGGACTCAAAGACCAATGAGCTTGTCCCGGCCCATTTCATTCAGGAAGTCACCTGTGAGCATAACGGCAAGAACGTTCTCACCGCCGAGTGGGGTGTAGCTGTTTCAAAAAACCCCTACCTTTCGTTTCAATTCAAGGGCGGAAAGAAAGGCGACAAGATCAAGATCAGCTGGGTAGACAACAAAGGCGACAAGGACAGCGAAGAAGGTCAAGTCCAATAACACGCCTATCCCACGTTGCCCGTTCTGAGGCCGCAACGAATACAGTGGACGGAGGAAAAATGAAAAAGCTTCTCACAGCAATCTCTGTAGCATTGTTTGTCGGTGTCACCGCTACACCTGCCATCGCAGGTCCTGCGGAAGACGCCAATGCATTTCGCGAATATTTCAAAAAGCGATTTCCGGATATCCCCTTTGACGATTACATCAACGGCGTATATGCGGTAAACGCCGGTGCACGTGAACAATGGATGGCGATCGAAGAATTCCCGCCTTATCAGATCGCGATCGACGAAGGAAAGAAGTTGTTCGGAACGCCCTTCAAGAACGGACAAACCTACGGCTCCTGCTTTTCGAACAACGGCGTCGGTGTCGCTGACGAATACCCGATGTTTGACTCCAAGCGAGGCGAAGTTGTAACGCTCGAACTCGCCATAAACGAGTGCCGAGTCAAAAATGGCGAAGAACCTTTGCCATGGTCAAAAGGCAAAATCGCCTCAATTCTTGCCTATATGGCCTTCACCACACGCGGCAAGAAAATCGACATAAAAGTTCCGGACGATAAGGCTCTCGCGGCCTATGAAGATGGAAAGCGCTTTTACTACGCGCGACGTGGCCAATTGAATATGTCTTGTGCTCACTGCCACGTTGACAATGCCGGCAACAATCTGCGCGCTAACACCCTCAGCCCGGCGCTTGGTCATGCATCTCATTGGCCGGTTTATCGATCCAGTTGGGGTGACATGGGAACTTTGCACCGTCGTTTTCAGGGTTGCAATGAACAGGTGCGCGCGAAAGCGTTCAAGCCGCAAGGCAAGGAATACCGCGACCTCGAGTACTTTTTAACCTACATGAGCAACGGACTGACGTGGAACGGCCCCGGCGCTCGCGAGTAAATTTTATTTAGATCCGCAAAAGCCTGACCATGGATACATGGCCAGGCTTTTTGCTTTATGTGGTAACGGATTATCGAGATACTTGCTTGCATGATGTTCCATTGAACCCGTAAAATCGCATAGATTCATCGCCGTCCCCTACGCTCTCTGTCGCGCGGCACGAGCGCGATGGCGCCGCTCAATTTGTACGATAAGTTTGTCTCTGGAGAACTATTGGAATGGGTATTTCCCGCCGAGAATTCCTACAAGTTTTGGCGGCTGCAAGTGTCGCTGGTATTGATGTTTTTGGAAAAGCTGGCGCAGCTTCAAACGATATTTACGACATACCTCAGTACGGTAACGTATCTGTTCTGCACTTCACCGATTGTCACGCGCAACTCTTACCAGTTTATTTTCGCGAGCCGCATATCAACATTGGTGTGGGCGATATGCGCGGCCAGCCGCCTCATCTGGTTGGAAAGCATCTCCTTAAGGCATACAACATTCCGCAGAATGCCATTGACGCCCATGCGCTGACATACCTTAATTTTGTTGAAGCCGCACGAAAATACGGCAAGGTCGGTGGTTTTGCCCATTTGATGACGCTGGTCAAAAAACTCAAAGCAAATCGTCCAGGCGCCCTTCTCCTCGATGGAGGTGATAACTGGCAAGGATCAGCGACCTCGCTATGGACGCAAGGACAAGACATGGTCGACGCTTCCACGCTCCTGGGCGTAGATGCAATGACCGGCCACTGGGAGTTCACTTTCGGCGCCGAACGAGTCAAATCAATTCTCGGCAGCCCGTTTTTTGGTGGAAAGATTGAATTTCTGGCGCAGAACGTCGTTGACGCGGAATGGAATGAGCCCGTATTTAAACCATACGTCATCCGAGAAATTAATAAGGTCCCGGTCGCAATTATCGGCCAGGCGTTCCCGTATACGCCCATTGCCAATCCGCGCCATCTGATTCCAGATTGGAGTTTTGGAATCAATGAGGAGCACATGCAGGAAATGGTTGATGCGGTTCGCGCCAAAGGAGCGCAAATCGTCTTAATTCTTTCCCACAATGGGATGGACGTAGATATCAAGATGGCGGGACGTCTTTCCGGCGTTGACGTAATTCTCGGCGGGCACACCCACGACGCCATTCCCCGGCCCGTGTTGGTTGATTCTCCATCCGGAAAAACGTTGGTGACCAACGCCGGTTCAAACGGAAAGTTCCTCGCCGTACTCGATATGAAAGTTACTGGCGGCAAGTTGGCGGATTATCGCTACCGGCTTCTTCCAGTCTTCTCGAATATGTTGGCAGCCGATCCGGCGATGGTCGCACACATTGACAAGGTTCGCCGCCCATTCAAGGCAAAACTCGAAGAAAAGCTTGCCGTCACTGAAGACCTGCTCTACCGCCGAGGAAACTTCAATGGAACGTTTGATCAGCTGATTCTCGACGCCTTGTTGAAAGAAAAAGATGCTGAAGTCGCGTTTTCACCGGGATTCCGCTGGGGAACCACTCTCCTTCCGGGAGATGCCATTACGTTTGAACACGTAATGGACCAGACTTCTATTACATATCCCGCGAGCACGATGAATGAAACCACCGGTGAGCGCATCAAGGAAATTCTTGAAGACGTCGCCGACAATCTGTTTAACTCCGATCCCTACTACCAACAGGGCGGAGATATGGTCCGTGTTGGTGGCATGAAGTACACGATCGACCCGGAAGCCAAGATCGGCAAACGAATTTCGAACATGGAAATTAACGGGAAGCCGGTCCAGGCAGACAAGAAATACAAAGTTGCTGGCTGGGCGAGCGTTCAAGCTGGAGTCAAAGGCGAACCGATCTGGGATGTTGTTGCACGCCATTTGCGCGGAAAGAAAAACGTTTCCGTCAAATCGGTAAATGAGCCAGTAATCAAGGGAATCAACAATAATCCGGGATACGAGCCGCTCTAGACACGGCCAGTAAATTTCCTTTCTAAAACACTCGCCGGGAAAGCTGAATCGCAATTCCGGCGCAAATCAATCCCGGCAATAACGCTCCTATCACCGGGTTCAATTCGAAAACCAGCGTCGTATACGTGGAAAGCTGGTTGATTAAATAGAACGCAGCTCCAAACAATGTGCCGGCAACAAGACGCTGGCCGGCGCTGACGGAACGCAATGGACCGAACGCAAACGGAACCGCGAGAAATACCATCAACCCGGTCACAAGCGGCGCTGCGATTTTAGACCACAAAGCTACTTCGTAACGATCTGCGTCCAACCCATTGTCATTCAGATAGGAAACATAGCGGTGCAATCCGCGCACCGATAGAGTGTCTGGCTTGACAACAACTACATTGAGAAGCTCCGGACTCAAGTGTGTATTCCATACGAGTTGTTCCTCTTTTTGCGTCGTCACGCCATCGTTCTGAATCTGATGGTGAACGACATCCCGCAAAACCCACTGCTTCTTCCTGTATAGACCTTCGCGTGCATGCATCGTGGCACGCATTGTTTTCGCATCAACAAAATCGTACACACTGATGTCACTAAGTCGTCCGTCCGGAAGGATTTCGCGAACATTCACCACGCTCGTACCATCACGCGCCCAAAGACCGCTGTGCCCTTTGAGGCTGATTGACTCCGACATGGATACCATCCGCAATATTTGAGCTCGATGTTCCGCCTCAGGGGCAATTTTTTCCCCAATCACAGTAACCAGAACAACCATCACCAAGCCAATTTTCATTACCGCCCAGGAAATTTGGCGGATGGAGATACCCGCCGCCCGCATGACGGTCAGCTCATTGTTACGCGCCAGCAAACCAAGGCCAGCTACTGAACCGATTAATGCTGCGATTGGGAAAATCTGATAGAGCAACCGCGGCAGAGACAGGACAACATACTGGCCGGCTTGTGCAAGACCGTAGCTGCCCTTGCCAATATCATTCAGCTCGTCCATAAAAGCGAAAAATCCAAACAGGCCCAAAAGTACGAAAACTACGATCGCCGTGTGAATGGCGATTGTCGATGCAATGTATCGCTCCAGTATCCGCACGATAGTCAGACCATTTGCCGCTTGCGACGCATCCAGCCCTGCTGATGGGCAACCATCGCAAGGATGGTGGCCACCAGCGCGCCATGAACCCACCACATTCCAATGGCTGGATCGATCACCCCACGCTGAACCCAGCTCTGAGCGACGCCCATCATATTGTTGTAGATCACATAGATCAGAATCGCCCCGAGCAACCGCGCATAGCGTCCTTCACGAGGCGACGTGCGACTCACGAGAACGCCAAGGAAACCAAGCAAAAGCACAGACAGCGGCATCGAGATTCGCCGCTGAAGTTCTGCCATATCGCCCGCTTCCTTCGAGGCCATCAGTTCAGTCGTGGATTTGGAATCGCGGCGACGTCCACGCGCCTGCACTTCCTTCGACTCGAGGCGAACCGAGGCCTTTTGATATTCGTGAACGCGAAATCCTTCGGCGCCTGGATTTCCTTCATAACGTCGCCCGTTTACGAGAACCAGGAAATGCTCGCCCGTATCGGCATCGATTTGCTCATATCCATGCTCGGCAGAAAAAAGTGAAGTCTCGTTGCCGAGGTTTCGCTGGATGAATACGCGATTCATCTGCCGCTTTTCCGGTGTCAGTGACTCCACATAAAACACACTTCGATCCGCGCCAATTTCGCGAAATTGCCCGGCAC
>DKAR01000032.1 GCA_002450895.1 Proteobacteria bacterium UBA6921
CCGAAAGCCGAGCCAAAAGAACTGAGCTGGGATGACCTGCAGTCGGTCGACGTGTTGGGGCTGGAAGTCGGTTATCGCCTGATTCCTCTCGTCGACAAGAATCAGGGCGGTGTCCTGATGACCCGTATTAAAGGCGTGCGCAAGAAGAATTCGCAGGAACTCGGTTTCCTCATCCCGCCGGTCCACATCCGCGACAACCTCGAACTGTCACCGACGGCCTACCGAATTACTTTGATGGGCGTAATAGCGGGTGAAGCCGAGGTTTACCCGGAGCGCGAATTGGCCATCAACCCCGGACAAGTCTTCGGGCAGTTGCAGGGCATCAAGACGCGCGATCCGGCGTTTGGCCTTGAGGCGACATGGATTGATCCGAACAGTCGTGAACATGCGCAGGCGATGGGCTACACCGTTGTCGACGCCAGTACCGTGGTGGCCACGCACCTGAGCCAGATCATTCAGGACCACGCGCACGAAATGTTAGGCCGTGAAGACGTGCAGCAAATGCTCGACAAGCTGGCCAAGGCCGCGCCCAAACTGGTGGAAGACCTGGTGCCCAAAGCCCTCTCTCTGGGGGTGGTGGTCAAGGTGTGCCAGAACCTGTTGGCCGAGAAGATCCCCCTGACGGATATCCGTACGATTGCCGAAACTTTGGCGGATCACGCCCCCCGAAGTCAGGACCCCGTCGGCCTGACGGCCGCAGTTCGTGCGGCACTTGGCAGATCGATTGTGCAGCAGATCAATGGGATCGCGCCGGAACTGCCAGTTATGACGTTAGAACCCTCACTGGAACAGTTGTTGCAAAAGTCCGTGCAGTCCAACGACGAAGAGTGGTCTGGCTTCGAACCTGGACTGGCGGAACGACTGCACCGCGCCTTGCGCGACCAGTCGCAGCGACAGGAGGTCGCGGGACAACCCGCCGTGTTGCTGGTCAGCGCACCGCTTCGAACACTTCTGGCGCGCTTTGTTCGGCACACAATCCCGGCGTTGCGAGTGCTGTCGTTCAATGAAGTGCCGGACGACAAGCAGATCAAGATTATCGCGACGGTCGGCGCAGCGTAACGGAGAACGCAACATGGCACTGAGCATGCAACAAAGCGGCAACTCATTACGAACTGCGACGGGTTATGAAAATAAAACGGTTCTTCGCTCAAGACATGCGCCAGGCCATTCGCAAGGTCGAACGGGAGCTCGGTCCTGACGCCGTCATTCTCTCTAATAAGAAAGTCATGGGCGGCGTTGAAATTGTCGCCGCTCTGGACATCGACCAGAACGCCGTAAGCAAAGAACTCACTCAGCAAGCCCCCGCCGTCAAACCCGTTTCACCGTCCCTCGCCGAAGCCCTGTACGTCAATTCGTCGCCATCCGAGGCGCCGGTTGCCGCTCCGGTAGCGCGCAAGGACGACAATTTCTGGACGCAGGAACCGACCATGATTCAGATCCGCAAGGAACTGAACGAATTGCGCGGCCTGCTGGAGCGACAATTAGGCGGTCTGGCCTGGGGTGACGAGGCACGTCGCCATCCGGTTCGCGCGCAGATCGTTCGCGATCTTTTCCAGGTTGGCTTGGCGTCCGATCACGCGCGCGCCATCGCCGAAAAAATTCCTGACGATTTCGGTCCGCAGCGCGGTTGGGTACGCGCCCTCGAACTGCTGGCGGCCGATGTTCCGGTCCTCGACGGTGATCTCACCGAACGTGGCGGCATCGTTGCTCTCGTCGGTCCCACCGGTGTTGGCAAGACCACCACGATTGCCAAGCTCGCCGCGCGCTATGTGCTGCGCAATGGCAAGAAGCGCCTGGCGATGGTGACCGTCGACAACTTCCGCATCGGCGCGCACGAACAGCTGCGTACCTACGGCCGCATCCTCGATGTGCCGGTGTACACCGTCAAGGATGCAAACGAATTGCGCGCCACGCTCGAAGACCTCGTTGATCGCGAGCTGGTGCTTGTTGATACCGCGGGCATGAGCCAGCGCGATCCGCGCCTGAACGAACAGATTTCACTGCTCGCTTCCGCACAACCGGGAATTCGCATGCACCTGGTGTTGTCCGCGACCACGCATCCCGCCGGTTTGCGCGAAATCGTTCAGGTGTTCAAGTCTCACGTATTGCACGGCTGCATCGTCACGAAGATCGACGAAGCCGCACAAATGGGCGGCGTGCTTTCCGTCGCCGCGCAGCACCGCTTGCCAATCGCGTACGTCAGCGATGGCCAGCGCGTGCCGGAAGATATCCACGTCGCGCGCGCCAGCAGCCTGGTGCAGCGCGCTGCTGCAATTACACAAGGCAGCAACGCCAGTTCCGTCAGTGATGAATCCCTGGAAAACGCATTTAGAGGGGCAGCAGTCAATGTTAATGTCTGAAGTAGATTTTGATCAGGCGGCGGGTTTGCGCCGTATCGCTCGTCCGCGGCCCGTGCGCGTGATCGCGGTGACCAGTGGCAAGGGCGGCGTCGGCAAGACCAACGTCTCGGTCAACCTGGCCGTTTCGATGGCGCAGGACGGCAAGGAAGTATTGCTGCTCGACGCGGACATGGGGCTCGCCAACGTCGACGTGATGTTGGGCCTGCATCCGGCCTACAACCTTTCTCATGTGATTAGCGGCGACCGTTCGCTGGAAGAAGTGATCTGTCCTGGCCCGAACGGCCTGCGCGTCGTCCCCGCTTCGTCGGGTATCCAGAAGATGGCGGAGCTCAACGCGGCAGAACACGCCGGCGTGATCCGTGCGTTCAGCGAACTCGGACAGGATCTGGACGCGCTGATTATCGACACCGCCGCCGGAATTTCCGAAAGCGTCATCAGTTACACGCGTGCCGCGCAGGAAGTCGTCGTCGTTGTCTGCGACGAGCCCGCGTCGATTACCGACGCCTACGCGCTGATCAAACTGCTCAACCGCGAATACGGCCTGAACCGATTTCGCATTCTCGCCAACATGGTGATGAGCGTGCAGGAAGGTCGCACGCTGTATCAAAAACTTTCCGCGGTCACCGACCGCTATCTCGACGTTGCGATGGATTTTATGGGCGCTATCCCGCACGACGAGTACCTGAAAAAGGCCGTTCAAAAGCAGCGCGCTGTCGTTGATGCATATCCGCGCAGCAAAGCGGCCATGGCTTTCAAAAAACTCGCACAGAAGACAGAACACTGGCCTCTGCCTTCCAGTGCGGGAGGACATCTGGAGTTTTTCGTGGAGCGTTTGATTTTGGCCAGTCAACACGCCGCCGTACTACCTGCGACCCCTTAACCGCCAACAACGACTATATCGGGAGTGAACTTCGATGAGCGCCGCTGCGAAGTATGTGAAGACACAGACCCTCGCCAAAAAGAAATCCAAAAAGGACGCCGCAACGGTCCAAAAATATGCCCCTTTGGTGAAACGAATTGCCTATCACCTGATCAGCCGCTTGCCGCCCAGCGTGCAGCCCGATGATCTGATCCAGGCCGGCATGATCGGCCTGCTTGAGGCGTCACGTAACTACAACGCCAACCAGGGCGCCAGTTTCGAAACATATGCCGGCATTCGCATTCGCGGCGCGATGCTCGACGAAATCCGCAAGAATGACTGGGCACCCCGCTCGGTGCATCGCAAGGCGCGCATGGTCGCTGAAGTCGTGCGGGAAATTGAAAACCGTACCGGTCGCGATGCGCGCGATCACGAAATCGCGGAAGCGATGGGTCTGAACCTCGAGGAATACCATCAGATCCTGCAGGACGCCAACGGCCACAAGATTTTCAGCTTCGACGATCTCGGTGTGGACGACGACTGCATGTCGATCGGAATCACCGAACATGTTCCCGGTCCGTTCGAGGGCCTCCAGCGCGAAGACTTCAAGCGCAATCTGTCCCAGGCCATTGCCGGCCTGCCGGAACGCGAGCGTCTGGTCATGTCCCTGTATTACGACAAGGAGCTAAACCTTCGTGAGATCGGTGCCGTAATAGGGGTGAGCGAGTCGCGTGTCAGCCAGATCCATAGCCAGGCCGTGATTCGCCTGCAGGCGCGTCTTTATCAGTGGACGAAGTAGACAGCCGGAGCCAGCACGTTCCCGAAGTCGTGGAGGTCCGGCGGACGCGGCCGCTTGAGCATCTGGAGGCCTAGTTTTGGACAAGAATATGAAGATTCTCATCGTGGACGACTTCTCCACGATGAGACGCATTATCAAGAATCTGCTGCGCGATCTCGGATTCAACAATACCGCCGAAGCTGATGACGGAAAGACCGCATTGCCGATGCTGAAGACCGGCGAATTCCAGTTTCTGGTGACGGACTGGAATATGCCCGGCATGCAGGGTAT
>DKAR01000151.1 GCA_002450895.1 Proteobacteria bacterium UBA6921
CGCGGGCGACATCACCTTGATCGCGACGTGGCGCTTGGTGAACTCCTGAACCGCGAGATAGACCGCGGCCATGCCGCCGTGGCCAAGCTCTTTTTCAATTGTGTAGCCGGGAATCTCAAACATGAACTTGTCTTTGCACTGTGCCGATCGGCCTCGTCGCCACGTGGCGCCCTCAGGACGAAATGGCTCGGTTTTTATATCGGCGCCAATCGAGAAATCGCGAAATGTGCGGCGCGATGCCGCCCCTGCCGCAAGGTCCGCACGCCGATCCGCGTAGGTGTATTTCGGGATGGCCAAAAAGCTAACCCGGTCACGGGCCCGCGAATGGCACGGGAAATCGGCGCCAATGGATCGCGCAGCCGTCGACGTACGTCGGATCCGGAAATATTGCCGGCTGTTAAGGGTTGGGCAGTCGGTAGAACGCTGCGGCGTTGTCGTAGAGCACGCGCTGCGCTTCTTTATCACCCAGGGCCGCAACGATCAGTTGAACATCGTCGTCATGAAAGGGGCGAGGCGCCCGCGTGGAGGGAAGGTCCGTTCCGAACATCAATGCCGCCGGATTGGCGGCATGAATCTGTTGCACGGCTTGTGCAACGTCAAAGTTCACGCGCCCAAAACCGCAGGCTTTGATGCGGACCCCATGGGCGGCGAGATTCACAATGAGCGGCAATCCTTCGGAGGAAAGTCCCAGGTGATCGATGCTCACGGCGGGCAGCGCCGTGAGGNNAGTCGAGCTCGCGCGAATCGACATAGAGCTCGACATGCCATTTCACAAGGTCAAATACGCGCCTCGCCATTGGCTCAAGATGTTTCAAGTCGTCTGAACCGCCACGGCGCAAATTAAATCGAAGCGCGCGTACGCCGGCGGCTTCCAGTCGAAGAATTTCGTCGTCACTGACGTTCGATGGCAATTGTGTGACGCCAACAAATCCCGGCCCGAGCCGGGCGAGCGCATCCAGCAAATACGTCTGGTCATATGCCTGGAATGAACCGGAAACGACGGCGCCACCTCGCAGGTCATAAGCGTGCATGCGCTCGCGGTAGTCGGCGCAGGTAAAAGACTCTGGAACAAAGCCTTGATTGGGCACGAGCGGAAACCGCGGATCGACGATGTGAAGATGTGAATCAAACACCTTCATGTCCACGCGTCCCTCAGTCTGTTTATGTCGACGTCGGGTTTCGAATTACGATCGTGCCCCGGTTTCAGCCTGTATTGCATCCCTGTGCAACTAGCGCAATTCGTAAACGCGAATGCTGGAGATGAACGGATTTCCCTCCGCAAGCTTCATCGCCGCGTCGAGATTCTCCGCCTGGATGATGTTGTAACCGGTGATGCACTCCCGATCCCAGGGCAGGTCGCGCGTTCCGGACTTGGAAATCTCGCGGCCGTTCGCGAAACCGCCTTGTTCCACCTGATGCTCGGCGATGGCGCCAAACCATTTCTGCCAGGCTTGCATGATTTCCGGT
Organism: Proteobacteria bacterium UBA6921; assembly: GCA_002450895.1. Taxonomy (GTDB): domain Bacteria; phylum Pseudomonadota; class Gammaproteobacteria; order SG8-11; family SG8-11; genus UBA6921. Next base: position 1,468 of record DKAR01000151.1, read on the forward strand.
GTCGGTTTTTCAAATCCAAAATGCAGGAACATGAATTTTTTCATTGTAATCCCCTCGTGAGTGTTCCGTTGCAAGAAGCGCCACGCTGCGCCGTGGGCAGGGGATATTGTCACGAATGATGTCAGAGCCAGCAACGCCTAGATTTCGTAGTGCGCGAAGGCGCGTAAAACCGTGCGATCCGGTCCGAAGTGAAAAACCTCGGCCGACATTCCGCGCGTGCCTTTGTAGTACAACGTCAGGCTGTGAACTCCGGCAAGCACCGTTACAAGCTCGAATCGAAGGTTCGGAATCAGCGCAAGCGCCTTGGACCAATAGGCGCCGACGGCCTCTTTGCCTTTGAGTGTTCCGGACGGTTCATTGGCAATTTGGACAATGAACGGGGAGGACATTTCAAAATCATCGTGATAGTGCGCGAGAATGCGCGCGAGATCGTGGCTGTTCCAGGCATCAATCCAGTCGCGCGCAAAGTGTTCCACAAAGGCTTTGTCGAGCATGGCCGCAAGTTCTCCTTTTCGCGTCCTAATTGTCTGGGTGTGTATCAACGTTCATCTTATGCGAATGTTCCGCAATGGACGAAACACATTCTCAAGAACAGACGCGGCGAAAACGGGGGAGGGAAATTGGGGTTTGTAATCGGATCGCGATGTGATCAGCGCGGCGTGCATGCGCCGCGGTGCGGCAACTAACGCATCAACCAATGCATGGCGTCGTCGCGGGATCGATAAAGTCCGACGTTGGCGTCCCACCGGCCATCCACGAAAAATGACCACATTCGTGCAAGCCCGAACTCGAGATCGCGGCGCAGTACGACGGCCAGCCGGGATTCGCCAAACTCGTCCTTGTAATGCAGACAATCCTTGGCGATGCGTTGAACATCCTCGATCGTGAGGGGCGCGCTATCGAGATTCGAATGGTCGAAAAGATACGACATGCCTTGTTTCCATTGCGCGTGTCCGAACGCATCGTCAAGGCACTTTCTGAATGTCGGCGCGTCCGCGCTGCCGCGTGAAATGACTTGCAGGATTCCGTTACCGATTTGGATGTCGTACTCCATGGCAACTCCCCGCGATGAAGTTTTTGTGAACCGTGTGAGAAACAGAATCAGTCGCAATTCTATCGATGATGTAAGGCGCGAATACACCCCACAAAAGAGAATGCTTTGCTCAATTATTCCAGAGGGATGTTGATGTAACTTTCGATGGCAGAGAATGCGCCGCGAATCAGTCGCGAACGCTCGACGTCCGCCGCGATTTCCTGCGGGGTTAGCTTATTGGCCGTCACGGCGATGCGCAGGCAAGCGCCAGGAATGAACCTGGCCGCCATCGTGTTCAGGATTTCGCGGAGCGCGGCGTCGGCATGTTCCGCACGGTGCGACGGATTGAAAACCGCGACGGGTTTGGAGGCAAACGGAATGTAACCCACGAGCCAGTCGAGCGCGTTCTTGATCGTTCCTGTCACGCCGTGTGCGTATTCCGGGCTAGCGATGAGAATGGCATCCGCTTCGGCGATTGCATTCCACAAGCGTTGCACCGCGATCGGCGGATTCGATTCGTGATCCGGATTGAACAACGGCAGCTCGCCGATGCCTTCAAAGATTTCGAAATGGACGTGGTCAGGCGAAAGAAGTTGCGTCGCGTGCAAAAGCGCCCGGCTTCGGGAATGTTGCCGAAGACTTCCGCACAGGGCCAAGACTTTCATGATGACCTTCGCCGCGCTTGCATCACAGGATATGCGTTTAGGTGAATCTTATTCGAACAACGCTTCAAAAATTGCTGCGCAAAACGTGAGTGGAAGCGCGATGAAATCCGCGACGGCGCTAAACGGGAGATCGGCCGCCGGGTATTGTGGTGGCGTTACGGGAAATTGTTTTGTCGTCGCGGTCTCACCGCCAATTGCTCTTACGTCGAGTCGTGTCCCGCTGAACATTTTTGCGCTGCCCACTTTGGCGTCGGAAAGTGTTTTGTATGTGGCGCATCCTGGAATTGAAAGAATGAGTAAGCAGGCGACAAAAAATTGTGAAAAGGTTTTCATTTGTCTTTCTCATCTAAAAGCGATGTCATTGTTTGGGTGCATGTTCAGGCCGTGAAATCCGAACTGGGACCATGCGAAGCTGTTGTCCCGATTGTTCAATCGGATTCGTTCACGACGTAAGGGACCACATTATCCTGCTCCGCGGGATCATTGCGCGCAACGACGGCGCGTGCAGGTTCGGTGGCACTGAGATTCAACGCGTCATGCGGCACGCCGGCAGGAATAAACAGAAATTGACCGGCCGTGCTGACGACTTCGTTTTTCAGTCCCACGCCCCAGCGCGTTCGAACTTTTCCCTCCAGAACGTAAATCGCGGTCTCGTAGCCCACGTGCATGTGCGGCTCCGCTTTCGCGCCGGGTGGAATGACCACCAGGTGCATAGACAACCCGGTCGCGCCGACCGTTTGCCCCGAAACGCCGAGAAAGTAGGGCAGGCGCTGGAGCGTGGCGACTTCCTGGTCGGGTATGACGGGTTGGACTCGCAGATTGGTTTCAAGCATGAATGAACTCCTTTTTGTCCGTGCTGAGCGTCGCGCCGACGTGCACGCTCGAAATTACGGCCCAGGCGATCCGGCATTCTCCACCGCATATCTGCATTGAACAAACCCGGAGGAAAACGCCTGGGTGGAAAGATGACGCAACCTGATGTCACGCCCGCAAGAACCAAACAAGGGAATGCCGTCGCCAATCAGAATGGGAATGCGCGTGATCGTCAACTCATCAATGAGACCCTCCCGAAGGAAGCTCTGAATGGTGGTGCCGCCATCGACATAGACGTGCCGAACACCGCGGCTTTCCAATTCTGACAACAGCTCGCGTGGCGCCAGCGCGGTTCCTTCCGCGTTTTCAGAAATCGCGTGCAACGTCCGTGGATAGCGATGACTCAGCACGACAACGCGTTTTCCCGTGTACGGCCATTCCGGAAATGAGGACGCGAGTTCATATGTCTTGCGACCGAGGACCAGGGCATCGATCGAATCGACGAAAGACTTGTAACCGTAGTCCTCGTCGCCCGGCGTGCCGTCACTGCCCGGCAACCAATCAAGCTCGCCATTGCGACGGGCGATGAAACCGTCGAGGCTGGTCGCGATGAACACAGAACACGTGGGCACGATGTCTCCTGCAATTACGGAATGGTGTTCGCGCGGGCGGACGGCGCTAGGCGGTTCGTTCAGTTTTGCGAATGACAAGTTTCAATCCGGACCAGACATCACTGACTGCACACACCTTGATGTCGACGAAACCGAGCGGCAGTGCGACTTCCCGAATGGTGTCCTCGGTAATGTCCGTTTCCACCCGTGACGCTTTCTTGGGCCACGACACCCAGACAAATCCGGTTTGCTCCAACTCGTTCCGCAGGCGGGCGAGGTGTTTCGACAAAATCGACTTCTGCACGGCAAACACATGTGCCGCCTGAACCGGCTTGCTCGTCTTGGAGATGATTCGAACGCCATCCGGCAACTCACCCAACCATCCGGGATACTCGCGCGGCGAGTCGACCGCCAGCAACGATAACGGGCCCTTGAATCCCAGTTTTTTAACCAGTGGTGTTCCTGAATAGCCCGCCATTGTGTGATCTCGCCTGATTGTACGGTTCGTTCCCGGTGCGCCGAGGGTTCCGCTTTCAGCGTCCGATGGTCGCGGTTCTGACGAATGCCCGACGACCCGGAACCAGAAATTAACTCAAAAACGGACTCGCCAATAGACTCGCCCAATGGGGTTTGTTTCAACCGTAGTTGCGTGAAGTCAGGCCACCGGTCGCCGTTCGGTGATCTCACGCACGGGTACTGAAAAGACGGCATTTGGGGCGCTTATGAATTTTCCCCCTCGGCTAATAATCTATGTCCTCGGGTCGATATGGGTGTGCGGGCTAAAGTTCGAGCCACGCATTTGACCTAATTCATGAGGAAGACATCGATGACCGACCCGGCGGGCGCCAACGAAAACTGGAGCTGGATTGTTCGATACGTTGCGATGATCGCGGTGGTTCTCCTGCTTTCTGCCGCGCTCGGCAGCATGGACCTCTTCGCCAAGACGACGATTGGCAACAAGCCGCTCAGCGCCGCCGATCTCGTGCGCTTTCTCGGTTACGGAGCCGCACTCGCGGCGTTCTGGATGCTCGGCCAACGCCTGGCGCTGGTGTTTCGCCAGCGGGGCGGGCGCTGGGGTTTTGTGCAGCACCTCATTCTCCCCACGGTCACCTTGATCGTGATCGCGGCGAGTTACTCTGTCGTGCTGCTGGTGTTACGGCACTTCATGGATCTCACGACGCGGGGCGTCTACAAATGGATCTTCATCGTCGCGATCGTGGGCGTCTGCGTCTGGCTGGTCGCCGCGGTCCTTGGGCAATCCAATTCTCTGACGGATGCATTGACTTCAAAAAACAAACCGTCTGATACGCCGACGGACGGGCATCACGTTTAGATTCCACGTGTGATGGTTCCGAGTCTTCGCGTTATGTTGAAGTAAGGTCTCGGGGAACATTCGACATGAGGCGCTCGGAACGAGCGCGCTCTGTGTCACCCGCGACACGACGTAACCAGCACCTGCCAGCGCCCGGATCCACAATTGGCGAAAAAAAGAGGAGTGGAAGACGCCTTCCCGCAACGGGATCACAGATCCTGCCGCCTTCTGTGAAGGCAACGTATTTCGGGAATGTATTTAGGCCTTTGGTCGTCGGCGGCGCGCCATCGCAAGGCAACGTCTACTTCTTCGCGACGACTTGTCCAAGAACAATCCGACCCTCTTGAAGATTTCGCCCTTGATTCTGCGCCATCGCCTGGAAGTCGGCTCCCATCAGCACATGGAAACCCAGGGGCGGGAATCCCTCTTTTTGGATTTTTTCGGCGAGAGCCACAAACCACGTTCGAGCCGCTTGTGTGGTGTCTGACCAGTCAGTAACCGTGAAGTCCGCTTCGGTCAGAAGTTTGCGCAGTTCGTCGGGCTGCACGAGGAAGCTGGTATCGGATGTGCGCGCCCACGGGACTGGAAACAGGACCGGGCCGGACGGACCGGCAAGTACATCGTAGATCGCAAGCGTGCCGCCGGGTTTCAGAACGCGGTGCATCTCTTTGTACAGCCGCGTCTTGTCAGGGATGTTCATTGCAACGTGCTCCGTCCAGACGACATCAAAGGTCTGGTCGTCAAACGGCAGTGCGGTGGCGTCACCCTGGCGAAAGTCGACGAGATGCGCGAGGCCGATTTTGTCCGTGAGCATCGTTGCCGCGCGGCAGTATTCTTCCGTGAGATCGATGCCGGTGACGCGGCAACCGAATTCCTTCGCGAGGCAACGCGAGGTCCCGCCGACGCCGCTACCCACATCAAGCACGTGCTTTGCCGCATCGAGGCCTGCCGCCCGGGCGAGCTCGAGCGTCGCCATCCGTCCGCGAATATGAAACTGATCGATGGGCGCCAGGTCCTCGGGCGTCAGGCGGTCCACGTCCTTGCCCGCTTTCGCGAGCGCCGCCAATATGACCTCTCCCAAATCTGAACGGGTGTAGTGCGTCTGGATTGCTTCATTGACATGATTTTGCATGGACACCGCCCTTCATGAAGTGGAGTTGGCTACGACCTGGATCAGGCGCGCCACTCTCTGGCGTCGCCTGCAGCGCCTTTGTTGGCAGTCGCTAATTCATTTTTCGATAATCTTCCAGTAAGAGTCTTTCTTGACGATCTTGCCATCGCGGAATTCTAAAAGATCGACTCCGCGGACTCGAACGGGCTCACCTGTCTTCGCTGTGCCCGTAAGCAGCCACGTCGAAACGCCAAAATCATCAGCCACCCAGTGGCTGTCTTCTCCGTAGTGGACGTCGGGAATGCCCGTGAACCGAGTCGCCAGACCCTCTCGCACCGCTGACTTGCCGACGTAACGTGTTCCCCAGGGCTCTTTGCCTCGCGGCATGCAAAATTCGCAGTCTTCTGAGAAGAATTCCATAATCGCATCGAGATCGTGCTTATTGAATGAGGCGAGGAAATCTTTCAGCGTTGCTACGTTGACAGGTCTATTCATTAAGTCCGCTCCTAAGCGGATGTCCGCTCAACGCCCCGGTTGAGCCGCCGAGGGGCGCGCAGCGTCCCCGAGGTCGGCTCGAACCGGTTGTGTACGCCCAGCATGGGCATG
>DKAR01000064.1 GCA_002450895.1 Proteobacteria bacterium UBA6921
AACGTCTGGGAATGGGTGCAGGACTGGTATGACGCCTATCCGAAGTCGGACTACACCAGCAAGGACTTCGGAAAAAAGAACAAGGTGATTCGCGGCGGCAGCGGCGGAATGGGGCACTATGCCATCAGTTACTTCTATCGCGCGTCGACGCGGCAAAATGCCGAGCCGGAAATGCAGAGCGATGATGTCGGGTTTCGTTGCGCGAAGGATGCAGCGCCCTGACCGTAGATCAGGTTGGGTAGTCCCCGTGCCGAAGGGCCGCTTTGTGTTTACGCTCTGTTTCTGGTTACGATGGAGTCCGGTGACCCGATAAAAATTAATCTGCGGGGGAGTCATGCGGGGTATTTCGGTACACAGTGTCTTGTCGCTGGTGATGTCGATGACCTGGATGTCCATCGCCCACGCCGACGTGCGTCCCAACCAGTGTCAGGGAAAATTCAAAAACGGCGCAAAACCGCTCGCTGCGGAAATCACCCGTGGCGCGAATCTCTGTGGCGCCGACTTGCGCGGACTGTCGTTGCCCGGCGTCGACCTGCGGGATATGGATCTGCGCGGCGCCAATCTCGAAGGCGCCAATCTTGGCGAAGCGCGCTTGCACGGATCGCTGCTCGATGGTGCGAACCTTCGCAATGCAGATTTGCGCAAGGCGTTGCTGGTCGGTTCGGATCTGATGGGTGCGAATTTGTCCGGTGCCCGTCTCACCGGTGCGGATTTCAGTGCGACGGATTTTCGCGACGTAAAACTCAGGAACGCGGATCTGCGCGGTGCCATTTTGATTGGCGCGGATTTTCGCGGTTCGGATTTAAGTGGCGCGGATTTGCGCGAAGTCTTTGCGACGGGCGTACTGCTGGATCACGCGAACCTGACGCAGGCGCGGCTGGACGGTGCAGAGCTCGATTGGGCGCAATTGAATGAAACGATTCTTACCGGCGCCAACCTGAGCAAGACGTCTTTTGAGTACGCCTCGCTTGAGGATGCCGACTTGCGCAACGCCCTGTTGAATTCAGCCAAAATGACCGGCGCGTCGCTCGCCGATGCGCGCCTTGCGGGCGCGGATCTGAGCGCGGCGCACCTGAACACGGCAATCCTGCATCGGGCACAGATGACGGGGGCCAAGCTCATTGGAACGGATGGGCGCTTCGCCGACTTTACCGAGGCGGTGATGATGCAGGCGGATTTGAGCTACGCCAATCTGACGAACGCCGAATTGCGCAGCGCTGACCTGACACAGGTTCGGCTGGATGGCGCGAAACTCGACGGGGTGAAGAATCTGCCGGCCGACCTCGAAGCGACTCGGGATCGGCGCGATTGTGACGCCTACGACGACGGACTGCTCAACATCACCCGTGCGCCTGATCGTAATCCGGCGCCGGATCCAACGCGCAAAGACACGCTGGATCCGTTGTGCGGCGGACGCACGCGCTAGCGGGCGGAAGAAAATTTCTTTCTGAGCCAGCAGTCGATCGAAATCTTTCCCGGACCGGCCAGCATCAGGAAGAACAGCATGATGCCCCAGGCGTGGTGATCGCGCGCTGCGGCGGCATCGAGATCCGGGTACGAAATTACGGCGATGATATTGAACACGAACAGCACGAACGCACTGAAGCGTCCGCCCAATCCGGCAATCAACAGCGAAGGAAATACCAGCTCGGTAAACGTTCCCATGTAAGCGGCGATGTCAGGTGGCAGCAGCGGCACCTGGAATTCATTTTCGAAAAGGTACATCGTCGAATCCCAGCTGGTGATCTTCAGGTAGCCAGACTTCAGAAACGCCCACGCGACCCAGCAGCGCATCACCAGAAAGCCCAGGGGTGCGACAACGTCAATCTTGTCCATCACGCCACGGATGTGTTGCGCGGTTGTTTGAAGGGTGGTTGCTGTCATGACAGTGACTCCTGTAGCTCGAAATCAACAATGATTCCGTGAGTGATGCAGAATCCGAAGAACTCATTCAGTTCGAAGTGAGACTCGGTTTCCAACGCATTGTTACAGGCGACATCGAACGTGTGACCCTGCATCAGGGTGTCCAGAAAACGAAAGGCACCTTCGGAAAGGCGAATGAATTCGATATCGAGTTCGGGGCGCACCACGAGCAATGCATCGCCGCCGTCATCCAGCTTGATTGAATCCTCGCCTGCGGCGTCATCCTGATTTGATTTCCAGATGCGCAAGGTCGGATAGCGCGATGTCACCAGTCCCGCGCTGGGGTGCAACTTAAAGACTAGCTGTGCGTATTGTTCCGGCGAAATCGCCGCCAGCCGCGCTGCGTCAAACGATTGTGCATCGGCCGCATGAAAAGCGCGTTGGTAGGCCCACTCGAGTCGTGCGACATCGTCAAGGTATGGCAGGCTTTGTGCTGCTTCGTAGTCAGACAGAAAATCCGCGAATGTCTCACCGTAGTCATTGAGATCGCCGGATCGCGATGGATTGCGTCGCACAAAGTCCGAAGCGCACTGGTGGAAGAACGCGTCGCCGACCAGTTTGCGCACGACGGGATAGAGGGATCCCAGCGTGTCGCGCAAGGTAATACGAAAATTATTTCGATACACATTGATGCGACGCGGATCTGCCACCAGCGGAACATCCGTCTCCGTCTCCGGCGAGCGAAGGGCGGAAGAAAATCCGGTTTGCAGTTCACGCAGGGATGGCATCGCGCGCCTCCCTGATGTGTTGCGCACGTGTCGCTTCAGCGACCAGATCCTGCAGTGGCGGCAGGGACGAATCCCATTCAATCAGTACCGGCGCGTGCGCGAATTTTGGAGCGGCGACGGCGAACAGCGACCAGACGTCGTCTGCCACGGGCTGATCGTGGCTGTCGATGATCAGCATGCCGTCGTCGACGGTTTTACGCGTGTGTCCCGCGAGGTGCATTTCGCCCACCAGTTCAGCCGGCACGGCGTCCAGATAACGAAGTGGATCAAAGCCGTGATTGACCGAACTGACGTAGATATTGTTGATGTCGAGCAGAATGCCGCAGCCACTGCGGCGCGCGGTTTCCGTGAGGAAATCCCACTCCGCCAGTGTCGAGTGTGTGAATGTGACGTAGCTCGAGAGATTCTCGATCAGGATTTGCCGGCCGAGAAAATCCTGGGTTTGCATAATCCGAGAAACGATGTGATCCATCGCTTCTTCGGTGTAAGGCAATGGCAGAAGATCGTTGAAGTATCGTCCGTCAACGCTGCTCCAGGAGAGATGCTCAGAGACCAGCAACGGTTCACAACGGTGCATCAGGTCGCGCAGTTTGGTCAGGTGCGCGCGATTCAGTTCATCTGTGGAGCCCAGTGACAACCCGACGCCGTGCAGGCTGATCGGATAGTCGCGACGAATTCGGTCGAGATAGCCGCGCGGCTTTCCGCCGGCGCCAAAATAATTTTCACTGTGGACTTCCATCCAGCCGACGCGCGGTTGCTGTTCGAGGACGGCGTCATAGTGTTCGGCGCGCAATCCGATGCCGGCATTCAGGTGATGGCGGGAAGACATGTTCGGGAGTTACAGCCGGGAAATTTCCAAAAGCGGGCGGGCTCAAGGCCCGCCCCTTCCGGGACAGCCAATTAGCCCTTCGGCTTCGTGCTGCCGCCCGCGATCTTGTCACAGGTTCCCTTCGGAACTGCGATGAACGCGTTCGGATCGTTGTCTTTCTCGGCATGGCCCTGGCAGGAATTGGTTGCGGTCTTGCAATCATTCTTGCCGGCTTTGACGACGCCGTAGCACTTTTCCATATCCATTTTGTCTGCGAAGGCTTGTGTTGCAACTCCGCTCAGGCCCAGAGCAACTACGCTGGCGATGGCGGCGTTCATGATCGACTTGCTTTTCATTGGTGCGACTCCTGTTGAGTGTTGAAATGGGCGGCGCCGAAGCGCCGCTCTTAAGAGTCACGACGAAACGCGAGGAGAGTTGCGAATGTCGTGTCACCGGTAAGACGACCGATCACGAAAATTGTTACAACCGGTCGAGGTGCCGGGTAAGTGTAGTTGCTGCGCCAAAAAAGAAAGCAGAAATGCCCACAAGGAATTGCGGTGTTCCCAGTGAATATCAACGGACGTGAGCGCGGTAAATTACAGGCGATTGGCCGCGAGATGGGCCCATCAGGAATCTTTGGATTGTCGTTCCTGCATCATGCGAGCAACGAGATCGTCGACTTGCTTCGCTTCGGGTTCACGGCGTGATTTTCCAAACGAGGCGAGCATCGCCTTGAACTGATCCAGATACACGCGGCAGTTGTGGCACACAAACAAATGCAGTCGATAGTGGATGCGATCGATGAACGACAGCTTGCCATCGACATAGGCGCTGGTGAGCTCGGTAATATCTTTGCAACTGAACTTCATTTCGTCTCACCGCGCTGAAATTTATCGATCTCGTTCCACACCCGCGTCCGTGCCCGGTGAAGGAGTACACGCCCGTTAGACTCACTAACCTCAAGAATCTTACAAACGTCTTCCATATCCACGCCTTCAATATCGCAGAGCGTCAGGACGGTTCGCTGTGATTCCGGCAGCTTTTCAATTGCTTGGTCGATTACACCCTTGAGCTGGTCCTGCTCCAGGAGCTGCTCCGGAGAACTGGCTCCCCAGTGGGCCGGCGGCAGTTGCCAGTGCCCGTCCGGCTGAAAACGGCCCGCCAGTGCGATGCCTTCCACTTCGGCCGCATCGCCCGCGGCAACACTGCGCTGTTCCCGGCGACGGCGGGTTTTAGCGGTATTTCCGACGATTTGGAGTATCCAGGTGCGCAGGCTCGAGCGCCCTTCGAAGCGGGGCAGGGCGCGCACCACCGCGATCCAGGCGTCCTGCACAATGTCATCCGCGACAGCGGCACCGGCAATGGCGCGCGCCATGCTCACCATTGCGCCGTGATAGGAACGCACAACAGTGCGATAAGCCTGTTGGTCACCAGCGAGAAGCTGTTGAATCAGCGCGCGTTCGTCCATTCATAAGGAGAAAGTTTGGCGGTGCCCGCAGGTTAGCGCACAACGCTTCGGCGTGCCAGTCGCACGGGGCGTTGTTAGAATCAGCGCCCCGGAGCCCATAATGTTGTCGAGCCGCCCAGTGTCCAGCCTGAATCCCAGCCAACGCGCCGCCGTGAAGTACATCGACGGGCCTCTGCTTGTACTCGCGGGTGCCGGCAGCGGCAAGACGCGTGTGATTACGCAAAAGATTGCCTACCTCGTGAAGGAGTGCGGCATCTCCCCGACGAACATCGCCGCTGTGACGTTCACGAACAAGGCGGCGCGCGAAATGAAAACGCGAGTGGGCGGACTGCTGCAAGGCAAGGACTCGCGTGGGCTGAAGGTTTCCACGTTCCATACGCTGGGGCTGAATATTCTCAAGCGCGAACACAAGGCCTTGGGCTACAAACCCGGGTTCTCGATTTTCGATGCTCAGGACAGCCAGCAGTTGCTGCGCGAATTGACGCGCAAGCATTTTAGCGGCGGCGAAGATCAGGTGCAGCAGATGCAGTGGCAGATCTCGCGCTGGAAAAATGATTTGCTGTCGCCCGAGCAGGCACTGGAAGCGGCCGGGACAGACGCAAACCATGTGGCGGCCGCTGTGCTGTACGAACAGTATGCCCGCCACATGAAGGCATACAACGCACTCGACTTCGACGACCTCATCCTCTTGCCGGTGCGCCTGTTCACCGGAAACCCGGAGGTGCGCGAAGCATGGCAGAATCGCATTCGCTACCTTCTGGTCGATGAATACCAGGACACCAATGCCACGCAGTACGAACTGGTCCGCCACCTCGTCGGCGCGCGCGGTGCACTCACGGTGGTCGGTGACGATGACCAGTCAATTTATGCGTGGCGCGGCGCGCAACCGCAAAATCTTGTGCTGTTGCAAAAGGACTATCCGAAATTGCAGGTCGTCAAGCTGGAGCAGAACTACCGTTCGGCGGGCGGGATTCTCAAAGCCGCCAATGCGCTGATCGCGAACAATCCACATGTCTTCGAAAAGAGCCTGTGGAGCGAGTTGGGTTTCGGCGAACCGATCCGTGTGTTGGGCGCGCGCTCCGACGAGAATGAAGCGGAATGGGCAGTGTCCGACATCATGCATCGCCATTTTACCCAGCGTGGCAACTACAGCGACTATGCGATTCTGTATCGCGGCAATCACCAGTCGCGTCCGTTCGAACGTGTGCTGCGCGAACATCGCATTCCGTATTTCATCAGCGGCGGTCAATCGTTCTTTGCCTACACCGAAGTAAAAGATCTGATGGCGTACTACCGCCTGATCGTGAATCCGGATGACGATTCGGCGTTTCTGCGCGTCGTGAACACACCGCGCCGTGAGATCGGGCCGCAGACGCTGGAGCAGCTTGGCCAGTATGCGAATGAACGACAGCTGAGCTTGTTTGCTGCGAGCTTTGAGCTCGGCCTGGAGCAACGTCTTTCTCCGCGTGCCGTTGGCAACTTGCGGCGCTTTGTGGAATGGCTGGTCACGATGAACGATCGCGCGCTGCGCGGCGAAGCGATGGATGTCGTGAAAGACGTCGTACGCGACATCGATTACGAACTCTGGGTGACCGACAACGCGGCCGATCAGGCCAGCGGCGAACGCAAGATGGAGAACGTCAATGAGCTGATCGCCTGGCTAGCGCGCCTCGCGCAACAGGAAGGCGAAGAAAAATCGCTGGCCGATCTGGTTGCGACGATGACCTTGATGGATGTGCTCGAGCGAAAGGAAGAAGAAGGTGCCGGCGATCGCGTGGCGCTGATGACGCTCCACGCCGCGAAGGGCCTGGAATTTCCGCACGTCTACATCGTGGGCATGGAAGAGGACTTGTTGCCGCATCGCAACAGCATCGATCCCGCGGCCATCGAAGAGGAACGGCGCCTCGCCTATGTCGGCATCACGCGCGCGCAAAAAACACTTACGCTCACTTATGCGACACGCCGCAAGAAGCAAGGTGAGCTTGTCGAAACAGAACCCTCACGCTTCATTTCAGAACTGCCACAAGACCAGCTCAAATTCGAAGGCGTTCACAGCACGGCGACACCGGAAGAGAAAAAGGAAAAAGGCCAGGCCCATCTGGCCAGCCTGCGCGGAATGTTGAAATAACCAACACCAGCCGGAGCCGCAACCCCCGGCCGGATTTCCAAAACGCGCGGGGCGCAGGTGTATGCACCCACCTCATCGCTTAAGAAAACGTTATGCCGGGATCATTTCTGCCGTAATGTTGCGCGCCATTGTCTGAAGTCACCGCTTGTGATTATCTTGCCGGGTCCGGTGTATGGGTCGGGCATCAACCATCTAAAGGAGCAGTATATGGTTCGTAATAACTTCAAGCATAAAGTCGTCGCAACCGTATTGAGCATGATCCCGGTACTGGCTGTCGCCGGGAATGGGGTCGGAAACGCGCAGGAGCCCAGCGAGTATTTGCTGAAATTCGATATCGTCGGTCAACCCACCGGTACCGGATCCTTCATCATCAACGGTCCGGGTTACGCGGCAATCACCACGAGTACGGGTGCCGTCCTCGACAACAAGAATCCGGGCCTGATGCACGCGAAATTGTCGGGCGCGGAGATTGCGTTCCAGGGCTATTTGACCGACCCGGTGGTGAACTTCACCTGCGTCGCGGATTCGTGCCGAATTGAGTTTGATGACGGTTCGGTGCTGACATCCGACTCTGAAAACCTGCCGCTGCAAGGACGTGTTGCCAGAGTCTACGGTCCGGTTCAGAACGAAAATCTCACCGCATCGAGCACGCCGCTTCGAATTCTCGGCTGTGGCGGATTGAAGGGAATTGCCGGTCCGATGAACGGCATGGTTGGGTCGATCTGTTTCAACGGTACATTCAATGTGCCGGATTTCCAGACCAACTTTTCTTTGACCGGTGGATCCAACTGCACGATCGTCATGCACAAGCCGATCGTTGCGGTCCCGTAATTCCCGTTCGGGCTTTGGACCTCCCGCCGGGCGCTGTCAGGCGCCCGGCTCTTTCATCAGTATTTCGAGTGCGGTGTTGTGGCGTCGGCAGTGATGTTGCCCGGAGCATCGTCGCTGCGAGCGCGCTCGCTGGCCGCGGCACTGGCGCGAGCATCACGCATCGCTTGCTCGCGTTCCGCCTTGTACTCCATGTAGTTGTAGCCGGCGCCTTCGACCCGGATGCATTCAATTTGCTCCTCGGCGCTGAGCTGTGGCGGACACGCTGCCAGCACGGGTGCCGCAATGGAAAAGCCGATGACTGCCAATGTCGAACCCATCAATCCCTTGTGTAATTTCATATTCAAATCTCCTTGTGAATGTTGTCTGTGTGCGCGGCCTCAATCGACCACGTATAACCGCTCACCGTAGGACGTGAGCCGATTTTTTCCGCTGGCTCGCTCGACTTTCTGCTCACGCATCTCAGCCGCGCGTTCTGCGGTGTATTCCTGATAGTTGTATCCGGCCCCTTCGACCGTGATACAGCGAATGGTCTCATCGGTCGAAAGGCTGGCTGGGCATTCGGCGCGCGCGGTGGAAGAAATCGCCGTCGACGCGATTGCCAGGCTCATGACCGAAAAGATCATCGTCACTTGCATACAACTCCTCCTCTGAGTGGTTGCGCGGTGGATTCGCGTAGGAGAAAGCGTATTGGACGGACGTGTGGGATCGCGGTGCGAGAATCCGGATTGGCAGTGCGACTTTTTAACCTTTGCTGCGATGCGGGGGAGATCCGTCAACCTGACGGGTCAGATTGCTAATCCGTTGAATCCGGCGGACCGTCTCGGTTGAATGGTGTCGGCGTTCGCATCAGCAGGGCGCGTCGCCGTAGTCGAAGAACAGGTGATAGCGCGGATGAGTATTGAACACGCGCGTGGCGCAAATCGCGCGGGTCCCGCGCGACTCGGTCTATTTGGGTGCGCAAATGTAAGGCCAGATGATCCTTGCGTTGTCAGGGATGACTTTGCCGTCGGCTGTCTTGAACGGGATGCGAACTTTCTTGCCAACGTCCGGCAAGTCGCGTGCCGCGTGCGAATCCAGCGGTTCGCCACGCATGAGCGCCAGAGGATCCAGCCATTGGCCATGGGTTGGAACGAGCGTGCGGGTAAATATGAAGTCCGGCGTGTCGCTCCAGTAGGCGGTCATGTGCAGGTGATAGAACCCGTTGGCTCCGTAGTATCCATCCTGTGTTCCGGTATTGCCGGTTTCGCCGATTACCTGTCCCATCTTCACGCGCGTCCCGACCTCGAAGTCCGGCATCTTTGCGAGATGTTTGTATTCGACGAAGACATATTTGCTGAGGCCGGTGTCCTCCGGCGCAAGACGCAACCAAATTCCCAGGCCGCCAATTCCTTCGCCCTCGCCCTCGTGTTTTACAACCACTTCGCCATCGGCCAGCGCAATCAGCGGCGTGCCGCCGGGTTGCGGAATGTCCATGCCACCGTGGAGTCCCTGAAAGAACTTGGCGGACCGCTGCGATCCATCGCTGCGTGAAGCGGATGCAAATGCAGATCGCGCCGGAGGGCAGGCGTAGTCGTCGGGATAAACCGCCGTCAGGCCCGTCGCTAAAAAGCCGTACTGCTCCATCGCATCGAGCTTGCCTTTCATCGGATAAAACGCGGCGGCGTGCTCGGGCGATACTTCCGGGGAGTTTGAAGTTTCAGAAGCCTCACGATCCGCCTTGGCGCCCATCTTTCCTTTTTTCCCGCCATTCATGCCAAAGCCGTTGCCGCGTGCATCGACGATTGACGGTGTCGCAAGAGTTACTGTCGCAAGCAGCAATACGAAAAAATAGATCATTCGCTTAGTTGCCATTTTTTTGTGATCCGTCAGAAAAAGCAGGTGGTGGGTTCGCACAAGCGCGAATCACGGCATCTCTGTATCGGCAGGAGGTAAGGACGATGGAGGGTGCAGGATGGCACCCAAGGGTGCGCTCCCACGTGACTAGCGCACACTCTCCCAATTTTTTTAAGTTTAAACCGTCGGCAAAAAGTCTTTAGACTGTATGTTTCCACCATCACAGAGGAAGGTGTTTGTCATGGCAACCTACACATGCAAGATTTGCGGAATGTCAGTCAATGCATTCTGCGCCAAGTGCGACGCTCCGCTGGCGAACGACACGCTCAAACTGGATAACGGGCAAAACGTGCAGGTCTCGAAGTGCCCGAACGGTCACGGCAAGATCAAGTCGCCGATGTGCTGCGGTCAGGATATGGCCTGTAGCAACAAGTAGCTGTTGGTCGTCTGCAAAATCAGATTCAACGTTTTGGAATTCCGGACGGCGCCGGTCCCGGCGCCGATCATCCGGAGCGGTTGCAAGTGCGTCGTTGTGTAGACGTGCATCTCTCAAGACTCAGAACCCGCCTTCCTGCACCCACACCTCACGCATGGAGTTCGCGTCGACGGTGTCCCATTGTGTCCACGCCAGCGCGAAGTTCGAACCGGAGCCCGTTACGTGCGGCTCCGCGCGATGCAGCGTCGTTGCCGGGTCGTCCAGGTAGTACAGGTGGGTCCACGCGGAGCCATCGAACAGGGAAACAAAGGCGTGATCGTTGAGATCATCCAGCCGTGCGTTGGCGGTGAGAAGAAAGCGCGATCCGCTCGATGCCAGGCCACCGGCGACGTCGGTGGTTACATAGGTGGTGGGTTCGAAACGGTCGGACGAAATCCGCTGCGCTGATTTTCCCGAATACAACATCGAGCCGACCTGATCGAATGCGAACCAGGCGGTCAGTGTGCGCGTCGCGCTGGACGCCGTGTAGGCCGCGACCGATTCGCTGGTCAGTGACTGCGCCGCCGACCACAGGCCGGAAGAAGCGGATCGATGTGAGGAGAATGTCCCCGAGCCCTGCGTCGACCAGCTTGCAAACAGATCGCCGGCGGTATTCGCATTCAACGAAAGCGAAAAGGTAAAGCTGTCGGTTTCACGTATCAACTGCGGTGTGTCGACCGCGCCGTCGTTCCACGCGATCGATTTGATGGACAGATGTTTAAGGTCGTCACCGTCGACGTAGACAGCCACGAGCGAGTTATTTTCCGAAACAGCAATCGCGGTTCGATCCGGACCAAATCCGCCGCGGCCAACTTCAGTCAGCGTGACGGGTGTGGAAATCTGTGCGGGATCAACCGCGAGCTGCAGCAGGCCAACACGTTTCAGGAAATCCGGGTCGAAGTGGTCCGCGATCCAGGAAATCGCAAAGCTGTTGTTGTAGGGGACGACATGAGCATCCAGGATCAAATCGCTCGAAACCGTCTTGATGGTGACGGATGATTCCCAGGATGAACCGTTGAACACGCGCAACGTCGGGCGGTTGTAGGCATTCCAGATCACCGCGACCTGATTGCCGTTTGCCACAATCTGCGTATATGAGTCGTACACATCGCGCTCATCGACATTGTCCGGATTATTCAGCCGGATCGGCGCAGACCATATGGAACCGCTGCGCACGCTGGCGTAGAGATCGTGATAGTTGCTCTCGTATTCCTGCCACACGGCCATGATATTTCCGTTGGCGAGCGTGACGAGCTTTGGGTGATGCGCTGAGCCGCGATATCGTTGTGTGGTCAACCGTGTTTCGTTTTCAAGTGAACTGCCAAAGCGTCGCGTGACGATGTTTGAATACGAGTGACCTGCATCGAGCTCATACGTGGGCGTAGTGATCCAGTATCCGATGGCATCATGACTGAAACTGGGCGTTGGGAACGGCGTGCGTACCGTTCGCGTCGTGAACGCGCTCGTCATGGCGACGGGCGCGCTCCAGGTCCCTTGTCCGTAAGCACTGGAATAAACCTGATTCTCGCGCGTGCCGGGCGTGACGATATGAATCGCCATTCCGTAGCCGGCGCCGTCGGAGTCCAGTGCATACCAGCGAATACTCGCCAACGTGCCAGGATCGTAGACGTTCGGCGTTGCAGACCATGCACCGCCCGCATAAACACTTCGTTTGATTTTCAATTCCGACTCCCACGCAATGGCGTAGCCATCCACGCTTGCGACAATTTCTCCGGAGTCGCCCATCGGGCCGGTTTCAAGAATCGAGTCGGCGCCCCAATCCGGAGTACCGGAGCTTGTGTCGTAGAGTCGCGCGTGGCGAGTGAAGCTAAACGACGCCGAGTCCTCTTCGAGCCATTCAATGCCAAATCCGTCCGGCCCCGCGGCGACTGAGGAAACCGTCATGATGCTGGTGGACTCGCGATCGCTGATCATGACCGGCGCGTTCCACGCTGTTGTGCTGATGCGGGTGTCGTAGACCGCGACGCCGATCCGGTTTTGTATTTCGCCCGGCGCGCCGTCGTACCCCACATCCCAGCGTACGAGAAATCCGAACGGATTCGATATCACGCGCAATGCGCGTCCGAAATAATCGTCGAGGACCGGACTGAGGGTTTCCGTGGCAGTCCATGAGGGCGATACCTCGCGATTCAAATAACGGGCGCGGACGCGCACCGCGGTGTTGTTCGTTCGCGATCTTTCCAGCCAGGCCATCGTATAGCCGGTGGGGCCGCCGGTCACCGAAACGATAGTGCTGCCCGAGCCGAATTGAAAATCCGTGCTGAGAGCCTTGTCGATCACCATGGGCTCCGCCGGCCATTGTTGACCATTAAATTCCATTGCAAGAAAACCGACGGAACCCGCATACCACGTGATCAGATAGCCTTTTCCGTCAGACGCAATGCGCGCCGTGTCACGTCGCGCGCGCGTCGTCGGAATGGTCAGTGTCTTCGTTTCGCTCCAGGAGACCGCTGGGGCAATCGTCAGAATTCGTGCATACACGTCGGAGCGATCCAGCCAGAGCAGCGCAAAACTGCTTCCATTGCTTTGCACGCGAATACTGAAATCGCTGTTGAGGTCAGACAGCAGAATCGCCTCGGCGGACCAACGGCCGTCCGCAGCAACGTAGGTTGAGTACAGAAGAGAGCGGTTGCTTCCGTTGTCGAGCGTCCACACGGCGACGCCGTCGCCATTGCCATTAAACACAACCGTCGGGGTGTCGTGCGATGCGGAAGACGGTGCCTGAGCCGAAATGACTTCGCCCGTGACCTTAAGTGTCTCCACCTGGGACAGGGTGGGGATCGACGGCCCACGATTGTCATCTGCAGGTTTGCTCGTTGAATCGGGAGCGGATCCGCCACCGGAACACGCACTGAGAATCGCAAGGATCGCGCTGGCGGCACTCATTCTCAGCCAACGCGGCGTTACATGCGCGTGAATCCTGTCCGGTAGTTTCCTCAACGGATGAACGATGCAGCTCACGCGCCCCCCGGTGGTTGTTTTGTCGTCCCTGTACTAAGACTCCGCAGTATAGGGAGCGTGAAAATCGCAGGCAATAAAAAGGCGGCGCACTTTTCAGCGCGCCGCCCATTGCGTGCAACCGGATCAGGCGGTTTGCGCGTGACCTGTCGTGTTCGCGACGCTGGTCAACTTGTGTGAAAGCGCGAAAGCACCTTCTCCAAGCAGAACTTGCGCGATAGCCAGAACGGTCAGGTACAACGGATATTCCCAACCGCCGTTCGCGCCGCTGAACACCCAGCCGTTACCGGAGTGCGCCCAGGTGGCACCGATCAGGACAGGAACAACCGCCGCGGCGGCATAACGTGTCCCGATTCCCAGCACCAGCGCGATTCCGCCCAACGCTTCAAAGACAAACACGACATAAGCCATAAAACCGGGAAGTCCGATCGATTCGAAAAACTGCGCCGTACCGGCCAGCGTGAAGACGAAGTATTTGAGGATCACGCTGTGCGCGATCAACATCACGCCGAGGCTGATGCGTAGCAGTGCGATGCCGTATTTCACATTTTGATTCGTGTTCATGGTTTTCTCCTTAAGCGACTTGAGTTTCAGTTTCGGTTTCACTGCGATAGCCCTTGGTCTGCCAGCGGTCCCATCCGCCTTCGACTTCCACGACGCGATAGCCCTGGCGCGCGAGTTCCAGCGCGGCTTCGCCGCCCATGTGGCAGGTCTGGTCGTAGCAGTAGACGTAGTGCGTCGCGTTCTTGCGCAAGCCGCGCGGGTTCGTCCACTTGCCACGCGGCAGGTTGATCGCGCCGGGAATATGGCCCGCCGCGTAATCGCGCGGCATGCGCACATCCACGACGACGACGTGGGTCGGGTTTTGCTGCAGCAGCACTTCCAGTTCGTGTACGCCGGTCGTAAAGGCCTGGCGCGCCGCGAAGAAAGCTTCTGCGTTCTTGAAATCGTATTCGCTCATGGCTGATCTCCTGGTTTGCGTTAGATCCGGATTCGAATTCACTGCCTGAATGTTCCGGGGTTGAGACCAGAATAGGGCGCGGGGTGGACTTGATAAACGTGGTCAGTGGAATATGATTGTTTCCAATAGTGAACAATCATTCCGATGGACAATATCGCTGACATTTCCGTATTCGTGCGCGTCGTGGAGCTGGGCAGCTTCACGCGGGCCGCTGACGCGCTGGAGATATCCAAGGCGCTCGTCAGCAAATGCATTGGTCGGCTCGAGCGACGACTGGGCGCGCGGCTGCTGCATCGCACCACGCGTCGACTCACACTGACCGAGGCGGGTGAAACGCTGTTTCGTCGCAGTGCTGCGGCACTCGGCGAGTTGAACGAGGCGGAACGTGAAGTCGGGCAATTGTCGGGCGAGCCGCGCGGAAAACTGCGCATCAGCGCTCCGACCTATTTGGGTTCGGTCACTCTCGGTCCACTGCTGCGCGAATTTCGGGCCCGCTATCCTGAAGTCTCTATCGATCTCGAGCTGGATGATCGCCTTGTGGATCTCGTGCAGGAACGATTCGATGTGGCGATTCGCATGTCGAACATGACCGACTCCAGCATCGTGTCGCGTCGACTGGCGCCGTGCCCGATCGTGATCGTCGCGTCACCGGTCTATCTGAAAAAGCGTGGCAATCCGAAAACGCTCGAGGATCTGCAGACGCACGACTGCCTGACGTACAGCGTTGCGCGCGTTCCCAACGAGTGGCGGCTGCGTGCGCCGCGCGGTCGGTGGGTGACCGTCGTGGTCAACGGGTGCATCCGCTGCAACAACGACTTTGTGTTGAAACAGGCGGCACTCGACGGTTTGGGCATCGGACTGTTTCCGGAGTTCTTTGTGGAGCGCGAACTGGCGGAAGGGCGCCTAGTGGCGCTATTGAAAGACTATGAACTACCGCGCTTCAACATTCAGGCTGTTTACGCGAGCCGACATCATCTTCCGGCGAAGGTCAGGGCCTTTATCGACTTTCTCGCGGAATACTACGCGAAGGCGTAACTGCGACGCCGGAACCTGCAGTGTTAATCCCGTGCGCGAGCCGCCAATCTAGTGGGATGTGTTGGACGATAGTTTTTGATCCCAGCGGCGCGCGGCTTCCGGATCGGCGGGAACCGCATCCAGTCCCGTCTTGTAGATCGTGGCCAGTTCGCGAATGGCGGAGACGTGGCCGTGTTCCGCAGCCTTGTTGAACCATTTGACGGCGGCTTTCGCATCTTTTGGTTTTCCGTTTGCGCCGGTCTCCAACTGTCGGGCCAGCTGATATTGCGCCTCAATGTCGCCGTCCTGGGCGAGTTGGGTCAGCTCCGGGAGGCGATTGTAGAAAGTCTCTTCGATGCGGTAGCCGATGTTTTCCAGCGCGTGCTCGAGCAGCAGTGCGTCCCGGTAGCCTTGCGCCGCCGACTTGGCGAGCCAATTGCCGGCGATCTCGTCATTCTTCTCCACGCCGATTCCGGTTTGAAACAGCTTCGCGTACAGATATTGGGCTTCGCCGTTGCCTTCGACTGCCGCGCGTTCGAGCCAGCGGGCAGCCATTTGCGGGTCGGCAGGAACGCCGTCACCGTAGAGGTACATCTTGCCGAGCTCGAGTTGCGCTTCATTGTTGCCGCGGTTGGCTGATTTCTCGAGCCAGTCGGCCGCCACTTTCAGGTTTTGCTCCACGCCTGTGCCATGCACGTAGAAGTCCCCAATCATCCGCTGCGAATACGCGTTGCCCTGTTCGGCGGCGCGCTCAAACCAGTAGGCCGCTTTGCGATCATCGTGTGAATAACCGGCTTCACCTCGAAGATAGATTCCGGCCAGCAGAACTTCGGCGTTGGCGTTGCCGCGGTTGGCCGACGCGGCAATCAGAGCGGCCTCATCTTTGCTCATCGCGTGTGCTGTCGTTACCGCGAATCCCAGAGCCAAATACACTGCGCTGTACCAAAGTCGATTTGCCATGCAACCTCTCCCGAGAATGGTTGTCACACATTCGACCACGGGTATTCGCTCTCGACATGACGATTCCAAAAAAAATCTATCTCGGCACACCCGCGCCGAGTGATACTTTGCCGTGCACCCAACGGTTTTGGCGGGCACGTAGGGAGGGACAGGCAGGGGATGGGCGACAGCAACTTACTCTTCACGTGGGACCACTACTCGGTCACCGATCTCGTCAGCTTCTTCGTCTGCATCATCATCCTGGCCGCGTATCACCTCTGGATCCGCCTGAAAGTTCGCAAAGACCCGGCCTACACCGTCCAGGCCATCAACCGCGTTGCGCGTACGGCCTGGGTTGAAACGATGATGGCGGCCGGAAAGCCCGACGTCATTTCCGTGCAAACGCTTCGCAATTCCACCATGGCGGCGACGTTTCTCGCTTCCACGGCAGTGCTGTTGATCATCGGTGTCATGACGCTGACGGCCCAGGCCGACAAGCTCGGGTCCACCTGGCACGCGCTCAACGCGTTTGGCGCCAAGGATCCCCAGCTCTTCATCGTCAAAATCATTTTGTTGTTGCTCGATTTGTTCACCGTATTTTTCAGCTTCACACTCGCTATCCGGGTCTTCAATCACGTGGGCTACATGATCAATGTCCCGTACTTGCTCAACCACAAGGCGATCTCTCCACAGCATGTCGCGGAGCATTTGAATCGCGCGGGAAACTATTACAGCATCGGAATGCGCGCGTTCTATTTCATTGTGCCCCTGGTGTTCTGGTTCTTCGGTCCGCACTTCATGCTTGTCGCGACAGTTGTGCTGACGCTAGTGCTGTATCGCGTGGATCGCGCACCGCGCGTGTTGGCGCAGGATTATCGGAGCGAGTAGCCTTTCGCGCGAGTCATCGACTGGCCCGTTGAATTGCGTCTAACCGGAAAAATGCCTCGACAGTCAAGATCCGCCCTGCGCTGAGGTCGGGCGTCACTACCACCGAAAAACGCTTTAAATTGTCACGTTCGGCAGTACAATCTCATGCCGCCGCATGCGTTGGGTCGAGCAGCACCGTTGTGCACGCGATGCGTCGTTACTGGTCAGGATAATTATTAAAACAGGGTGGGGAAATGCGTTTCATTTGGGGTGGGTTGTGGTTTGCATTTGTGGGGTTGGGCGTTGGCGCATCAGTGCATGCAGACATTCTGGTAGATTCCGCAGCATTCGATAAAGCGTACATTCCGGTCCTCTATTACACGAATACTGATAAGGCCGACCAGGCACGCGCCGCCATGCCGCGCCTCGAGCGCGCTTGGGATGTGTTCGCGCGGCAGCACCGGCGGGACTATGCCAGCGATACGAAGTGGACGGACGGATTTTCGAAAATCGACCATCAGATCGCCGAGGCAGCAAACCACCTCAAGCGCGCTGATCCGCTGTCACAGGCCCATGATGCACTGGAACCCGTGCGTGTGGTTCTGATGAACCTGCGCCGCGATCATGGTTGGGCGTATTACGTGGATGCCTTGACCGCGTTTCATGAGCCGATGGAAAAAGTCGTGCTTGCGGCCAAGGGGAAGACGCCACAGACATTTACCGAGAACGACCGTGCCCGTATCCAGAACGAGTTCGCTGCGCTTGAGGCGAAATGGGAAGATGTGAAGCGAGCGCGCATTGATCCAAACATCTACAAGTTCGACGGCGTTCGCGTCGCGGAAGTGCGAACACTCGTAGCGACCGAAACAAACCGGATTCAACAACTCAAAAAGGCATTGAAGGATCCAGATGTGATGTCGCTGATCAAGAGCGCGACCGCCATCAAGCCCGCGTTTGCCGACCTCGTAAAACAGTTCGGGGATTTCAGCGCTTCGTGACGCGCCGCCTGCCGCGGCGATTCAGACCAACAGAATAATGATGATCACCAGCAACAGGATCGTCACGACGTCCGTACCGGCGCCAGCGGGCAGGGAGTCGATGCGTTGCGCCAGTGTCCGGGCTTCTTCATCCGTCAGTGAATCAACGCGTCCGGCGATGTCATTGGCGTCGACGCCCAGCTCGGCCAGCTTCTGCCGAATATCTTCGCGGTTCAATGCATCCTTGATCTGGACGCGGTCGGGTTCGGTCTGCGGCGCCGCGAGCAACGATTCCGTTTCCACCATCTGTGCATAGGCTGGAGAGCCGGACAGGCCCATTGCAAGAATGGCCACGCCAAGAAGGGTTGTCGCTTTTCGAAGAATTGAGTTCCACGTGCTCATGCGTTGCCTCGTCAGTGAATTCGATTTATTCCCGGGTCCGTAACCGGTGCGCCAAAACGGCGGACTTTTCGGGCGGGTCGATCTTCCGGACGCCTCGCCTACCCCATCAATATCGGCGAGCCGACGGCGTGATTGAGCGGATACGGCCCATTAACAATGACATGCAATTTGCGGCGGTGGGCCTGACGGGTGTTTGCGCGGTATTTGCGGCGATTCGTGTAACAGGCGGGCGATACGGTGGTCGTATACTGTACCGGCGCTCGCGGCGGGCGCCCTTCAATGCCAGCTCAAGTACAGGTTGATACTATGGTCCAGCGGAACTTCCGATCTGCAATTGCCTTGATCCTCGGCGGATTTCCCCTTGCCGGGTTGGCGCAAGTGCCGGAGGCGTCTGCCGCTCCGCAGGGAGTGGAGAGTGAAATCTCGCAAGCCGGTACTGTCGCGCTGATCGCGCCGGATTTTGTTTCGTCTCCCAAGGGGTATTGGGCGTTGCTGCGCCGCGGTGACGCCCTCTGTGCCATTCGCTTCAACACGTTTGAACACCGATCGCCCGCAGAAAAATCGGGTGTGGATTCCGTCGTCGTCGCCTATGAGTGGGCGGTCCCCGCTTCGCCCGGTGTGATTCCGGTTCGCGCCAACATCAAGAGCGGACAGGCCGACGTGCAGAGCAGTTCAACGGAACCGAAGCCGATCAAATGTGGCGAGATCAACGTGACGTGGCGCTACCCCAATCGCCTGTATTTAACAGACAACACCACGCAGGCACCACAGCCGATCGAGATCGCTCCCACAAGCTGGACAGAGATTCAGGACGTGCGTGCCAGCGATGCATCGCTGGTTTGGATGAAGTTCGATGCGCGCGCCAGTGCGCAGACGATGAATGCCGATGCGATCCAGGCGGTGCCCGTTAGTGAGCTGCCCGGCAAGCCAAACAATTGCAGCCCCGAGGCGATGGCCGGTTCATCCGCCGATACCGTATCTTCAAAGCAGCGGTGATTTCGGCGCGGACGCCGGCTGTTCGAGCGTGTGGCATTCACTCAGTTGTCCCAGGTCATTTCCATCCGCATACACCGAAGGGATCATCGCGACCAGCGCAACCGCCAGCAGGAACAGCACCTGAATCGCGCGAACCGACTTGTGCAAAACGCCCGAGGGACTCATTCCAGAACGTGTAACCTGGTTTTGTTGTTTCATTTTGTTTTTCCTCCTGTACTTCTCGTTTTATTTGCAGCTTCGAAATATCGAGACTGAGCCCGGTATTGCGACAACCTTTGCAGTGGATTAAAGACGCCAGGAAAAAACGAATCAAAGTGAATTTTCACCAAACACGGCGATGTGAACCGAATTGTCCGTCATTGTGAAAATGTCGCGAGGAAAGTTAGAGGCGGGTCACGAATTGAAACGCGCCCGCGTGCGGCGTGTCAGGCGATTCCATCGGAAAGCGGCTTGAATAACGTTGGAACAGTCGAAGGCGATGGCTCGAATTCTGAGACTTCAGAGCGCTGTTGGCGGCGCGCCCCAATAACGAACCATCGCCGTGAACATCGGGGCTACACCAGCACGCGGCCCGGCTGGCCGGATTCGTGAACGCGAAACACCAAAACGGTTGCAGCGTCCGCGCCGGTCGAAATCGTGTGGATCTGCTTCAACGGAATTTTGCCCGCGTCGCCTTTCTTGTAGTGCTCATCGGGTTTGCCCTGCTGGTGCAACGTGATCGAACCTTCGATGACGTAGGCGAACTCTTCGCCGGGGTGCCAATGGGTCGGGAGCGTCGTAAACGGCGGAACGGTCGTGATGCTGACGACCACTTCAGTGCCCGCGACCCCCTCGAGTTGGGCCGTCATCAGGTCCGCAAACGTGGGCTTTTGAAGGGTGCTGTTTTCGTTATTTGCCAGTACTTTCGCCGTTGCCTTCATGATCGTTCCTCCGTCATTACTGCCTGTGGTTAACGTTGTGTGCCGTGCCATGGGAAAAATATAGGCTGTTCGAAAAGACAATTAAATTCCCTATAATTGCAAAATTCATTTGCATAAATGCACAGGTGTTCAAAATGGTGGAAACCACGGCGCGCGAGCTCGAATGGAGCGACCTGGCGGTAATCTTGGCCGTGTGCCGGGCCGGGACCCTGTCGGGCGCGGCGCGCACGCTGGGCCAGAACCACAGCACGGTCTTTCGCAGGCTCAACGCGATTGAGGAGAAAACCGGCGTGCGGTTTTTCGAACGGTTGTCCGATGGCTATGCGATGACTGAAGCGGGGGAAACCGCGCTGCGTTACGCCGAGCGCATTGAGAGTGAAGTGCATGCATTGAGTCGCGAAGTGCTCGGCCAGGATCGTCAATTGCGCGGCAAGATTCGCGTCGCGTCGCCAGATGGGATCAGCATGAATTTTGTGCCGCGACTGGCGGCAAAATTTCGCCAGCTGCATCCGGAAGTCAGTATCGAAAGCGTGGGTGGAATTTCAAACGTGGACTTGTCTCGGCGGGAGGCGGACGTCGCGATCCGCGCTACCACCAAACCCCCCGATGCCAGCCTGGGCCGAAAGGTCTGTGACTTTCGCTTCGCGATCTATTCCTCACCTCAATACCTGAGAGCGAATCGGTCGAAGGAATTGCAGGATCAGAGTTGGTGCCTTATCGGCGGCACCGTGGACTGGCTGGTTCCGCTGATCTGGAAGAAGAAGGTACAGGCCGAAGCACAGATCGTATTTTCCAGTAGCCCGTCGCTCGCCGTAGTCAACGCAACGGCACAGGGCATGGGCTTCACGCTCATGCCGTGCTATCTCGGCGACAGTGATTCCCGCCTGGTCCGCGTTGGGCAGCCCCTGGAATCCTTGCTCCTCGAACTCTGGGTGCTCACGCATCCCGATTTACGGCACACCGCGCGCGTCAAAGCGCTCATCGCGTTTCTGTTTGACGAACTCAAAAAAGATGAAGACTTGTTTGCAGGCCACCGACCGAAGAAGAAATAGGTGAGGTCTTTGCTGGATTCAGGGTGGTCACGCCGATAGCGCGTCGAGTATTCAATTCGTGCTGGATCTTACGAGCTTGGCGAAATGGTAACTGGTGATCGGCAGGCCTTCCCGCTCGTAGAACCGGTGCGCATCTTTGCGTTGCACCCCGGAGTCGAGATGGAATTGATCGCAGCCATGCTCCTCGGCAAAGCGTGTGAGCCAGGAAAGTAGCGCGGAACCGAACCCGCGCGAGCGGTGGCTGGCGCGTGTCACGAGGTCATCAACGTACAGGAACTTTCCCCACGCCAGATTCTCCCCGAAACGGAATCCGGCAACGGCGACAGAGCCTTCCGGCTCATCAACGTAAGCCAGCGTGTATCCGGACTTCTCCTGCGCGCGCACGCGCTGCACGAATGACTCTCTGTCCAGATGAGGTCGAAGCTCATGCATCGTAGCGAAGCAGGCAAGGATCTCGTCGTCGGTTGTCGCGATCTGTATTTTCATGGCAGGAAGTTCGAGATGAATGAAGACCACACTGCATCAGGTTCCCAGATTTCGTACATCGGTTCAAACGCCTCGTCTTTGGAATTTCCCAGCTTCAGCATTCGGTACAAACCAAGAAACGCCGTCACGCGCATGTTGGCGGCGCAATGAACGTGCATCTTGCTGTCCTTGTGCGTTTCCATGGCCCGAAAGAAATCTAGCAAATTGCTTTCAGTCGGCGAATCGAACTGAACAGGGATATGGACGTACGTCATACCGAGACTTTCTACCAGCCCGCGTTCGTCGGGCAGGGAATAGCGTGGGTCATCATGCAACGCAAGGTTGACGATGACCTCGTAGTTCTCGGCCGCCAATGCGCGTAGCTGATCCTCCGAAGGCTGCCCCGAAGTCGTGAGCATCTCGTCGACTGGAAGAAAATTATGAATGTCAGTCAGGCTCACGCGCGCGCCGCTCAAAACGACCAACCAAAAATAACGCCGGCGCCGGGATGTGCGTTCGTCTTTGTATTCTTGTCGAGGAAGTCGATGACCTTACGGCTCTCCGTCGCGGCGATTTCCTTGTCCAGGCTGCTGCGAACGAGAACGGCCAGTCCAATCAATGCGGAAATATTGAATCCGGAATCCCAGTGCCACTGATATCCGGCGTGCAATCCAAGATCGATAAATCTCACATCGGCGCGCGATCCGGCGTCGGATCTGAATTTCGATTCCTCGGTGCCGAGCATGAATTGAACAAACGGACCGTTGCCAAACACATCGCGCCGGAAGTGTCGCCACGGAAACAATACCCGGGTGAATGTGTTGTCGACACTGCCGTTCGAGTCGCCGTAGGTCGGGCGATCCGACTTACATTCATACGAACCTAATACTCCGATCGAGCTGCGCTCCGAGATGGCAATGTCGGCGCCCACGTGATGACACTGATACAAATCGGGCAACAGAACGATGTTGATCGTATCCGCGGCATGGCTGGGAGGAGCCAGTGGCGCAAAGCACAAGAATGCCAGGAAAAGTCGAAGATACCTCGCGCCTGTAATGTGAATCATCGTAACGTCCATTCCTTTGCGCTGGGCGCTTTGGTTCATTTTACTTTCGCGACTCGTGGTCAGTGGAGGTGATTCGCTGCATTCGGCCCGATAAGCGAGTCGAGTGTCGAATACAGCTCGCGTAACCCATGATTGCCAATTTCTCTGAAGTTACACGATTTGCGCGCCGCCCAATTGAATCGTGACCGGATCGAATCATGGCGAGATGCCATAGAAATTGTAGAGCGTACGCAGGAAGGCGGCCGGGTTGTGTTGCCATGCCAGGTGGCCCGCATTCGGAACTTCAACGAACGTCGCGTTCGGAAGTCGGTTTCTCACGTGGCTTTTGCTTTCCCCGTAGATATCCTTCTGTCCATACGCGACAAGTATGGGAAAGCGATGGTTCAGCGCATCGCTAAGGGCAGGGCACTTCACGATCTGAGGGCGTGTCTTGTTGATGGGCAGGGCGCGCACGTTCTCGACCATGGCATCCGTAGCGGCAAACGACGCGTCAAAATCCTTGTTGTAATTTTCCAGCACCTGTTTGAACAAGGACTGATAGGCCGTGTCCGAACCAAGCAGGCCGAGCAGCGATCTCATGCCCATCTTTAACCAGCCCCACGCTCCCGCCTGCGCCTTGTTGAACAGCATCACTTCGCGTTCGGTTTGCTTCCAGACGTCACCCGTGCCGGAACTCGGGCTGCTCAAGAACAGGCTCAAAACCCGCGGCGGATTCCTCTGCGCGTAGATCTGCGCATAAAGGCCGCCCCATGAATGTCCAAACAAGTGAAACCGGTTCGCCCCGAAATGCTGTGCGACTGTATCGATATCCTGCAGGTACTCGTCGATGGAGAACGTGGCTCCGCTCGCCACCGGCGAACGACCGGTGCCGCGCTGATCAAAAGTGACAACCTGAAACTTGCGCGACAGCGGTTCCGCGAGGGGTGAGAAATCCATCGGAACGCCCGGGCCGCCGTGCAAAAGAATGATCGTTTCGGCGTTCGGCCTCGGGTAAACGGCGGCATAAATTTTCGCTTCCGCACACTCGATCAGTGCAGTCTGAGATCCGGCGCTCTTGGATGTTGATGAATAGTCCATGTGGGTCGCGACGAGAGACATCTAAAACCGATGTTGATGCATTCATTCGCCGTCGGTTCGCTTCTCCAGATGAAGCGTATACGCAATTCGATTTCCAAAAAATGCGCGCTCTTTGAATCCGGCCGCCTCGGCGAGTCGCGTCACCGTGCCGCGGCTCTGAAAGTGCGGGTCAAAAATGATTTCGGTGACGGACAGAATCCCTCCGGATTTCAGTGCGCCGTGTATCTCCTTCAGCGCCGCCTCGCGATTCGGGATTTCGCCCAATACCGTGACCAGCACGGCACGATCGAAGCGATCGTGTTCCAGCGCGCCTTGTCCGAGCCCGGCTTCGACGAACTGAATGTTGGTAACGTGCACACCCTGCGCTTTCTCTCGTGCTCGTTTGAGCATGCCGGGCTGAATATCCAGCGCAACGACCACGCCGTCCTTGCCGACGCGTTGTGCAATCGGGATCGTAAGCCGACCCGGACCACAGCCCGCATCGAGCACGGTCATGCCCGGTTTCAGATCCAGGTGATCGGTAATTACCGCCGCGCGATTGGTCTTCGTGAACGGATTATCCAGTTCCACCAGCCAGCGCAACCACACCGGGCAGGGAATGGAATGCCGGCGTGACGCAAGCCGCCATGTGACCCCGATCAGGATAACGAGGCCAATAAGTCCGGTGAGTAGGTAGGCCGAGGGTTCCATTCATCGCCCGATAGCGCTGCGAGTGTCACGGTAGGGAAAGCATACGCCAAAACCCGCATTGGAACGTGGTGCGATGAAGGCGCGCCGCGTTTCAATGGCAGAGTTGTTGGCGTTGCGATGCCTCTACTATTTTTCTCCGAATACATAGAAGGTCGTCATGTCATTCCAGACTTCTTTCTGTGTATTCAGTTTCTCGATCTCGTGCTCATAGTCGGCACGCGCACGAGCCAAATTCTCCGGCGTCACGCCGGCAAGCGGATGAGGATATTGACCGGGTGCCGGCTGTGCTGCGCTGACCCAGGCGTTTCTTGCCTCCTCCAGGCTGATGTAACTGCCATCCCTCTCCACCTTAATATCCGAATTTGTGAATCCGGCTTGTTCAAGCAGTCTGCGACATTTGTCGACGGTGCCCGTGGGCTGGCTCATCAGGTACGTTACTCCGTACTTCTGCAGTACGGATTGCGCCACAACGCCGGTTACAAAAGCACTTTCAGAAAACGCATGGAATCCGACTTTACCCTTGGGTTTCAGGCGCGACCTCCAATGGGCCAATGCCGCGTGAAGGTCAGTCATCCAGATAAATGCCGACCCACAAAAGATGAAATCAAAACTGCCCGATGCATAACCGAGATCTTCACCGTCGCCCGGTTCAAATCGGACATTTGGTGTTTGAGCGCTGTGTAATTTCGATTGGGCCGTTTCAAGCATGCCCTCGGAAATATCAATTCCAATGACAGAACCCCGAGGTCCCAGGCGTGACGCCGCATAAAACGCCACCATTCCGGTTCCCGTTCCAATGTCGAGTATCTGAGCGTCGGATGTGATATTCGCGTAGTCAACGAGCGTGCGGGCGATCCGATCATGCCATGCGCTGTCGTCATAACTCTTGCCGCGCTTCGAATAGTATTCGGCAAGTTCCATTTTGTACGCTTGTGCCTGTTCGGCGTTCATCGCTTTCTATCTTGATGGCGTCGCTTGAAAACATGGTTACGTGTTTTGGTTGATCAGGTATACCCGATTGCCTTCAAGATCTACGATGAAAAAATCAATGTCACCCAAATTACCGTTGGGTTCGTTGTAGAAAAAAGAGTAGTACGCTCTGCCATGTGATAGAGCCTCACGAATAGCTTTGGTATGGACATCGAAATCACCGCTATTGGGAGGGGGTATTTCCGACAATGCGAATCGAATGTATTTCGCGTTTTCCGGCGTTATCGGAGCCTTGCTCCAGCTTCGTGTTAACCAATCCTTTCTTTCCAATGGGCGCTTTGGATATTCGGAGGTGAATTTATCGTCTGGATTTTCAAATTGAACACGAACGCTTTCAGGGGCTTCATATACAACGAGTGAAAAACCATCACCTTGGAACGATCGTGGGGTGTCGTATTCAAAAACTGCCGCTCCCACGGTTACGTTCGCACCAAATATGTTGGATAGATATTTTGAGTACTCGTGAGCGCGAATTGTGTTCGCCAGCGCCCAAAGTGATGGGCCAAGGACGAGCACGGCCGCAAAATGAAGCCCAACCTTTTTCCACTGCTTTTTGAGCGCGCATCGACCTAGTGAAATGGCAAACGGTACCGCGCCGATAACTGCTGCTACTGCCGTTACAGTCCAGAAAATGAGTAAGACACTATCCACTATGTTCTCGAACGTTGCGCTTGCGGCGCCGAGGGGCGCTCAGCAACCCGAAGGTCGCTCTCGAAGCGCTGGTTAGCCTTTATGTCACCACATTGTGTATTCACAATACCCCTCTTCGACCTTACAGAAGAATACCCAGGTAGTTGCATCCGAGGTATACGTGTATGGCGTGAACCGCTTCTTTTGCATTTTGCTAACATAGTCTTCGAAGTCACGTACACGACCTTGAGCCGAGTGAAAAGGTTGGACGTGAGAAATGAACGTCGGACCATCCGCCGGCCCAAATGAGAATTCTCCATCCGACACGTTGAGATCTAAATTATTGGACGTGTGAATGTTAAACGTAGAATTTGGAAGAATGTCTGGAAGCCAGCCGCGCTCAAATAATCTGTCTGTACGTGCGGAAAGTAACGATTCATACCGACTTTCCACGACTGGGCCGCTCGCAAGATATTCGAAAAGCGGAAATAGCCATAGAGCTACAAGGACGCCAACCAGGCTTAAAATGATAACTAAAGCGGTTTTCATGAAGGCTAACGAGACTGTAGAAAAAGTTAATTGAGGGAACAGTATCAGCGCCCCGTGAGTTCGTAAACGGGGAATCGGATTTTCGTTTCGTGGGTGTTGTTGCGTGATGTCACGCCCCGGTGCGGGGCGTTTTGTTCGATCGAGTGGTTGGTTTTCTATGCCATCCCATAGTTCGCGATCTTCTCGATGTTGTGG
>DKAR01000107.1 GCA_002450895.1 Proteobacteria bacterium UBA6921
GGCAGCACGTCTTTGATGGACCAGCTTCCGTGCATGTGGGGATGGTAGTAATTGCGTTTGACGACGGGCAGCAGGTCAAACACGCGCTCGTTCAGCGCGTGCAGCGGGGCGCGCAGGTCGGGGAATTGTTGGGCGAGGCGGCTGATCACGCCTTTTTCAAAGTTGTCGTTGTAGACGACGATGGCGCCGTGCGTCCCGCAGGCTTCGACGAGCGCCAGCGCAAAGGCGCGGCGGGGATCGGTGCCGCTCGTGTCCAGGAATTCGCGGTGCTCCAGCGTGCCGTCGGCGTGTTCGATATGGCAGGACCACTGGAAGGGCAGTTGTTCATACGGGTGCGTGCCCGCCCAGATGGGGATGGCAAACTGGATGGCTTCAAAGTCCACGTAGTAGCGCGGGGTGCCGAGCGGCGCAAGTTCCCTGGCCGCGTTCGCGTCCAGCTCGGGGGTGCCGCGGATCGTGATGGCGCGCACGTGCAGTTGGTTTGCACTGGTCAGTGCGCTGGCGGGGATTTCACGCAGATCAAAGATGCCCTGGGCGTGGAGCTGATCAATCTTCGGCTGTTGAATGTTGGGCAGGTCGGTGAGCCGGTAGTCAGGTTCGCTCTTGGCGCAGTGATGGTAGAACTCGCATTTCTGTTGCGATCCGCACTGCCGCGCCATGCGCACCGCCGGTTCGGGCGCGTGGAGGATGGCCTTCACGTTCGCGACGTGTGGCGCGATGCCGGGCAGGGCGGCGTGCACGCGTTCGGTCACGTCTTCGCGGATGAACAAGCCGTTGTAGTCGTGGTTGCCCGCGTACTCGAAATCCGAATTGATGTGCATGACGTGATAACTGACGATCGGCACCCCCGCGCGCTGTAGCACCCACGCCTGCACGGCGACATCGTCGTAATGCTTTCGCTTCACGCCGCCCGCGGATTTCACTTCAATCAACTCCCACCCCCCGGCCACACGCACGAGGATGTCGACAAAAATGCGAACGCCTTCCGCCTCAAACCCCGCTTCAAACAGCGCGGGGATGCCGGTGTCGGCCAGCAGCTCGCGCGTGTGCTGCACCGGATTCGCCCCGGGAATAAAACGCGGAATGAGCACACCCCCAGGAAACTGCAACCGCGCAAACTCCCCAACAACGTGGCCGGTATGGGCGGCGGGGGACGTCTTGTGTGAGCTGAGGTCCGGGTGATGCACCCGCAGGTGCAGCCGCTTGGCGCATTGCCAGGCAGAGAGAAGGTCGGCTTTGTTGAGCGTGTCGCGGGGCATGGCGCATGGTAGCGGGAATGCTCGCTTTCCGGGCATGGAGAGACGGTTGGGGGTGGCGCGCAGNNCCCCCGCCATATGCTATATGCATACAGCATATGAAACGATCTTCCTCTGAGAAAACCACGGCCATGAAGCGGGCGGCGAGCCGCCAGTGGGTTCTTAAGCCACAAGACCTGGCGGTCGCCTTCAAGCTGGTCAGCTTGCAGGACCAGTGGCTGCCGTACGCAGCGCTTGCCGAGGCAATGCGGCTTTCTCAATTCGAAGCGCATGCGGCGGTGCAACGCCTCGCTGCGGCGGGGCTCGTCGTTGAACTGGACGGGCAACCGCGACCGTATCTCGCTGCGTTGCGTCCCTTCGTGATTCACGGTGCGCGCTACGTTTATCCACCCGTGCGCGGCGGTCAAACGATTGGCTTCCCCACGGCGCATGCGGCGCCGCCGCTAAAGCAAGTCATGTCGGCGAGCAAAGAGTCCGTTGTGGTTTGGCCGCATTCCCAGGGGAAGGTGCGCGGACAAGCACTGCTGCCACTTTACGAGAAGCTGCCGCTCGCGGCCGTGGACGATCCACAACTTTATGAATTGCTGGCGTTGTTTGATGCGCTGCGTTCGGGGCAAGCCCGCGAAAGAGAATTGGCAATCAAAGGATTTGAGGAACGCCTCAAATGAAGAGCGTTGGAGTCGAGGGCGATCCAAACCTCGAGATCCTTACCACAGTTGTCGACGCGCTTGGGGATCTTTGCGATTCACTGGTCTTTGTGGGCGGATGTGCGACCGGGCTGTTATTGACTGAGGCGCGGGCCGAGCTGATTCGCGCGACAGACGATGTCGATGTCGTCGCCGAAGTTGCCACCGTGACTGAATATCATCGCGTTGAAAAGCGCATCGCAGCGCGCGGGTTCCGGCACGATCAGTCGCCGGAAGCACCCCTCTGTCGCTGGACGCGAAACGGAATCAAATTGGATGTGATGCCGAAGGAAGAGGGTGTTCTGGGTTTCCACAATCGTTGGTATCCGATCGCCGTATCAACTTCTTCGCACGTCGCAATACCGGGCCAACGAATCATTCGACTGATCTCCGCGCCGCTGTTTGTTGCGACGAAGTTGGAGGCGTTTCGAGGGCGGGGCCGCGCCGATTACATGGCGAGTCACGATTTGGAAGACATACTCACGGTAGTCGATGGACGGCCGGAGCTGATAGAAGAAGTCGCGCGTGAAAACATCGAAGTGGGCCAGTACATCCGAGCGGAAATCGGTGCATTGCTGCAGCAGAGGGATTTTGTTCAGGCACTCCCCGGGCACTTGCCGGCAGATAGCGCAAGCCAAGCGCGAGTGCAAGAACTCCTGGGACGCTTGAAACAACTTGCTGCATCGAAAACGACGTAACAGCAGAGGGAAGTCTGTTGCCAAAACTGCCTGTACTACCAATGAATTCATGGAGAGTTGGAAGCAATGAGCACGACCCCTTCAAAAACTAAAAATCGACAATGGTGGCTCGCCGGGTTGTTAAATTTTGTTGTTCCAGGGCTTGGGTTTCTCTACGTGGGGCGGCCGCACTATGCCTTTGCAGTTCCGGGAATCATGGTGGCATGGTCGGCGTTGTGCGGTTTAACGCATGTGGTTTTCTCTCCGCTCGGTTTTTACTTCACGCTCGCTGGGTACGGCGCAATTTCCGTTGGTTCGATCATTACGGGGGCAATTCTTGCCAAGCGTTCCGGTGCGGTCGAGTTAAAGCCATACCAGCAGTGGTATGTGTATCTGTCTTATGGGTTGCTTTGTCTCATTGCGATGAAGACCATTCAGATGAATCGAGGTCCTCTATTCGGATTCGATCACTACCGGTTACCGTCAAAGTCGATGTCGCCGACGCTCCAGTTTGGTGACTTCGTTCTTGTGAACCGCTGGGCCTATACCGCCGCAACTCCGCAGCGTGGGGATATTGTGGTGTTTCAGTATCCGAAAGATCCTTCGATTTCCTACGTCAAGCGGGTGATCGGGTTGCCTGGCGACCGCGTGACAATCTCCGGTGGGGTAGTCTCGGTCAATGGCGCGGAACTCTCTGAACCTTACGTATTGGCTGAGAACAATGTTCGCTTTCGGCAAGACAATACAATCTTCGATTTGCCCGCAGAGAGTTATTTCATGATGGGTGACAATCGAGACCACAGTAACGACAGCCGATTTTGGGGACCGGTAAAGCAGGATGCGCTAGAGGGTAAGGTCTTGTTCGTTTGGCTGCACATTGACCCGGACAACGGGGTGGACTTGAATCGACTGGGACTGCCGGTGAAGTAGTAGAGGGTTGGCAATTGTGCCGTCTATTTCGCGAGTGGGTGGAGTGGGTCAGTTGAAATCTGCCTTGTTGCGTTTCGTCGGATTGCTCGGTGTTGTGCTCTTCGGATTCGCTTTTATTGCGACTTGGGCCATTCCCGGCTACGTCGAACACGCCGGCAGCGAATTCATTCGTTCCCAACTCGAAAAAATCGCGCACGAGAAAATTGATTCGCTGGAGCAGCAAGTCAGCGGGGGTGCCTTGGGACGCATTGCCGAGGTGTTGATTGCCAAGAATCAGGTCACCATTGAAAAAACCAAAGAGCAACTTCGCGAAAAAGTACCGGAGAAAGTCGCCGCGGTCGTGGCAGAAATGAAGGATCTCAGTTGCGAGTGCCGAAACAAATACGCACAAATGATTCGCGTGGGCATGAACTGGCAGGTCGAGTCCCTTGAAGCAATGAACCTTAAGTTGCAGGAGTTTCTGAAAACGAAATACATGGAAGTGGTGAATCGGGTGGTCGCCGACTTCCGAATCTTCACTGGATGCAATCTGGCCGTGTTTGCGGTCTTGTTGACGGTTTCGTTTCTCAAACCGCAGGCTGTGACGTTGCTGTTCTATCCGGGGCTGTTGTTGATTGTCTCTACCGTTGTTTGTTCGTACTTCTATTTGTTTGAACAGAATTCGTTCTTCACGCTGCTATACAACAATTTTGTCGGTATGTCGTATTTGGCGTACGTCGGTGGGGTGTTCTTGGTTCTCTGCGATATTGCGTTAAACCGTGGGCGCGTCACGGTGCATATTCTGAATGGGTTGGGCTCATCGGTTTCGGCGGTGCCCTGCTAGTGGACTAAAGAGTTCTGCATTCCCGCACCCGCGTTTGCGAGGGTCGGATTTTCGCGGGAACAACGGTGAAAGGCAGAAGGCTGAACTCCCGTGGAACTGGGATTTCAGGAGGTATGGAATTTCTCAACCCTCGTTATTCGTGGGACGTTGGTGCGACGTGCGCGAAGATTGTTGTAGCTATTGCGGCTGATCCCTGTATAGTGGCTCGCATTGCAGTGCCATCCTCGTCGTCAGTTCGGAAGTTCTCCCCTGTTGTCTCGGAAGTGACCTCCGCCAATTTGCTTCAACGGACCGTCTGCAATTCATCGCAACTTACACAACAGAGGTTTATTTCCATGTCTACAGGTACAGTCAAGTGGTTCAACGATTCCAAGGGTTTCGGCTTCATTACTCCGGCCGACGGCGGCAAGGATTTGTTTGTTCATCACTCGTCTATTCAAGGCACCGGCTTCAAGTCGCTTGCTGAAGGGCAGCAGGTCACGTTCAATGTTGAGCAGGGTCCCAAAGGCCCGGCCGCGACGAATGTCCAGCCCGCTTAATCAGCACGCACTGCACAAGTCGTATTGAGGGAAAGGCCCCGCCATCGCGTGGGGCCTTTCTTTTTTGTACGACGGTCATCCGCGGCGTCCTCGGCGCCGTTCTTCCCGAAAATTGATTCAACCCGTGAGGTGACACATGGCAAAGCCCAATTACAATTTCGAAAAGCGTCAACGCGAACTGGCCAAGAAAAAGAAGCAGGAGGCAAAGCGCCTCCGCAAGCAGGACAAATCCGGCAGCACGCCCGAAGCGCCAACCGCCGGAACGGACGTGACACCCACGTAAAGGTGAATGTCATCCCGCAGCGCAACGTCCCCGCGGTCCTCATGGGCGCGGGAGTTGGCGAAGCGGCGGCCCGGCGTTGAGGTCGCTTCGTTGTCGTACCCGCAAGTCCTGCATCCGCACGACCGGCTCGCGATGGGAGTCGGGTCAAACGGTGGTAACGTATCCGCTGGCGCATCCGCGACCAAGCGATTCATCACAGAGCATGAGCACCCAACGCTTCGATAACATTCCCGACGTGCGCGACGGATTGACGCGCAAGGAGCGCGTCGTCCTGTGGTGCATCCGCCAGGCCCAAAAAGAACGCCCCGGCCGCAACGTGCCGACGGCAATGCTCTATGGCCGAGTGGTGGAGTATGTCGACATGACGGTGGATGAGTTGCAGAAGATCTTGCAGCGGCTGTCGGGGTTCAACGCGGCGGGTTTGAAGGGTGATACAGACGAGTAAATGGGGTTGGTCAAAGACGTAGCGTATGAGTTCTGGATTCCCGCCTTCGCGGGAATGACGGCATCAAGAAGAAGGCTCGGGTGGTTTTGATGTCATCCCCGCGCAGGCGGGGATCCAGGTCTTATGGGCCATCTGGATTTTCGCTTTTGCCGGGATGACGGCGAAGGGGGAGTATTATCTTAGCCGTCGAATTGAGCCGCTTGCATATACCGTGCTCGCGACATTGGTGCATTCACGCATGGCAGGTTAGGGGTGATTTTGGGTAGAACGGTAATAACGTAGTCGTGGACGCGGTTTGCGGCCATGCGAATTAAGAAAAAGGATGACGACCAAACGCTTCGACGATTTGCCTGACGTACGCGATGGACTCACACGCAAGGAGCGTATTGTCTTGTACTGCCTCCTCGAGGCGCAGAAAGAACGTCCTGGGCGCAACGTCCCGACAGCGATGCTCTACGACAGGGTGGTCGAGTATGTCGACATGACCGTAGATGAGTTGCAGAAAAAAAATTGCAGCGACTGTCAGGTTACAACGCACAGGGCGCTAAGGCTGAAACAAGCGACTGAGTGACGTTGGTCGAAGATGTGCTTCTGATGTATTGCCACCGGCCAATAAAACTTCGCTTTTTGGGAAAGCGACGACATGAAGTCAATCCTGGCAAGCGCATTGGCAGTGTTGTTCATGATGACGGGTCTTGGCGGCGTCAGTGGCGCTGTAGCGGAAAGCGCGGATAAGGAGTGGCAGCAGTCCACGGCCATCGGGAGATCAATTACCGCTGAAAATATCGATCGTGCCCTCGCGACGCTCGCAAGTGCCGGCTTCATCGACTCCGTGAACACATCGGACGACTCTACGGGTGTTCTGCCACAACACGACGTTGAGATTTTGCGAGCGGCGAAAATGGTCAAAGAAGCGACCACACCAGAACAGGGGCGCAAAGCAGCAATAACGTTTTCAAACAGCCTCCAGCAGTCCGGAAATCGGAGCACCGTTAGTTTTGTCGCGATTCGCGACGGCAAAACCGTTCATGGTGCACGCATTAAATACCGTGCCATCGGCCGAAAGCTGATTCATGCCGTTTCGCAGCTCGCCACCACCGATACGCCCATCTTGCTTCCCATCGGTATCTACGACTTTTGGACGGAACGAGAAGGCGTGCAGACCTCCGACGAGCTTACGGTCAGCGTGATTCAAAAAACGCAGATCGTTGACCTTGTTGAGCACAAGTAGTTGGGCGCACCGTTTCGGAATTGCCGGTTTTTCCTGGCGCCAATGGAGGGGCCCGAATCTGGATTAGTTTCGGCTGCGAGGTTTTTCAAATGTCGCTCTCAGAACTCAAGATGACGGAACAAAAGCGTAAGAGCGCTCTTGCGCCGTTGGAAGGGCGGATCGGTGCCTTAAAGGCACTTTGCGCGCTGACTGGATCCCTCGGAGCGGTGATTCCGGGGTATGCGTACTTCTCTCAGTTCGCACCACCCAACTTTCGAGAGATAACGCTTCTTACGGGCGGGCTCGCTTTGGTAGTGCTCGTGGCGACGTTGATGCGACGCAAAGGGCGCCCGTCTGTAACAAAGGCGACCGTGCGAATATTCGCTGCGTTTT
This sequence comes from Proteobacteria bacterium UBA6921, assembly GCA_002450895.1. Classification (GTDB taxonomy): domain Bacteria; phylum Pseudomonadota; class Gammaproteobacteria; order SG8-11; family SG8-11; genus UBA6921. The sequence goes on from DKAR01000107.1 coordinate 7,243, forward strand.
TTTGCCTCGTCTTTTACGGCGTCATGCTGGACCTCACGACAGTGACGGCGCCTGCTGATTTTCAAACCGAAGAGCGCTTTCAAATTGGTTTCGGCATGGCGGATTGGTCGCTGACCGATACGGCGAAAGATTTGGTGAAAACAAGAGGTCTCGATACGAAAGAGCAGATCATGCTTGCCGTGCAGGGCTACACAGACACAGATGCGGTGAAACTCGCCTGGCATTGGTGGAGCGTCCGGTTGGCGCAGGCGATATTGCTCATGCTTTTTACCGTCGGCTTTCTGCTTTGGACACATGGCTTTGCTCTTCTTGCAATGGTCGCGAAATGACAAACACGCATCGGATGAGTCGATGGCTGGCAAGCGCCTTTTTCTTGCTGTGTTGCGTTGCGGCGGGATGTACGAAGTTTGGTGTGCGCCACGCAACGATCGAAGAACGAGTGGAGCATCTCCAGCCCATCGTGGAGACGCTCAAGCGGGAAGCCAATGAATAGAATCCACATCGGGGTCGCAGTGCTGGTGCTTGGTGCGGCGACCGGCTGTGCGCAAAATTTGGCTGAGAGCGAGGCGGGCCTTTCCTACTACGGTGATCTAAAAAGTGCGCCGGCGGAATACCATGTTCCAATGTCCGTCGAAACCACTGCATGGACAATCAGGCGATACCTCGACAAGTACGAAAGTCTCCACGTACTTGCTTATTCCCACGGCAGTTCAAGTTGGTTTATTGCCTGGAATCAAAAAGTAATGCAGCAGCAGTGTCCTTCTCGTTTGGTCCAGCCGTGTCCGTATCAAAAAGTCACTCAGGCGCTGGTCACTCCTGAAGATAGCGGGTCGTTGGTCATGTTTCGAGTCAGCTACTACGACGTTGCGTCGGGTTTGAACATGAGAAATGCGCGGCCCTACATATGGAACGATCAACCCGATCCCAGGGAAGAGTCCTATGGCGCATCCGAACAAGAATTATATAAAGACATCTTTTTCCTGTTCTAACCGGTACTGTCTTGGCCTTGTCTTGGCAGCTTACCTGCTTGGGGGATGCTCGACCATTGTTCCGGCGGCCTATTACCGTCGACCTTATGCGGCGGTCGAAGCAACGGGCTTTAACATCGAGATTCCAACGAGCGAAGAAATTACAGAGTTTCGCGACGGCATCAACGAACTGACATCCAGTGCCGGCATGGATGCAACGTGGGATGCCGTGTTAAAGGCGTCGTTTTGGGGTGGCAACGTCATACGAGCCGTCGATACTTCGCCGTGGAACAGGCGACTGCTGGTTTCGTTTCACGTGATGGAATACTTCGAAGACCCGATATTTTTTGCGTTCACGGGTCAAACCAGTAAACATCTCGGCGAGTCGTGGGGAACGCCAAACGAAACGTGGTTCGCAATCGATGTCACTGCGACGAATGTGGGTGCAACGCACATTACCGCCACGTGGATCAATCCGCAGACGATGCGCCCGGACGATCCACATGCGTCTGAAGTGACCGACGATGTGTCTACCCGCATACGACTGACCGCGGACCGGACGCGCGTGGATTTTCTTTCCGCTGTCGCGCTCGAGCTCGATACCGCCCGGTGGGCCGCATTTGTGAAAGCAAGGTCCCCTTCGGAAACGTATTCGTCGACGCTCAATCTAACGTCGGCTCCGCGACCGGATTGGAGTTCATACGCAACAGGCATTGGCGCCGTCGATGCGACGATGTATCGACGCCATCACTTTGTCGTCGTTGGGCATCCGATCGAGCAACACATGAACCGCATCCTGGAGCGCTTATGCGATGTCGCGAAGTGTGAGAAGGATATGGTGCCCCGCGCGTTCCTGGTTGCCAACGCGAGCGAGACCGCGCGGTCTTTCGCAAATGGAGAAATTTACATTGGGAAGTCGTTGCTCGACAGGCTCGAATCAAACGACGAGCTCGCGGCCGTGTTGGCGCACGAATTGGATCATGTTGTGCAATACGACGGTGTCGCGCGGTTCGAAACCCGCCACGAAAATAGCACTAACATTCGATATCGATACTTGGGTGTTGGCGCCGCCGCGGTGGCGCTATACGCAGGCTACGTCGCGGCAGTAGCGCCCACGGAAACCCAGGCAAGGGCAGTGTTGTACACGCTGCTCGGCCTCAGCGTTTTGTATTTCAATGTCGCTGCAGATGTCGGAGAGCAAGAACTGTCAGCATATTCCTCAGAAACGGAATTACGTGCTGACGCGAATGCCGCCATCCTGCTTCGACGTGCCGGCTTTGACCCGAATGCGATGCTCAATGTGCTCAAACGAGAGCGCATGTGGTACGAGTGACGAGGCCGGATGTTTTTCGGTGCTATGCGCTATTGCATTTGATTGTCGGCATGGAAACGTGAACGTGCTGAGCGGATTCGATGTGGGCGTTTTGATCGTGGCTGGATTGCTGGAAAAAGAGTTCTGGATTCCCGCCGACGCGGGAATGACGGCGAGACGCAAAGGACGGTGTTTCCCCATTTGCGGAAATGGCCGAGACGCGCCGTATATGGATATTGGATTTGCGCCGTTGGCGGTACGAACTCCTCACTAATACGTTTGTTCTATTGCCCGCCCGGGAGGGTGCGAGCTAATTTAGGTGCAGTACCCTCATTCGTCGGGATCCTGAATGTCGTTGTGCTGGAGACCCATCGCCGCAATTGTTTTGGCTTTTGCCCTCGCCGCGTGTTCGGGCGGCGGCGGAGGAGCGGCGGATCCTTTGCCGGGTGATACCACGGGCGATCCCGCGCCGACCGACCCGACTCCTTCTGACCCCGCGCCGTCTGATCCGCCGCCGGTAGTGCAATACATTCGCACCGGCGGCCAGTGTTACGCGATTTGCCAAACGCTGAGTGATCCCGATGGCGATGGATGGGGTTACGAAAACGGCGCCAGCTGTGTCATGCCCGACACCGAATACGCGCTCAATTCACCGTGGTGCAGCACGCCGCTTCCTTTGCCCCCATACGAGGTGACTCCCGCAACGGTTGACGCATCGGTGGAGCATGTCGCCGCGCTGTTGCACACCGGAGATCTCACGGTGGATCCGCCGAGCGAGTGTCCCTATGCACAAGCGGGTCTGAGCGCATGGGATCCGGCATGGATGGACGGCAACGGTGTGGTCACGGTTCCCAATGGAACAAAAGTTCTCATCCACGGCAACGACGACATTGCCGCAGGAACGTTGCTGCGCACGATCACGATCCCGGCGGACAGCGAGTTGATCTTCGCTGATCAAGATGCGGTGTTTCGTATCCGTGATGTGCACGTCGCGGGTGCGCTGCGGATTGGTTCGCCCACCTGCCGGTTGAACAGCAAGATCGAGTTTATTTTTGACACGGACGAAGACGTTAGCGGCGCCGAAGTGCGCCAACAGATTTACGATCGCGTAGGGCTCGGCATCGTTGTGGAACCGGGTGGCGTGTTTGAAGTGTTCGGGAAATTGTATCAACCCAACTGGTCGCGTTTGAATGCGACGGCCACGGCGGGGTCGACGACGNNGTGACGAGCAATCTGCGCGATTACCCGTACTCCGATGAAAACGAAGTGCGCACCATCGTCAGCGTCACGAATGGACGAACGATCGAACTGGATCAACCGCTCGATCATCTGCACTACGGCGGCGTTGAGTATCAGGTCGAGGTGGGGTTGCTCAGCCACAATATTGTGTTCCGCACCGCGGATGCCGTGTTGGCCGCGGCGCCGACATTCGGCGGGCACATCATGGTGCATTCCGCGCAAGCGCGCGTTTCGGGCGTGGAACTCCATGGACTGGGGCAACAGAACTTTGTGGGGCGGTATCCGTTTCACTTTCATCACGGCGGCGGCACCGCGCAAACGTCGTATTTTACCGACAGCAGCATTTGGCGTTCGAACTGGCGCTGCGCGGTGATACACCGCACCGACAATGCCATCGTGTCGCGCAACGTCGCCTACGATGTGTTCGGGCATTGCTACTACATTGAAGACGGCGTGGAGAGGGGTAACGAGATTTCGTTCAACCTCGCCGCACGCATCAAGATCATGGGGCCCACCGATCCAACGTCACTCGCGGAGCTCAACACGTACGCGCAGGAAGGATTCGTGCTGACGCAATCCGCGGACATGGCGAATCCGGCCGATCGCGCCGCGGCGGGGTTTTACATCACCAACGGCAACAACACCATCATGGGCAATGCCGCGTCGGGCGGTTTCGCCGGATACTCGTTGCCGAATCTGCCCAAAGCGATCAACGGAAGCGCGGAACGCATTTATCCGATCAACTACGGCGCGTTTCACTTCGACGGCAACTCGGCGCACACGGCCGGGTATTTCTGGGACAAGGCGGGGTGCATCTATGCCGGCGGCGTGCTCACGGAAATCGACGATAACGGGCAGACGAAACTGCAATACCAAAGCGGACGGCCCGCGTGGTCGTTGCTGCGACAGGATCTGGACGTCTTCACCAATAACCAAACGTTCCTGTGCACCGTGGGCATCACGCATTGGGGTTTGAAATCGAAGATCGTGAATTTTGAAGCGTGGGATTCGGAACTGATGGCAAAAGTGTTCGGATCGGCGTCGATTCAAAGCGCGATCGTTGCCGGGCAATCGGGAAATACCGCGAACCTGACCTTTGATCCCGTCAACGGCTATCGCTACGGGTTTCAGTTTTACGACACCGGCACACAAACGATTCTGCGCGGCATTTTGTTTCGTGATTTTCACCCCAGTGCGTATCCGGGATCAGCGCGCAGCCAGGACAACTGCGCGCTGTGGTCGCTGACACACTCGGATCAGTACACGCCGCAACGCATGAGCACCAGTGCCGAGTTTTATTTTTTGAACGTCGATGATAGCCAGCGCTTCTGTCACGACGACACCGGCGCGTTGGCATCGCGCAATTTCAATCTCAATGACACGGACGGAACCGCAACCGGGCGCCTGGGCGACGGGATACTGGCCGGGCCGCGGATTGTTGGGGCGGCGTACACGGACATCTGGAAGCTGGCCAGCGACTGTGTGCGCGATGACGTCTGGGGCGTGTGGATGTGCCCGCAGCGCGGAACGCAAAACGTCGCGTCGATTTCGACGACGCCGAACAAGGGCGTTCAGGTGGTGATGTACGATTTAACCGGAGCGACGCTCGGCCAAAACTATTACTCCGCGACCACGGAGTTTGCCGAAGCGCAGATTTCGGGGCCTTCTGAGGTGGGTTGGCATCACATCTTCCCGGGTGGCATTCCGGACCAATTCGACGTGTGGGCCCTCCAGGTGCCCAAAGACAGCTACGTGTTGTTGTCGGTGTCGTTGCCCGCGGGCGTGTCGTGTTCAATTCCCCAGACAGGCTGGCAAGCGGTCGCCGATCTCCCGAGCCTGCTGGGAATGACGACTCCGGCGTACACCACGGACCGGAATACCTGCTTCGTGCGCATCCCGTGGACTGACGTGGGCACCTTCGACGCCGCCGGGTTGAGCATTCCGAATCAGGCGTGGCGCGGTTTTTCCACAACCACGAATTTCACTGTCGTTACCGGCTGCAACAATGCGAATCCCGATTGCCAGTCGACGGTGCAGGCAGTACCAATACTCCCGTAATTGGTTCAAGCGACAGACACGCTCCGCTGGCGGTGGCGATAGAGGTTGCGCGGGCCCGTCTTTTCGCGAAATGACACGAATGAGAAGTGGTTTTGATTTGTTTCTGCCGTCATTCCCGCGAAGGCGGGAATGACGGCACAAAGAAGAAGTGGGCTCTCGTGGTCTTGACGTCACCCCAGCGCAGGCAGGGATCCAGATTGTTGGCGGTGTCTGGATTCAGGCTTGCGCAGAAATGACGTCCAAAAGTGACACTCCGAATTGCTGCATTCACAAATGTGAGAGCGTTTGTTGCTTCAACGCACCAGCGCCACCGGATCCACGGTGAGTTCTAGCGTGTAACCGGTTTGGCCGTTCCCGCCTACGGACTTGGCTCCAGCGATCGAAACTTCTCCGCCGGTGCCTCCATAGCCGCCGGAGCCTCCACCGCCCGCACCGGCGGAGCGCCCGAGGGTCATGGTGACGGTCGCTGTGCCGGTTGCGCCGGTACCGCCGGAAAACAGGAGCGTTCCTGGGACCGGAGCCGTGGGTGACACCAGCACCACAATTCCTCCGCCGCCACCGCCGGCATTGCCTGCAAAGGTATAGTCCGACGTTGAGGCGTTGCCGCCGTTCACATTGATCGTGCCCAGGCTGTTGTTGACCTGGGTGCGCGATGCGAGAACCACGATTCCGCCACCGCCGCCACCGATCGATGTATTCGTTGCACTTTCACCGCGCGCATCAATCAGTCCATTGTTGGTGACTGTTCCATTGCAATAGATCTTGACCAGACCGCCACCGCGGTTGCCCTGGTTGTCATAGCCCGCGCCCGATCCGCCGCCGAATTTAAAGTCATCAAACGAGGTGACTGCCACTGCTTTCGGGATGAATTTTCCGCCGGTTCCGCCATGCAGGGGCGCGGCCACCGTGGGGGAATTATCGAATTGTCCCATCGAAGCCGCTCCTGGCGTGTCTCCCGGATGGGGAATCGAAGTGACGCCAACGGACGGGGCTGGGCCCGATCCCAGCGTAAACGTGCCATGCGCCTCCGCACCGGGATAGACATACAGCGTGCCGTTGTTGGTGAAGTTGCCCGCGCAGCGCAACGTGGTGCCGGCCGGTACCAACAGCATTTGGCCAGACTCAATCGTGATGTTGTTAAAGAACGGATTGGTTGGTGGTGTGTTGTTGAAGTTAGTCGCGGCGTTGACCAAGAGATTTCCACCGCTGCCATCACCGCCAAATCTGTTTTGAAGTGTTGCGAGCAGGGCAGTGATATCAGAACTGTTCGCGGTGATGCGTGTGTTGTTGTCATTCACCGCGTTTTTGAGATTCGTGAAATTCTGGTTCACCTCGGCCGCCTTCGCGGTGGTGTTGGGCGTGAAGGTCACAATATCCGCATCGGCCACGGCGCCTGCCTGCGCCCCGGAGGCAAAGGCGGACAACGTAACCGCGGTAAGAATCGAAAGTTTTGTGTTCATGACAAACCTCCTTGAGGCCGGGCGGAACTCGCCGCCGCGCTACTGCCATTTGCCTTCGTCCCATTTCATTTGATCCCATTGCGTAGACTGTTCGGTGGGCACCACGGTGCCACCGCCGCCGCCACCTCCACCGCCGCAAGCGGTGAGCGCAAACACGAGAGCGAGAAGAAAAAACGATGCAGGTTTCATTGCGAGGACCCTCCGAAATCTGTGAGGGGATGAAATAAAATCTCAAATTGTCGTTTGAATAACAACGTCGTTAATACGGATAGACGATGGAAACTCGCGAGAACGGCGCCGCGGGATCCGTTTGAAAAAAAGAAAAAACGAAATCCAAAACGAAAGTCGAAGAACTGGATTCCCGCATTCGCGGGAATGACGGCAAAAGGAATAGAGCACTGGCGGTTTTGACGTCATCCCCGCGAAGCCGGGGATCCAGGTCTTACAAGCGTTGTGAATTTCCGTTTTTGTAGAGATGACGGCAAAGGGCGAAGAGTTGGACTCCCTCGCCTGTTACAATGCCCACCCTTATGCGCATCAAACACATTCGCCAGCAGTTGCAGGACCTCGGCGCCAAGCCGTGCCACGAGCAGGCCGTGTTGCGCGCGTGGTCACTGGGGGTGCCGCTGCGCGGCGTTAACGGCGTAAAGCCGGAAGACTTCATGCCACTGAAGATTCGCAACGCGCTGCCGGATTTGATGGCGCAGTTAGACGGCTTGGCGCGCATTTATTCCACACATGACAGCGATGACGGTTCCACGCGCCTGTTGGTGCAACTGGCCGACGGCCAAACCGTGGAAAGCGTGCTGCTGCCGCGCGATGGCGTGTGTGTGTCCACGCAGGTCGGCTGTGCCGTGGGCTGTGTGTTTTGCATGACCGGGCGCGCGGGCTTGCTGCGCCAGTTGGGCAGTGCGGAGATCGTCGCGCAGGTCGTGTTGGCACGTGCGCAACGCACGGTGAAAAAAGTCGTGTTCATGGGCATGGGCGAGCCGGCGCACAACATTGACAACGTACTTGAGGCGATTGAATTGCTCGGTGCGGACGGCAGCATTCCGCACAAGAATCTCGTGTTCTCCACCGTCGGTGATCGCCGTGTGTTCGAGCGCCTGCCGCAAGGCAAGGTGAAACCGGCGCTCGCATTGTCGCTGCACACCACGCGCGCGGACTTGCGTGAGCAACTCTTGCCACACGCGCCGCGAATTTCGATTGTAGAGTTGGTCGAGCAAGGTGAAGCGTATGCCGTGGCGACCGGCTATCCGATCCAATACCAGTGGACTTTGATCGAAGGCGTCAACGACACGGATGAAGAAGTCGAAAACATCGCGCGCTTGCTTACCGGCAAGTACGCGGTGATGAATCTGATCCCCTACAACACCATCGACGGCCTCGGCTTCAAACGCCCGTCGTGGGAACGCGCCGCCGAAATGGCCCGCACGCTGTTCCTGCGCGGCGTGCTCTGCAAACTCCGCCACTCGGCCGGGCAGGATGTGGACGGCGGCTGTGGCCAGTTACGCGCTCGGGCCGTCAGCGAGGGTGTGAGGGTCCGGGTCGGGGCAGGTCCTAAGGCCGCGGTTTCAATGCCGTAACGGCGAAAATCGCGTTCGAGCGGCCGTCTTGGAGGGAAACGGCCTGTGTTGGGCCTTCCGAGTGCCGTCCAGGGCAGGCAAGACATTCAATACTCTTGTCACGTCGCCTCAATTGTCGACCGGTCCCGCCGATAAATCCTGCAGTATCTCAGGTATTTAACGGCTCAGGATCTCCGCGTGGCGCCAGCACTCCCGCAACTCGACAATCAAAAGCTCGCGACGTACTTCCCGTTGGGTTACTTCACGGACGAAGAGCGTCAGCTGTTTCTGTCGTCGATCAAGCTGGCGACAGCCAACAAGGGTGAGGTGCTGATCTCTGGCGGGTCAAAAGACCCGCGCGCAATCTATCTTTTGCAGGGCAAGCTGGAGCTGTGCGATATCGATGGGCGCCGGAACATTGTGGAGGCGGAACAGCCCTCCGCCAAGCGTCCGATTTCTCACCTGGTTCCGCACCGTTACAAAGTCACCGCACAGTCAATGGTGGTGTTTTTCTGGATGGAAGTGCAGATCATCCACAATCTCATTTCGCGCCATAAGCACGGAGACGAAGAGGCGGTCGACTTGCACATCCAGGCGCGCAACATCGCCAACCCGGTGTTTCAGTCGATTTTTGCTGATGTGGAAGCGGGGCGCATGGAGCTCCCGGTGCTGCCCACGATTGCCGCGCATTACAAAGAGATCATCAGCGAAGACGCCGACATTCGCCGCATCAAGCAACTGTTGCAGACCGATCCGGCACTTTCGGCCTCGTTAATGAAGGTCGCAAACAGCGCGTTGTATCGCGGCTCCAAACAAATCACGACGCTGGAACAGGCGATCGTGCGCATCGGCATGAAAACGCTGAATCACTATGTGATCGCTTTCGTGGTACGCAAACAGTTCAAGACGCGCTCTGCGTTCATCAAGCAGCAGATGCAGCGGCTGTGGCACCACACGATCGAGGTCGCTGCCGTATCGTATGAAATCGCACGACTCTCGGGACGATTCGATCCGGATCACGCCTTGTTGCTCGGGTTGATGCACGATGTCGGAGCGCTAGCCGTGTTGCATCACGCGGAAAAATTCATCGACGTGTCGCAGAACGAGCAGGAGCTTTCCGAAGCGATTCGCTGGCTGCACGGCGACGTGGGCGGCGTAATGATGGCGAAGTGGAACTTCCCGGAAGATTGCGTGCGCACCGCGCGTGAGTCCGACGACTGGTATCGCGACCCCGCGCCGGAGGCCGACGTGATCGACATCGTGCTCGTTGCCCAATTGCTCAGCTTTATGGGCAAGCGCCTCGGCAAGGACACGCCGCCCGTCGACTTTGAGAAAGTGCCCACGCTGACTGAAGTCCCGGCGTGTCGCAAGTTGGGTATCGCTGATCTTTCTCCCGAGCAGATGATGAATCTCATGAAGTCTGCACGGCAGGGAATGGCTGAGGCGTTGAAGCAGGTCAGCTAGTTCGCGTCTGAATACAATCGTCGTTTCTATTGGTGTCATGCCCGCGAAGGCGGGCATCCAGGCTTTTCATCCCTTTTTATGGATTCCCGTCTGCACGGGAACAACGGAAAAAAGAAGAAGGCGCTATTGGTCTTGATGTCATCCCCGCGCAGGCGGGGATCCAGGTCTTATGGGTGGTTGTATGGATTCCCGCATTCGCGGGAATGACGGCATAAAACCAAATCCTGTCCGTACAAACGTGAGGGTGGTGGTTTAGATGTCAATGTGTCCACCTCACTACTGAAACTCCACGTACACCGACGACGTCGAGCACGCATTTGTTTCTCCGTCACACGCGCGCAAAATTAAATAGCCGGTCTTCGGCAGCTGATTCAAAAACGGCGTGATGTCCGTGCCCGGGTTGTCGTAGTTAATCGGCCCGCAGGACAGCACGTTGTCTGTGGTGAAGCGGCAGTTCATGTACACCGTATCGACGTGATAGTCGTCGCGATACAGGTTGGTGCTGCTCCAGAGGTGCTTGATCAGCACGTCTTCGCGGCCGAACGGGTCTTCACTGCCCACCCATCGATCGTTGCTCACGTACAGATCGACGTGAATGGGGCCGTAGCCGTCCAGTTCCCAACGCGTTTCGAAATTGCCGTCATTCAAATGCGGTGTGATGGGAATCGCACCATACGCCACCGACCGCGCGCCGGCCGCCGGAATGACGGTGAAGTAACTGATGTAGGGCGTGCGATCAAAATAGTACGAATTGTCGTAGGGCTCTTCTTCGTAATAGTGGCAGCCGCCCGCCAGCAGCGAAGCGCCCAATACCGAAATCGCCAGAAGTGCTTTCATACATTCCCCCGTTCTTCGTTTCATCATCCTTTGGTGATTATTATGGTGCGACCGCGAAGCTGAACGGGAGCCGAACAAAGTTGTTGGATTCTCTCGGAATCTTAAGTTTCGCTGTTCGCGAGTTGCGCTGAAAAACGATCTCATAAAAAACGTCTGATTGCCGAAAACATGTCGTGGACTGGCCCGATCGAAATCAATTTGGGCTCGTCCGTTCTCCGGCCGCAGTGTCGATGAGGGGGTGCCATGGTTCGATGGGTTGTAGGCGCTGCACTTAGCGTGAGCCTTGCTTGTGCAGTTGCGGCTGAAAGTCCGCAGGATGACCTTAATATTGTCGTTGATCTCGGTGTTGAGAAATCTCACTGGGCATCGCTAAATCGCGAGGCATATTCCGCAGTTCTCCGCGCCGGAAAGTACACTGCCTTGGTTGTTCCCGCTCAATCCAGGCAACACGCATTTGACATTGTCGCGCGGTCCATGATCACTCGCTACACGTCGGCGTTGTTGCGCGAGTCCGGAGCCAATGTTCCCGAATCAACATTAGTAGAAATGGCGCTGGGTGCAAACGTACGCCGGTACTCTGATGAGGACGTATACGCGCTGGCAAACAGTCTTAACATTCCGAAGTTGGTCTGGATTTTCGCCGACCATGACAATGCCGGACATGCACGGTTCGCCATAACGATCCAGACAACGAACATAGGTCCGCTTTCCAGTCAGTCGCCTGCAGTTGAACATGAGTGGAACAATATACGGATCGACGATGAATCTCCTCCCGAATCACGTTTTGTCGAACAGCTTGACGACATAAATGGTTTCGTCAATGGAAATACTCGCCGCGCACCACCTCGCAAGTCGAAATCAGCGCCGGCCACAATGCCAGAGACCTTAGATCCCACGAAGCTTGACGACAACTCGTCTCCTGTTGTTCAGGCGCGCTATTTTCAATTACTAGGAATGCTGATCGATCCCGGCGACTTCCGGCAAACGGAGCGACTCTTTGAGCGATCTCTTGTAGCCTTGCGCGGTGTGGAACCATTGAATTCCGAATTGAGAGTAATGCGGGCGCGCGCTTTGTTTTATCTCAATCGTCGGCCCGTAGCGATGAAGGTTCTTTCTGACGATAAATCCGATGCTGCAGTCGCTCTTCGCGCGTTCATGAATGGAAACCTGCCAGAGTTAATCGCTGCTGCAACGAGGCCAAAAGATCCGCTGCTTCGACTGTTTTCACAAATCGAGTTGCAAGACCTACATGAGAAATACCGTGGGTATTTCGATCCTGATCTGAAAATCGACACGTCGAAAATGTCTCCCGAGATTAAGTATTTTGTTGAGCGACGGGCTGAATCCAACGATCCATGGAACGTTGAAGGCAATCTGAGAGTCAAGGCAATCCTGGATAGTGTATTTCCTGTCAGTGCAGCGTCCGCTAACGCATTGGTGATGGGTGGATTGGCACGGCCTGGCGTTGATGCTGATGCTGAAATACCCGGTTCGGTTGGAGAACACATCCTTCGTGCTCTGAAAGACAAGCCTGCGCAGTGGTGTTGCGAAACAAATTCTGACCATCCGGGAGCGCTGGATCGTCTGCAATTTCTGGAGGCATTGGGCGAGATTAATTTGCTTCGCGCGTGCAATCGAAGTACCGCGCTTCGCGGCGTACCCGAAGAATCCAGAGTACTGCTAGATCAAGTCGATTATCTATACGCGGGTCATCCTCGTTTTGCGCTTGCAAAATACGAGGCTCTGGAGCGCGAAGCAAATTTGCAGTCCGGATTAAAGCAACAAAAACTTTTGAGCGAGGCAGCTAGTCTTACGCTACCTCTTTTTGTTTGGTCTGGGGGGCAGTTGTATGAAACTGCAATTGTGTACACGGACGCTTTGAGTGAAATAAACGAACGTGCCTACGCGAGGGACGAAAAGACTCGTGTCGCGATCGAACGATCTCTCCCTGTTCTTACATATCAGTCGGATTTTCCGACTCACCTAAATTGGTTTCGTCCCAATGATATACGAACGATATCCTATTCTCGCGACAATCCATATTGGCTCAGCAGTATCTATTTCCACCTTGGAGTTAATAGTAGCGAAGGGGAGCGATTGCTTAAGGAAAACAGCAATAGATTTATCGGCAGTCCAAGGTTGCTTGATTTTCAAGTGGAGAGGCTGCACGCGCTCAATGATACGGAAAGTGAATTCAAGCTTTACCAAAAGCTCATAGATGAAAAAGACACGTATTTTATTCCTTACACCAATGTGGCGTTACGGAAAATCCGCGACAGGGAGTACGACCAGGCCGAGAGAATCGTGATGTCGCATCCATTTTTGAAAGAGGAGAAGGGTGGATCAAAAATCTCTCTATCGAAGTTCGTAGAGCGAATCGGGAGTGAGCTGTACTGGCGTGGTGCAGTTGAAAATGCGCGCAGGCTCTATGAAAAAACAACCAGCTTTGGAACCGGCTCGCATGCGGAAATGGCAGCAGCGCAACGCCTTTCCCTTATGTCGGGCGATTATTTGGCCGCAACGTTTCATGCCCTTCAGCGTGGCCAACGATATCGTAGTTCATACGGATTGCGAACGTATATGTCACTTCTACATTTGCTCGGGGAACATAAACAAGCATGGACAACTTTTGAGCTTGTTTTCGAAAAAATTCCGAGCCACCTTTACTATGAGGCAGCATTTATTGGTCATCGTTCCGAAAATGCGGACACACGCAAGTTGGTCGAATGGGAACAGCAACCGTTCATTCGTCAGACTGAAGCGGCTGGAAGTGACGAAGCGGTTCGCTATCTCTTCACTCAATTGAATCTGGATCGACCGCACAATACCGACTTTCCGAAGGCTCTCTCAGAAGTTTTTGGAAATGATGCCGGTACAAAGTACGAGCGTTGGCTTCAACGCGACGCAATGTACAACGCTATCAAAGAACGCAACTTCGAGAAGGCTCTGAAGGCGATCATGCCGCTATGGAAGAAAGAAGTGTCTGTAGCTCGAGTACCATCGCCTGACGATATAACGTGGTATCCATACTATGCCATTGCTGCAATTCACGGCGCGGAATTTCACGAGATTGACAAGATCGCGACGGTAGCTAACTCATTTAACTCTGGCCTGTATGAGGAAAATAAATTTGAAGGTGCGTTGTGCCTTGCGATTGTCCACGCATCACAGCAAAGGCACGATGAAGCAGTAACTGCGCTTCGGGATGCTTTTGGACTGCGACCTCACACAGAAAAGCGAACATTCTTCACCTGGTATGAGATTGTGGAGATCGCAGAAATGTTGTATCTGGACACGAATCGGGCGGAATATAAGGCTCTTGTGCTGGAGTGGTCGAAAGCGCATCAGGCAGTTTATCCGCAGTTTGCCTGGGCATACGCGGTGGAGGCTAAATACACCGACAACGAAACTGATCGAATTCGAGCGCTGGCGATTGCCGAATATCTTGATGCGAAGTCCGCGCACCTATCGGGTTTTGATGAGAGTGCGCGAGTTAAGGCCCGGGAGTGGTTTAAAGTCAACAATCCGTTTGACCCGCAGAAACTGATGAAAAAAATGAACCCGCAACAAAGTTAAACGGATGGTTGTTCTTGCGCGCCGGGTGATTTCGCGCGTCCGCGTCGATAATAATTCGCAGTAATCAATTTGTTCAATGTCGCGTACTTACCTGGGGCCCTCGCCGAAGTCTTAAGAAACAGTATGCAGTAATTTAACGCCTTGCGGAAATGGCGGCATCCTCTATGCTGAAGACATTTCCACTTGGGAAGAAACTCGAAATGGCACAGTTTGAACCTGCAGTCGAGAAGGTCATCGCCAACGAAGGCGGCGACACAGTCACGGACATTGCGGCGGATCGCGGCGGTCTCACCAAGTTCGGTATTTCGCAGAACGCATTTCCGCACGTGCAGATCGAAACGCTCACGCGGGAGCAGGCCAAGTACATCTACAAGTCAAACTTCTGGGACAAAGTACGCGGCGACGAAATTGTCGATCAATCTGTTGCGGAAGCCATCTTTGATACCGCCGTGAACATGGGCGTAGGCGCTGCAATCAAACTGGTGCAAACGACGCTCGGTGTAAAGGCCGACGGAATCCTGGGCCCGGTAACGATCAAGGCGATTAATCAGGCGTCGGTGCGTGATTTTCGTTCGTCGTTCACGCTCACAAAAATCGCGCGGTATGCGCAGATCTGCAACACCGACAAGTCGCAACGTGCGTTTCTGCTCGGCTGGATCAATCGCGCGTTGCGGGAAAACGCCTAAAGATCTTTTCGAATTCGGCAATTCGATTATTTGCAGTCATGCCCGCGAAGGCGGGCATTGCGATTCAGAACAAACGAACTGGATTCCCGACTTCGCGGGAATGACGGCTAAAAAGAAAAACTCCGCAGTTTATTTTTTGAGTTCGGTTCGCCTCATTTATCTTTTTTTAACAGCGCTTCGAGGTCCGCGAACGGCCGGTGCGTGGCTGTGTTCTTGTTAGCGTTGTTTCCATCGGCGCCACTCGCCGCATCCAGCAGGCGGGCGTGTTCGTTGTCGTGGCAATACAGGCACAACAACTCCCAGTTGCTGCCGTCTTCCGGATTGTTGTCGTGATTGTGATCGCGGTGGTGCACGGTCAGTTCGTGCACGTTGGCGCGCGTGAACTCCCGCGAGCACCGTCCACAGATCCACGGATACATCTTCAAGGCTTTTTCGCGATACCCCTGTTCGCGCTGCGCCCGCGCACGCTGCGCCTCCGCGACGACGCGGTCGAGTTTGGACGAATCTGGTGGGGGTTTGCGTGGCGGCATGGAGGGCGTTTCGCGTTTGATGGTAGTCGTCGCTCATTTCAGGCGACGCGTTCATTCTAAGTCTGATCTCCAACCTAAAACCAACCGATCTGTTCCTTCTTTTAGCCGCCATGCCCGCGAAGGCGGGCATCCAGATCGTATATGGCTTTCTGGATTCCCGCTTTCGCGGGAATGACGGCTGGAGGCAAAGCGCGGAATTTCCGCCCCGACTTTGGGGGCGGTGGGTCCGCGTTCCAGCTTTTTATCAAAACAATTTCGCCAACAAAGTCTCGGCCCGCGCCATGATGCGAACGCCTTGGCAAGACATCCGCGGCCTTGTGCCGATAAAGGCGGTATCTGTGAATTTGTTGTGGAGTGACCGTTATGCGCCAGACCCTCACCCTTGTTGTCGTGTTCATTGCCGCTTTTATCTCCGGCTGCGGCGCGCCGGCCATTCGCCCGGTTTCCGGTCCCGGCGTGGGTGCCGCTTACGGCAACATCACGTTGCCCGAAGGCGTCATCACGAACGTGATGCTTTATAAGGTGGGCGTTGTGTACGCCGCGCCGTTCAAGTCGCCGCCGCAAAGCCACACTTATACCAACGGCAATTTCTTTTTCGAAAACCTCGAGCCCGGTAAATATTTTTTGGTCGGGTTCATGTCCGGTCAGAACGCGTTCTATTTCAACTATCGCGGCATGGATGAGAAGGAATTCATCGCAAAAGCCGCCATCGAGGTAAAGCCCGGCGGTGTGGTCTATCTTGGTAGTTACCAGGTGACCGGCATCGAGCGAAACTTCTTCAAGACGGACACGTTTGAAATTAAGCGCACCGACAAGCCGACCCGCAAGACAATCCTCGGCCACCTCACTGAAGCCGCGAAGGGCACTGGATGGGACGAGCGCTTCGCCGTGGCAATGAAGAGCAAGTAGTTGCCCCATCTGCGCGCACGGCGGACTAAATTGGCGCGTTTATACGGATAGCAATGCCCGCCTCAAATGACGAGAGTGATAGATCATTCCGCGATGCACAGATCCGGTTTTCTTCCGGCAATGGTCGGGTAGGGGAACGGCGATGGCGGGATTTATAGAAAGCTGGGTGCGCGCAAAGCGTCTGTCGCGGGCGGTCATTGCCTCCATCGTCGGCATCGCGATCATCGTGTGGTGGGTATTTTTTGGCCCGCCGGGCATGACTTCCCGAGAGACGGTAAAGGCGCAAGTTATTTCGATCACCGAGGCCGGTTCAGCGGTCGTGGAACTCCCGGACGGTGGAAAGGTCATGTTAATTCGTCCTGGCCTGCACGAAGGCGACCGCGTTCCGATGATCGTGGAACACTACGACGACGGAACACGCGGTGCTTTTTTCGACGAAACGGCCTGGCGCATGCAGTAAACAACGGGGCGGGAGCCGTGANNCTGGAGATTGGGCGACCGCCGCGCCGGTCGGATGAGCATTTTTTGTTCAGCCGGCGACAGCGCGAGTCTTAAGCGTAGTTTACGAATTGAGGTGTAAGAGCAGGTCCGGGGCGCGAGGTGCGCACCCGAATTCAAAAACAGCCATCGAGTACTTCCGACCGGTGCAGGATCGCAAACGGGTCATTTCGCGATGCCGGGTCGATAACGAAGATAAAACAGGGAGCGAATAATAAGGTGAGCGAAAAACTGGAAAGCAATAAACTGAATGCGATTGCGTTCTATGAGCTGGCGTTTAACAAGTGCGAACCCGAGCGGGCGGTCAGCCGCTATGTGGGCGAGCGCTATTTGCAGCATAATCCGCGCGTGCCCGACGGCAAGTCGGGGTTCATTGAATATATGGAGCGCATGTCGCGGGACTATCCGGGCAAGCGTGTCGAAATCAAACGCGCGGTCGCGCAGGGTGAGTATGTCGTCTTGCATTGCTATCAGCATTGGCCCAATGATCACGACTACNNCGAGTGTTCGCTGGATCTGGATCGCACGCCCGCGTCGGTCAACATCCGTCCGGACGGGTGGATCTGGCAGGGCAAGCGCTATCCCTATCTGGAGAACTGCAAACCACGCACGGTGTATTTCTGGATCGACAACGAGTTTCAGCCCGCGTCGCGGTTTTCCAACGGCTTGATCAAGCTCGTGCCCACGGAGTGGGGCGCGCCAACGTTTGAGATTGACGGAATCAAGATGCTGCCGACGGCGCAG
>DKAR01000116.1 GCA_002450895.1 Proteobacteria bacterium UBA6921
TGACCCCAGTCCGCCGGCCACCAGGGCTGGCTGTCGGTCATCAGTGCGGTCAGGTCTTTCTTGAGTGCGGGGATATCGAGCTTCTTGAGTTCTTCGCGATAGTTGAAGCTCTCGCCCAGTGGATTTGTCTTGGTGTCATGCTGGTGAAGAATGTCGAGGTTCAGCGATTTCGGCCACCAGTCCATGTTCGACATGCTGCTTTCGGTGGCGCCGCCGTGCATTACCGGACACTTGCCGCCGGACTTTGTCTTGTTATCTTCCATTTCCAACCTCCTAACGTGGCTTGATGAGTAAGACGTCGCCCACCGGAGTGGCATGGGCATGAGAAACTGGTTTTTCAAACTCGCCGCGATTCTGGACGCGAGAGTCCCGCATCGCGACGGGGAAACCAGAGGGCGCTCAATAATTGCGTGGCGTAATCGTTTCCGTCGCGAGCTGATCTTGAAGGTTTACGTTAACCAGAAATACACCGCATGAAAATTTGATTGTCTTGATCACTATGATCGGATTTATAAATCATTCGGATTGAGGGGGCGTCCGCGAAGGTTAAGACACCACGTCAGGTGATGGATGAGCTTCGATTCTTAAGCCGTTAGCGCTCGACCCGCCGCGGTAGTGCGCGGGTGGAGCAATATTAGAACTGTTGAAAGCGAAAAGGTTTCGATCGGACTGCGACTGCTGCGCCGCGTGGCTCCAGGGAACAGTGCGCGACATCACCGAGTCCGATTGAAAACATCGTCCGCTGGAAAAGTTTTTCTTTCGCTGGCGGGTTGATGACTTGCCAAATAAACCACTGCGAGTTTTTATGTTGTTTTCCTATCGCTCTTTCAGTACGCGCTTCAATGTTTCGGCGACCCGTGCGGTCCGGCTTGCGGGTTTTGGATTTCTTACACAGCCCAGCAGGTATCGCTCCCTGCGCTCCGACATCCAGTCCTGTTTGTAGGCATCGTTGCCGGTCAGAAAATCGATTTCACTGACCTTGTCGGTATCGATCACGACCTCCATCAGGAAGTCCGTCAGTATTGAGCCTGGTGAATACAGCCGCCAGGCCTTGTCATATGCCAGCCTGAAAATGCTCGCCTTTTTATTGTGAACAAACCAGAGCTGTGCGGCGATGGGCTGCGCTTTTACATAGAGAATCGCTAATCTGGACCAGCCTGCCCGGGTGAATGTCTCGATAAAGCAATCCTGAAAGGCGGCATTCCTGATTTCGTTCTGCTTCCAGCTGGCATGGTAGACCGCATAGTAGTCGGGCATGCGGCGCAGGACTTCATTTCCGGTAAACAGGCGAATGTCGCAACCGTGTTCACGTTCAAGTTTACGCTTCTTGCGGGCAATCGTATTTCGCAGATGGGCAGGTCGCGCCGCCATGTACTCTGCATAGGACTGCCCGTTCAGGCGGGAGATCCAGTTGTAGTGCCGAAAGTGGTATTCACATTGATAACCGGCGGCCGCGAGGTGCTTTTGCAGGCCAATTAAGCTGCGGTCATCGTCGGCGACCGGCTCCAACAGCAACCCATTCACGGGTAACTGCATCAACCCGCGGACCAGGCAGGACAGAATGTCCTCATGAGCATCGTCCGCGATTAACAGGCCATAAAGCGGCGAAAATCCATGGCGCAGCGAGTACCACGTTTTGGAACCAGCACTTTCCATCAGGGGAAGTATTGCCAACACCTGACCGCCGGACACTACGCAGGCCAATACCAGTGTGTGATTGTCTTCGAGTGCGTTGACCGTCATGCACTCAAACCATGTGCGCGAAAAAAATATGCTGTGCTTCTCTGCCTGTTCAAAGAGCGCATTCGCACTCGCTGGCAATTGTCCCCACCCGGTGTAACAGACAAGCCTCATTAAAAACTCGTCAAGAGCTAATCGCCGAACGGATCATCCGAGACGAAAATGTGGAGATACGGAGCATACGTTAATGCGGCACCTTGCAGGGGGCCCAATTCATGGAACGCATTGGCCACTTGGACCTGATGGGCTTCATTTTGCGGTTGGGTTCTTAGCGTTTCGAGGGCGGAAAGTAACGGCGCAATATCCTGTGCATTCAGGTACGTCTTCAACATCTGGAGCGCGATGTCGATGTCATCAAGCTTGATGGATTGTAACTTCTTATTGTCAGGTGCTTTACGTACCACGGTTTCCTACTCCACGACACTGCGCGTGAGCGACAAGTGAAGTCGGCGCAACGCGCCGAAGTAGCGAATCCGACCCAATGCGATTGTAATATCCATTATCTGCGTGTTTCCAAGTGGGTCTTCTTCTCACTTACTCTCCTGAGCAACTCAATCGATGCGTCGACCTCCACTTTCCTTACCGCGACACTCTCAATATTGCAGCCAACAGGAATGCCTTTTTCTTCGGCAAAGTCCTTTAGCTCATTCCAGTTTTGTTCGGATAAGTCGACAGACCGCTGGAGAATATTATCCGAATGCAGTAAGTCGTTCTCGAGCCATCTTGGAATACTGATTCCCAGCCACTTCATAAATTGCAGCGTCTTCTCGGACCCGCATGGCGTTAAGGTGAATATTATTGGTACCAAGGGGATGCCGTTTTCTTTGCCGTAGTAATAGTAATCCGATAAGAAATCCTTCGAGGCATTTACATCATAAACGCCCTGAGAAACAAAGAACGTACATCCATGCGATATTTTGCTGAATACCCGTTTGTGCTCATTACCTTTTGACTTATGCCGCTCCGGAATAGTGACTCCACCCAAGACAACATCGTTATTGATCTCTTTTCTAAGCTCATAGGCATCGCCGACGGACATCGTCACTTCCTGCGAGACGGAGGAGGCGCCGACGAAAACAGTCAATTCTCTCTCAGGAGATAAACGCGAAAGAAATTGAGACAGTTCTGCCCGGCTGTATTTCCCGACCGAGCGGTAGATGATCTTGGGTATTGATAAAGACGAAAGGTATTTCTGGCTGTACGTGAAAGAATCTATCGTCTCCATAAATGGAAATGGTCGCTCTTCGCTTGTTCTTGAGCCTTCCTCCTGGATGTCATAAAGAACTAGCCCATCGATATCGCTGCCCGTGAGTCTTTGAATTTGACGAGTGGAAATTTCTGTAACCTTCTCAGGATCAGTTCCCTTTTTAGGTGGAACCAACCCATACAAAATAATGCCACTTTCCCGATTTCTAATTTTTTCAATCAGCATTTCTAATACTTCGTGAACGATCGTCTGGCCATGCCTGGAAGACCACTTGCTCAACACGGACCGGCCGGTCCGTATATCCAGGATTCTTGGTGTCAAATACTCATCATGTTTTTCCCACAGTACCCGCAGCTTACGTTCTCTGCTTCATGTTCTCAATGGGAGCACGTGCGGACCCGTTCGTTGCGGATCGGTCATGCGAAGAAGACCTGTGTTCGCGCGCACGGACTTCACGATGAACATCCGCAATGTAAGTGAAATTTGCGTTTGGAAGGGTGGCTCACGAAAATCAACGGTGGGGTGCATTATTCGAGTTTCCAGCATCCCTTATCCACACTTTGTGTAGCGTGAGGGCGTAACGCGATGGATCGTCGCGATCACGCGCCGGGTCCTGCCGCCACCGACGCACGTCGCGATTCAAGGCTCTCGCATCCGTCATTCCCCGCATAGGGGGCGCGCGACATCTCTGCTATGTTCGAGCGATGCCACATGTTCGAAACATGGCGCTTGTTCTGCTGCTTGCCGCACCGTTGCTTGTTGCGGCGACGGATGTGCTAGCGCCCGAACGTATCCTTGTATTGCATATTGACGGTGCAATCGGTCCGGCAACCAGTGATTACGTGCATCGTGGGCTCGCGCGTGCTGGTAAGACTAATGCGCGCGCGGTGATTCTTCGTCTTAATACTCCCGGCGGGCTCGATCAGTCGATGCGGTCGATCATTCAGGACATTCTTGCCAGTCCCATTCCGGTGATCACGTACGTTGCGCCGGCGGGTGCGCGTGCGGCCAGCGCAGGGACCTACATTCTGTTGGCATCGCCGGTCGCGGCGATGGCGCCAGCGACCAGCGTCGGTGCCGCGACGCCCGTACAGATCGGCGGCTTCCCTGGCCCTGCGCAGCCTGAAGTAGAAAAACAGAAAACAACAACACCGGAAAACAAAGGCGAGTCCGGGAATCCCCATGCGAAACCCGGCATGGAAGAAAAGGTGTTGAATGACGCCGCCGCCTACATTCGCAGCCTGGCGCAATTGCGCGGCCGCAACGTTGAATGGGCGGAGCGCGCCGTGCGCGAGGCGGTTTCGCTGCCAGCGCAGGAAGCAGTGAAGCAAAACGTCGCTGATCTGATCGCGGAGGATGAAGACGATCTGATCAGGCAGCTTCAGGGCCGCGAGGTCAAGCTCGGGCAACACTCCGTCACGCTGCATCTTCAGGGATTGTCTCTCGAGACTTACGAGCCCGATTGGCGAAATCGCTTGCTGGCGACCATTGCAGATCCCAACGTCGCGTACATCCTGATGTTGCTCGGTGTGTACGGTTTGTTCTTCGAATTATGGAATCCGGGCTTCATGCTCCCCGGTGTGCTCGGCGGTATCTGCCTGTTGCTGGCGCTGTACGCCTTTCAGGTGCTACCAATTAACTATGCCGGTCTCGGATTGATCCTGCTCGGGATCAGTTTCATGGTTGCCGAGGCGTTCGTGCCGAGTTTTGGCGCGCTTGGCATCGGTGGCGTTATTGCGTTCGTCGCCGGGTCGGTCGTGCTTATGGACACCGACATTGAAGGCTACTCCATTTCGCCGTCGCTGATCGCCGCCGTTGCGCTGGTGAGTACCGCGTTTTTCATCGGCATCGTGTCGCTTGCGTTGCGTGCGCGGCGACGCCGCCCGCTCGGTGGCCAGGACGAAATTGTCGGCGCGCGCGCCGTCGCGCTCGAAGACTTCAACGGCGAAGGCCGTGTGCGTATGCGCGGCGAGGAGTGGCAGGCGGTGTCGCGGACATCACTGGCACGCGGACAGAAAGTGAAGGTCACAAAGATCGATGGACTCACGCTCCACGTGGAGCCTGAAACTTCGGAGGGCAACTGAAATGCAACTCGTCTCGCTTATTGCCATCATCATCGCGGCCGCTGTGCTCATCATAGTTTCGTCATTTCGCATTCTGCGCGAGTACGAGCGTGGCGTCGTTTTTATGCTTGGCCGTTTCTGGCGCGTGAAAGGCCCCGGGCTAATCATCGTGCTGCCCGTGATCCAGTCGATGGTGAAAGTCGACTTGCGCACCATTGTGATGGACATCCCGCCGCAGGACGTCATTTCGCGTGACAACGTGTCGGTGAAGGTCAATGCCGTGCTGTACTTCCGCGTCATCGATCCCGAGCGCGCCATCATCCAGGTTGAAAACTTCTACGCAGCAACCAGCCAGCTCGGACAGACGACACTGCGCTCGGTGCTCGGCAAACATGAACTCGACGAAATGCTCGCCGAACGCGACAAGCTCAACACCGACATTCAGAAGATTCTCGACACCGCGACTGACGCCTGGGGCATCAAGGTACAGAGCGTGGAAATCAAGCACGTGGATATCGATGGCACGATGGTGCGCGCCATCGCGCAGCAGGCGGAGGCGGAACGGCAACGACGCGCCAAGATCATCAACGCGGACGGCGAATTCCAGGCGGCCGAAAAACTGGTGCAGGCGGCGGAACTCATCAGCCGCAATCCGCAGGCGTTGCAGCTGCGCTACCTGCAAACGCTCGTCAGCATCGCGAACGAGCGGACCAATACCGTGGTGTTTCCACTGCCGATGGAAATGGTGAAGCCGTTTCTTGACGTGGTGAAGCCAACTCCGAAGTAATTGGCATCACGCTAATGACGCGTTGGGTGGCGGAGCTTTATAAAGCCCAATGGTGCAAGTGAGTGGGAGCGACCGCGAGTGTTCCGCGTCAGTGCTTTGTACTCTTGATCGACGACCACTCACGCGTCCGTTTCTTGAGCCCTGCCAATCCCACGGCGAGCAACAGCCAATCGATGGCTCCGCTTTTGGACGAACTGCTGCCGCTCTCCTGCGAGGAGCCAACGGGGGCAACCGACGAATCCGCCACCGTGGTGCTCGTGAACGTATCCGAAATACCGCCCACGTTCAGAATGGTATCCGTCGTTTTTCCATAGTCGCCGGCTGACACGTGACGCACACAGACCTGATCTCCGTTGTTCACGACGGCGGCTTCCGTAGTAAAGGTCGCGGTGCAACCAATCGAATATTCTCCGCCGCTGACGGAGATCCACGTTTCCGCATTGATTCCGGTGATTGTCACAGCGTTCGAAGTCACCTTCGTCTGCAGTGCAACATCGCCCAGATCATTGAACGTAAACACGTCGGGAATCGTGTCTGCGAAGCTGCCACCGGTTTGCCAGTCGCGCGATACTTCGATCCATTCGCCGCTATGCTCAAGCGATTCCTGCTGCACAATAAAATATTGTGCGTATTCGGGCTCGATATACAGGTATGGGTCTGCGATTGCCTGCGTCGTGACAGTCCTTGGAGATTGCGCACTTGCTCCGGTTCCGTTCGCGAATGCTTCCGCCCACGCGGTGATCGTATAGATATTGGTTTGTTGTTCGGTGGTTGCGGCCACCTTGACGGCCAGATCGCCAGCCAATTCTTCCCCACATTGATCCAACACGACGTATTGATAGGAGTTGTTGGGATCGTCAGGTTTAATCCAATGGAATCTCGCAAAGGACATAGCTTTCGAGCCTTGGTCTTTCGGATCACATCCGTGAAGGGACAGCTTGTACGCCAGTTTCACCGGTACGTCGTAAATCAGGTGGGCGAGACCCGGTGGCAGCGGACCGTTCATCGCGTTGACAATCACGCGATGCTGAACGGTGACATGGGCTTTCGCAACGGCGGCGCCCCAGCTATAGGTGCCGTTGTACGACGCCGCGGCGTCCGCCATCGGTTCCACACCCTGGATCTGCACGAACCCGCGCGAGGTATCGCTTCCATACACGCCGGCAGCAGCCGAAATGGTGTAGTAGAGATTCGGATCCCACCCGGTAGTAAAGTCATCATCAAAGGCGGCGGAGACAACGGCGATCAGGCCCTGGTCCTGAAAATAATTATGTATTGCGCCGTCGGAGCGTGGAATGTAGCGATTGTTCAGGTTTGCGATGAGCTCACTGCCCGGCCTCCCCACCGCAACGTAAACGTCCATCGCCGCAGTTTCTGAAAGCGGAAACAGTGCCAAGAATGGAAAAACCAACCATCGAATTTTCAGCGGCGTCTTCACGAGCGGCCCTCCTCCGTAAAGACCGTAGGCATGTCGCGCCTGTCTTTTCGCGTCGCCCACAATCATCGTGACCGACGACGTTACGAACGATGAATGCGCGCGGGACAGTCGCAACGACCATCGTTCGCGGTTCGCGTCGCCATCTCTGTAAAAATCGACCCTGTATTCTTCTTACTCCAACAGAGTGTTCCGCGAAAGTCGTAGATACACGAGTGAATCGAAACGCTCAGTACAGTCTTTCTTAAGGGTGGACGGCGCGGCCATGCGCCGCAGAGAGCGCGAGACGCTGACCACACGCGCGCGCCGTGTTCTGGCCCGATCAAGAGTTCGGAGTGTCGAGAACGTTTTTCGCTTCGTGCGTCGCGTCGAGCGACAAAGTCATGGAGACTGCATCTGATTCAGCATCTCGCGCAGCGCCCCGACGCGGTCTCGATGTGCGATGGTTGCAGGTGCGAGGGTGGATTCGAGTGCGTGCAGTTCCAGTTCCGCACCGGCGGCATCGTTGTCTTGCAGCAGGCATTCGGCCAGGCGTAGCCGGGTTTCTGCTTCACACACGCGCGAATCGATTTCGCGCCAATGGCGCACGGCGCGGCGCAGCCGCTGCGTCGCGACAGCGACGTCACCGTCGCGCATTGCGACTTCAGCTTCCGCCGTGCAATGCATTGCCTTGAGCGCTTCTGTATCGATCAGCTGCGGTTGCGCGGCGATCGTTGTGAGTGCCTCGCGGGCGCGATCCAGATTTCCCGCCACTGCGGCGGCTTGTGCCACCATGCACAACAGCTGTGCGCGTCGTTCGAGTAATGTCCAGTCCGCTTCTTCCAGAGCGCGTTCCAGTCCGCGCAACGCGAGCTCCGGCCGCCCGGTCAACAGGTGCAGGCGCGCGAGTCCCGGTTGTGGATCCCACCCCAGTGCATTGGCTTGTTTGAACGATGCTTCGGCGCTTTCGAAGTCGCCGCAGCTCAGTTGAATTTCACCCAGTACGCAATACGCATCGCCCTCAGCCCACGGCGCCGCGCGCGCCAGCAATTCGGCCGCCGCACGAACTTCCGATGCGGCGCGTTCGAGGTCGCCGCGCACGCTCAGCACCGCCGCACGATGCAACTGACAGGTGCCCGGGAAGGCAGGCATGCTGCACGAGCGGCTCCACTCGAAAAACGCTTCGGCAAACTGCGCGGCGCGCAGCCAATCGCAACGGTAACGTGCGGCATACAGGATCGAACACAGCGCCCATCCGGCGACCCAAGACCGCACCGCGCCGAGCCGGATGACCGCAGCGGCTTCCTCATGTTGTGAAAGGCCGGCGGCGATTTTTCCTTGCGCGATTAATGAATGCCCGCGATACACCAGACCGAGGCATTCAACATCGGCATCGCGCAGGCTGCGTCCGACACGGCACGCTTCGTCGGCAAGGGCGAGCGCAGTATCCGCGTCACCGCTCCCCAGCGCAGAGCGGCTCGACATCCACGCGTAGTGTCCGCGCTCGGCGCTGGCACTCTTTCCATCCAGGTAACGCGAGACGCGTTGCAGCAGTCCGCGTGCCATGGCACCTTGCCTGGAATCGATACGAATTTGAACGAGGAGCAGGGTGGCGCGCGCGGCACCGATTTCGTCACTGGCGGTATCGCGTTCGCTGACCACGCGCTCAAGCGCCGGAACGGTACTCTGTCCCAAGCCGGCGCAAATTGCGGCGCGGCCCCATTGTTCGATGTCGTCGTGCGTCAGTTCGCCACGTGCTTCAGCGCTGGCGTAAGCATCGCAGGCCGCGATCCAGTCGTTACGTTCATAGGCGTCGCGCGCCTGTTGGACAGTGGCTTCGGCGACGGAAAGTTCCTGATCGATTGTTGCGATGCAGTCTTCAACACAGAAACGATAGCCGTGGCGCGAATAGGTGCGTACCGCATCGTCCATGCCCACGTCGGACAACGCGCTACGTGCCAGACTGACAACCCGCTGCAGGGCATTGTCAACGACGACAGTGCCCGGCCACAGCGCATCGAGCAGTTCATCTTTGGTGACCACGCGTTCGCGATGGCGCACGAGGTAACAGAGGAGGTCAAAGACGCGCGGCTGGAGTTTGATCTCGTTTCCGTTTGCCAAAAGCAAACGTCGTCCCTCGTCGAGTTCGCAAGGTCCGAACTGGTACGTCATTGTGTCCGCCACAAACTCCCCCGCCATCCCCACCTGACCGTCCGCATAGTATGACTGCCGGGGCGATGCGCTGAAAGCCGGTGTGCGTAGGGAAATCGATTTACGTGTATCCATGGATTAACCGATGTGCCAACCATGCAATCATTGCGGGCGGATTCTGATCGGTCTGTCGTCAGTAAAAGTAAAACGAGCGCGGACCCGCAAGATCCTGCACTCGTTCTTCTTGGTCAAAACGACGGTCGATCGCGGCGAACGTCCGCTTCGTGCGCGTACCATTTTTCGAATCAATCGTGGTGGCGCGCACGAAGCGAGATTGTCCGTCACGCTTTTAATCGCACGTGACCGCCGGGTTCCAGTCGTTGAAAAGCCC
The DNA here is from genome assembly GCA_002450895.1 of Proteobacteria bacterium UBA6921. Classification (GTDB taxonomy): domain Bacteria; phylum Pseudomonadota; class Gammaproteobacteria; order SG8-11; family SG8-11; genus UBA6921. The sequence continues at coordinate 9,754 of DKAR01000116.1, forward strand.
ATTCCGGTTCGGTTCCCACAGCCACACATGCAGTGTGTACAGCGGCGTATCGAGGCCATAGCGATTCGGTGTGCGCAGCAGATGGAATGCGTGTCCGAACAAGGCCGGAGGTTGCGGATGCGTCGAGTCCCACACCGGAGCGGATACCACGTACTCGAGCGCGCCCAACTCGGCTTTGCCATCCGCGTTCTTTCGATACACCAGCAGTTCGGGGTGCAGCGGATCAAGCTCGGCGTCGAGCAGTGATGAATTCAGGTAGTGAATTCCCATGCCGCCCTGGCCCGGTTGCGCGACACAATCGCCTTTCAGGTCCGGAAACTTGACGTAACCGGCGGCAATTGCGGCTTGAAGATCGGTGAAGGGCTGAGTCGCCTTGCGTGCGTCTTCAAGCAACTTGTGTAGGTCGTTGCTCATTTCAGCCGCGTTGCCATGTGCCATGGCGGAAGGTTGGGCGCCTAGCGTAGCCGCAACCAGCGCGGCGGACAGGGCGAGTTTGTGGATGGTGTTGCTGTTCATGATTAATACTCCTCGTTGGGTGGATGAATTCGGCGGATCAAGCGGACACAGTGACGCCGAAATCACTGTGCTCGTACGGATCGGTGCGAAAAACAACGCGACCGATCACGGGTTCGATTTCGTCGGCGGGTATGCCGACGCGACTGGCGTGTTCGCGAAGTGCTTGTGCATTGACTCCCTGATAAAAACAAACGGTTCCAAGCGTGTTGTCCTGCTCGCGAACGGCGTACGTTCGCAGCCAACTCACTTCACGAGACATTTCCTCAGCGACGCGTTTCGCGGCCGAGAGTCTTTGTTCAAGTTCAGGCGAATTGCCGCAGAACGAGCGGCGGCGAATTAGATAGACGAGTGACGGAGCAAATGAGCGAGCGTGGATCGTCGCAACCACCGGCAACACTTCATGCGCGGGCAGTTCCGTCAGTTGCGCATGTTGTCGCAGCGTCTGTGCGCTGCCGGCCTGGAAGACGCATGCGAGACAGAAGCGACCCGAATCGCGCGACACGTAGGAACGAATCCAGCGTGCTTCAAGGGCCTGTGGGATATCTTCAAAGTCGCGCAGCCGAGTGAGCGATTCATTGAGTTTGGCCGCGGTTGCAACCAACCGGCTGCGACGAACGATGTAGGTCTGCATGACCATCTTTCCTTGCCTCCACGTCGGGTGTGGGCCCGGGGTGAGCCGTGGAGGTCGCCGGCGCCGGGTGTGGATCGCCTCGCATTGCGTGCAACGTCGATCCAGTGGCGTAAGCGTAAAAAGACGGGGTCGCGGAGTCCTTGCCGCGTCCTGATCATTTCCTGATGTATTGCTGCCGGCGCGAAGGGCGAGGTTGGCCAGTGCCGATTCCCGACCTGTTTACGTCGTCTGCAGTCGCGTGGGTGGGGTGGTGTTAGGACGGGAATATGAAAGGAAAAAACGGAGTGACGATTGGCGTGAAAGAAACGATGTTTCATCGTCATCCGTACTTTCACGATCAGTAGATTTGCGCTTATTTCAATCGCCCGGTTTCGCTAGTTTTTAATTCGAAGGTCGCAGACGTATCTGCACGATCTTCCGGCCGGTGAATCGAAGTGGCCGAGCCTTGTGGTTGGGAATTACTTTCCGTTGTTTAGAAACGAACCTATGCGGAGGTGCTTATGGGTGGCGGAGGCGGAGGCGGAGTTTGCGGTGGTGGTGGTGGTGGCATGGGTGGCATGGGGGGTATGGGCGGCGGTGGCGGTGGCGG